>JAAEOR010001186.1 GCA_024222895.1 Hyphomicrobiales bacterium | reverse complement strand
GGCGTCGCCTTGAATCCCCACGTGCCCCAACCCGCATCGATGAAATAGTCGTCAACCGGCGTCAGGCCCATGACCGGCGAGAAGTCCGACGTCATGTCGGCGATCCCCGCCCATTGACGGAGGAGCCGAGCCTTGGCGAGGAAGGGAAACAATTCGAGCAGATCACCGATCAGCGACTCCTTGAAATCCAAGGTCGATCGTGAGGCATAAAGCGCATAGGGATCGGTGGCGCCTCCCATCACGAATTCGCCCCGCACCGACTGGCTGATGTAGACATGCAGCGAGCCGGAGACGACGATCTTGTCGAGGATCGGCTTCAGCGGTTCCGAGACGCAGGCCTGGAGCGGGACCGTGCGGATCGGCAACCGCATGCCGGCAAGCGCCGCGACTCGCGACGAACTCCCCGCAACTGCCTGTAGAACCCGGCCCGCGGCAACGCGGCCACGGTTGGTGTTGACCGCCATGACCCGACCGGCTTCTACCTCTACGCCGGTCACTTCGGTCTGCTGGTGAATCTCGACACCCCGCCGCGCGGCGCCCATGGCGTAGCCCCAGGCCACCGCGTCGTGGCGAGCGAGCGCCCCGGGCTCGTGATAAAGCGCGCCCAGCACCGGAAAACGGACGTTCTCCGACAGCTCGAGCTCCGGACAAAGCTTGGCGATCTCGTCGGGGAAGACAAGCTCCGACTGGACGCCGAGATGCTTGTTGACTTCGGCCCGCCAGCGCATGGTGCGGACTGCCGCATCGGTGTGAGCCAGAGTCAGGTGCCCGCGCTCGGAATACATCACATTGATGCCGAGGTCGTTGGAGAGATCGCGGAAAAGCCTCACGCTCTCGTCGTAGAAGCGGACGCCCTCAGGCGTCAGGTAGTTGGAGCGGATGATCGCGGTGTTGCGCGCCGTGTTGCCTCCGGCGAGCCAGCCTCGCTCCAGAACGGCAACATTGGTAATGCCGTGATTGCGAGCGAGATAATACGCCGCGGCCAGACCATGACCACCGCCACCGATAATAACGACATCATAGGAAGGCTTGAGCCGCTCCGGCGTCGGCGGGATGACCCGCCACGGTGTGTGCTTCCGCCGCAATCCGTATTTCAGGAGGGCGAAGGGCATCGTTCAGGCCTTGCCGACCGGCCGCAATCGCGCGGTGCGGAACGCGCCAGTGCAGACACCGTCGTGACAGAGGAGATCTACCATTTCAGCAGTCGAGCGTATTCTGCCGTTCCCACACAGTCAGGTGCCGGGAATAGTCGTTCCACTCGGCCGTCTTCAGCTTGACAAAGGCCTTAGCAAACTCCTCGCCGAGGGCCGTGCACAACCCCTTGTTCGCCTCGAAACTGCGTAGCGCGTCGAGAAGGTTCAACGGCAGCTTGTTGGCACCCTTCACCGTGTTGCCCTCGGTGTACATGTTGATGTCGAGGCGCTTGCCGGGATTGCGGGTGTTTTGGATGCCGTCGATCCCGGCGGCAAGGATTACGGCCGGCATCAGATATGGGTTCGCGGCGCCGTCGGCCAGCCGGAACTCGATACGTCCCGGATCGGGAATGCGGATCATGTGGGTGCGGTTGTTGCCGGCATAAGTGATCGAATTCGGCGACCATGTCGCGCCGGACCGGGTCGGTGGAGCGTTGATCCGCTTGTAGGAATTGACGGTCGGATTGGTGATCGCGGCAAGCGCCTCGCCGTTGTGGATGAGACCGCCGATGAAGTGGTAGGCGGTGTCGGACAGGCCGAGCTCGCCCTTCGCATCGTGGAAGGCATTGGCCTTCTTGCGTCCCTTGTCCCAAAGAGAAATATGGACGTGGCAGCCATTGCCGGTGAGGCTGGCGAAAGGCTTCGGCATGAACGTCGCACGAAGACCATGCTTCTCGGCCAGCGTCTTGACCATGTATTTGAAGAAGGCGTGACGGTCTGCGGTCTTCAACGCCGTGTCATAATCCCAATTCATTTCGAACTGGCCGTTAGCATCCTCGTGGTCGTTCTGGTAGGCACCCCAGCCAAGCGCCAGCATTGAATCGCAGATCTCGCGAACCAGGTCGTAGCGCCGCATCAGGGCCGCCTGGTCGTAGCAGGGTTTCGACTGGGTATCGCTGTCGTCGGCGATACCACTGCCGTCCGGCGTGATGATGAAATACTCGCATTCGACGCCATGCTTCATCTCAAAGCCAGCGTCGGCCGCAGCGGCCGCCACGCGCTTCAATATGGCACGCGGCGCTTGTCCGACAGCCTTTCCGTCCATAACGAGATCCGAGGCGACCCATGCCACTTCCGGCTTCCAGGGGAGCTGGATGAGGCTATCCGGATCGGGTACGGCGAACATGTCGGGGTCGGCCGGCGTCATGTCCAACCAGGTAGCAAAGCCGGCAAAGCCCGCGCCGGCCTTCTGCATGCCGGCAATCGCCGAGGCCGGCACCAGCTTGGCCCGCATGGTGCCGAACAGATCGACGAACGAGATCAGGAAATATTCTATGCCGCGATCCTTCGCGACTTTCTCCAGGTTTTTGGTCATCTCACCAGCCCCCACCAATCTCGCTTCGTGCGATCCGCAACGTTTTAGAATTTTCCCGGAATCCAGTCGGTACCGGCAAGCGGTACGCGGGCCATGGCGGCCGCCTCCACGGTCAGCGCCACGAGATCCTCGGGTTCGAGATTAAGGACATGGCTCTTGCCGCAGGCACGGGCGATGGTCTGCGTCTCCAGCGTCAGGACCGACAGGTAGTTGGCAAGCCGCTGACCGCCCAGCACCGGATCGATGCGCTTTTCCAGTCGAGGGTCCTGGGTGGTGATGCCCGCCGGATCGCGGCCCTCATGCCAGTCGTCGTAGCTGCCCGGCTTCGTGCCGAGTTCCTCATATTCCCCGGCCAAGGCCGGGTCGTTGTCGCCGAGGGCGATCAGCGCCGCCGTGCCAACCGAGACGGCGTCCGCGCCCAACGCTAACGCTTTGGCGACATCGGCGCCGTTGCGAATGCCGCCTGAGACGATGAGCTGAACCTTGCGATGCAAGTGGAGATCCTGCAGCGCCTTGACCGCCGGAGGGATTGCGGCGAGCGTCGGCAGGCCGACATGCTCGATAAAGACCTCCTGGGTCGCCGCGGTGCCGCCCTGCAT
>JAAEOR010001185.1 GCA_024222895.1 Hyphomicrobiales bacterium | reverse complement strand
TGGGGGAGACACCCAGAACCCGGCACATCGCAGCAACAGGATAGACGGCCTGGTTGGCGCTCACGAACTTGAACCCTTCGGTGGGATCACGTCCGTCTCCCGAGCGAACCAGGCCGCCGCTTTTGAGAGGATCTCACGCTCCAGCTTGAGCTGCCGGATCTCGCGACGCAGCCGATTGAACTCCTCCCGCTCGATACTCGTCAGGCCGTCGCTGCGCCGGCCTTCATCGCGATCCTCCTGGGCAACCCAGTTACGGATCGACTGTCCCGTCGCCTCGAACTCACGGCCCAGTTCCTCCGGACTGCGTCCGGCCCGCACCAGTTCAATCATCTGCCGCCGAAACTCCGGCGGATAGGGTGGTCGTGTCCTTGCCATTGTGAACCTCCTTGAACTCAAATGTTCAGATGTCCACGAAAGCGGGTCAACTCCAGTTATGACCGTAAGCGTCTTGTGAACCGCGCCTTCCGCTGATTTTGATCTGACGTCACAATGCTTGGCATGAGCATGGTGATGTCGAAAGAAGTGTCCACTAACGATTTGGTGGACACCAAGGAAGAGCGGTTGGTTGGTAGGCGCCGGCGCTGGCCTGAGGCTTTGAAGCGTCAGATCGTAGCCGAGACCCGTGCGCCGG
>JAAEOR010001184.1 GCA_024222895.1 Hyphomicrobiales bacterium | reverse complement strand
GCATTGACCAGGCAGTCGATCCGTCCGAACCGGTCGACGCATTGCGAAACCAGGCGGGTCGGCGTTGCATTGTCCAATAGATCCGCTTCGACGAACTCGATTGCGACGCCATCAGTGGACAGCCTGGCCGCCACGTCGGCGCCACCCGGTGCGTCGCGGTCGGAGATCAGGATGCCGGCAGCGCCGCTTCGCGCCGCCAGATCGGCAATCGCCTCACCGATGCCCTGTGAGGCGCCGGTGACCAGCACCACCTTACCGTCGAGTCGCACCTCCATCGCGTTTCCTTTTGGATCAGGGTTCCTGTTTGTCTCGATATGGAACGGTCATTCCTTTTCGTCAATCGAACCACAGCCCGATCGACTGACCAGCACCAGCGACGCGCCCGGGCGGATGACTACATCGCGCAGAAGCCAATCACAACGCGCGAAGCGGCCGATAGGTGTGCGGTTTGGCACAACCCAGCGTCGGTCCGCTTTGGTCACCGTCCGGTGCCTTCGCAGATCCGTGCGATCGGGGTCCTGATTGTCGGCGAGCCAAGTCGATCTCAAGGTCCCGGTCTTCGTGCGCATGATAGTGAGCCGTGCCGATTTGTACGAAGGTCGCGCCCCCAGGCAACCGCGGCGAACCGGTCGAACCGGAAGAGCACCTTGCAGACGTTCCGGACCCGGAAACGTCGCCCCCACCGTCATCCTGCGGCTTGACCCACTGGTGTCCGGTTAAGCTCCGGTTGCCGCTCTGGCTCAACGATGGGCCAGTTGCGCGACTCTGTTTTCTCTCCATCGTCATCCTTCGGCGAGCCTTGGCGAGACCGGAGGATCGTTGAGTGAAGTGCAAAAAACGATGACGAAGTGCCGTCTGGGCCTGACCCTCCGATCAAGTCGGAGGGTGACGAAGGAGGGGAGGACTGCGACGCAGGCCATTTCCATATGGAGCGCGGCGAGGTTCGTGTCCAGAACGTCTGGCAAATTGCTCTGTACACAGAAAAATCAACGCCATGCGCTTTGTCCAAGGAACTGAACCGGACACCAGTGGGTCAGGCCGCAGACCGATGGAGAGGTGACGTTGGGTCGAGTGACCGGGGGCCCCAGGAACGGTCCCATGCCATGCGTGGTTTGACAACTCCCTCCTCGCGACAGCTGCAACCAAAACCCGACAGCGGTGGGCTCGGCCGCAGGATGACGATGGAGCGGGAAACGAATGCGGAGCGACCGGCCCCTGCGGCCGGGCGTTGCCGACCATGGCCTACCGATCCCGTCTTCGCGACAACCGGGACTTAGGCCAGACGAGAGTGCGGTAGCGCCGGTCGATCAATGCGATGTGCGGCGGCTCGCGTAGTCCCGCATCTCCGCCGCGAACATGTTCGCGTCCCAGTCTTCCGCAAGAGCCGAGCG
>JAAEOR010001183.1 GCA_024222895.1 Hyphomicrobiales bacterium | reverse complement strand
CGTGTACGGGGCGATGGTGCGCATGGCTCAGGACTTTTCTTTGCGCCATCCCTTGGTAGATGGGCAGGGCAACTTTGGCTCCATCGACGGTGATGCCCCGGCGGCTATGCGCTATACTGAGGTCCGGCTGGCGGCGATAGCCACCACCATGATGCAGGATATTAAGCAAGGCGCTGTAGACTGGGCCGAGAACTTTGACCACTCGCTCAAAGAGCCGGTCATTCTGCCGGCCGTGTTGCCCAACCTACTAGTCAACGGTTCCTCCGGCGTGGCCGTGGGCATGGCCACCAACATTCCGCCGCACAATCTGGGCGAGGTGTGCGAGGCCCTGGTCTACATCGCCAAACGGTGGGCCAGGCGGGACAAAATCAAGGTGGATGAGCTGCTGCGTTTCATTCCCGGCCCGGATTTTCCCACCGGCGGGATGGTCTATCGCTATCGGGTCGAGTCGGGCCGCAACGGTGACGACGACCGGGTAGAGGACACCATTCGGGCCGCTTACCGCACCGGGCGGGGTCGCATCGTCACCCAGGCCCGGCTGTCCATTGAGGACAGACGAGGGGGCAAGGCCGACATTATCATCACCGAATTACCCTACGCGGTGCAGAAAAGTACGGTGTTGGAGCGGATCGCCAAAGAGGTGCGCGACG
>JAAEOR010001182.1 GCA_024222895.1 Hyphomicrobiales bacterium | reverse complement strand
GGCCGCCTCTGGCTCAACCTGACGAGCGAGCAAAGGCTCGGCAACGATATCGCGGGCGGAGACCCGCGGCACGACCCTCAGGAACTGGCTGACATAGCCGACCGTCGACAGCCGGGCGGCAAGCACCTGGCGCGGAGACGCCCCGGCGATATCAACGACACCGCGATCGGTGGCGACCCGCACCGCCCCGGATCCGACGGCGTAATTGCCATAGATCATCTTGAGGATCGAACTCTTGCCGACGCCCGACGGGCCTGACAACACAACGCATTCGCCCTGCCCGACGACGAGATCGACGCCGCTCACGACCGGGATATGGAGTCCGTCCCGCAAGTGCATCGTGAAGCTCTTGGCGACATTACGAAGTTCGAGGCGCGGCACCATGGCTAGACCTGAAGGATCGAGGCGACGAGGAGTTGGGTGTAGGGCTCGCGCGGATCATCGAGCAGACGATCGGTCAGCCCGGATTCAACCACCACTCCATCTTTCATCACCATCATCCGGTGGGACAGAAGCCGCGCGACGGCGAGATCGTGCGTGACAATGATGGCCGCCATGTCGAGATCCGCCACCAGGCGGCGCAAGAGATCGAGCAACCGGGCCTGGACCGACACGTCGAGACTGCCGGTCGGCTCGTCCATGAACATCAGGCGAGGCGCCGTCACCAGGTTGCGGGCGATCTGCAGCCGCTGGCGCATGCCACCGGAGAAGCTGCGCGGATTATCGTCAATCCGGTCCGCCGCCACCTCCACCCGTTGCAGCCAGTCGACGGCGGTGTCACGAATGCGACCGTAGTGCCGCCCGCCGACCGCCATCAGACGTTCGCCGACATTGGCGCCGGCCGAGACCGACATGCGCAGGCCGTCTGCCGGGTTCTGATGAACGAAGCCCCAGTCGGTGCGCATCAACAGACGCCGCTCGGCTTCGCTCAGGGTGGCGAGGTCACGAGTCACGCCATCGCGCATGCGATAGCACACCGCCCCGGTCGTCGTCGGCAACCGGGCAGCAAGGCAGTTGAGCAATGTCGTCTTGCCGGACCCGGATTCGCCGACGACAGCCAGAACCTCGCCCGGCCATAGATTGAAGCTCACCTCGCGACAGCCGACGCGGCGACCGTAGAAATGGGTTGCCTGATCGGCATTGAGCAACGGTTCGTCTGGCTCGCTCATGGCTCAGGCCCCATTTCGCCGGCCAGGGCGCCGCGGTGCCCAGCCGCCTGCCGCTGGTCGCAATAGTCGGTATCCGAACACACGAACATCCGCCCGCCCCGATCGTCGAGAACCACCTCGTCAAGGTAGACGCCGCTGGCGCCACACAGGCCGCAAGGGTCGTCGAAGCGCTGCACTTCAAAAGGGTGGTCTTCGAAATCGAGGCTGCGCACTCGGGTATGCGGCGGAATCGCATAGATGCGCTTTTCACGCCCGGCGCCGAATAGCTGCAGCGCTGGGTTATGGTCGAGTTTGGGGTTGTCGAACTTCGGAATCGGCGACGGATCCATGACGTAGCGGTCGTTCACCTCGACCGGATAGGCATAGGTCGTGGCGATGTGGCCATGGCGGGCGATGTCCTCATAAAGCTTCACATGCATCAGCCCGTATTCTTTCAGGGCATGCATCGCCCGGGTCTCGGTCTCACGCGGTTCGAGGAACCGCAACGGTTCGGGAATCGGCACCTGGTAGACGAGGATCTGACCCTCCCGCAATGGTACCTCCGGTATGCGATGCCGGGTCTGGATGATGGTCGCATCCTCGGTGCGCGTCGTCGTGGCGACACCCGCAGTCTTGGCAAAGAACGCGCGGATCGAGACAGCGTTGGTGGTGTCGTCGGCGCCCTGGTCGATCACCTTCAGGACATCGTCGGGGCCGAGGATGGCGGCGGTCACCTGGACGCCACCGGTCCCCCAACCATAGGGCATCGGCATTTCGCGGCTGGCGAACGGCACCTGGTAGCCGGGAATTGCAACGGCTTTCAGCAGCGCGCGACGGATCATGCGTTTGGTCTGCTCGTCCAGATACGCAAAATTGTAAGCCGCTTCGGTTTCCCAGTAGCCGGTGTCTTTTCGAGTTTCATGGGTCGCCGAATCCGCCACTCACACGCCTCCAGCTGAGACCGACGGGGCAACGTCGCCTGACGTTCTAGGATTAGACGGTTCTTTCAAAGACTCCGCACAACGGGGCAACGGCGCTCCTCCCCCGATTTCGGGGGAGGGGGACCGTCGCGAAGCGATGGTGGAGGGGGCGCTGGCAGCCGGATGACGTAGCACCAACGACGTGGGGCGCGTCGCATAGGAGCTGGCACGAGCAGGTGCGGATCGCCCCCACGAGAATTGCCCCGCGAGGCGTGGTTGATGTCGCCACGCCCCCTCCACCACCCTCTCGGGCGGTCCCCCT
>JAAEOR010001181.1 GCA_024222895.1 Hyphomicrobiales bacterium | reverse complement strand
CAGCGAACGGGAATGGGCGCAGCTGGCATCCCGTCACGTCGAGCGCGAGTGGATCCTGCGTGAACACATCGAGATCCCGAATGCCAAATGGCATCCGATCAGTTTCAGTCCGACGGACGACCCGCTGTTTGATGGGTTTGATGGGATCCACGACGTCGCTGGCGACAAATCGCTAATCCTCCTTCCGACGCCGGGGCACACGGTGGGATCCCTCTCCATGCTGATCCGGCGGGACGGGTGGTCCCCGATCCTGCTGGTAGGCGATGTGACCTACGAAGCCGGTCTTCTGCAGTCCGACACGGTTCCCGGTACGGGCGATCCGACGGAGCTTCGCGCCAGCTACGCCAAGATCCGGCAGTTGCGCGAGCGGCTCCCGGATCTGGTCATCGTGCCATCCCACGATGAAGGCGCTGCCGGGAACCTCGAGCACGCGATGAACGGCCGATCCTGAAGCGAAAAGGGGGCATCGCGGGATCGTGCGCGAAGCATCCAACGGATCAACAAAACTCGGGCGGGTCCCGGATGGGGGACATGTTTCGCTCGTGCTTTCGCTCGTCGGCGATACCCGGTCGCTCTTCGCGATGCCGGCCGTCGCACTGGTCGGCGCGAGGTTCTGTCGGGAACGAGAGCGCGCGCCCGCTGACGAGTTCCGGCAATGAGACGCCTGTTTTGGTTTGGCGGCGGCTTGGTGGCGGCCCTGGCAATCGCCTTTGGGGCCTTGCTTGTCTGGGCCTATCAGCCGGTGCCGACGTTCGATCGATATGCCTATTCTCCCTCGCGCCCGGAGGACGGGCCGACCGACCGCTGGCAACGATCGACGCGGGAAGCTCAGGGGATGAACTCCGAGACCCTGCTGGAGATGGTCTCGTTCGTCCAAGACGAGGCCGCGAGCGATCCGGAATTCTATCTCGATTCAATCACGATCATCCGACGCGGCCACATCGTTGCAGAGATCTACCAAAACCCGAATTTTCCGGCCGAAAGCAACCCGTACATGACCGACAACATCCGCTTCGTCTTCGTAGCCGACGCGCCCTATGCCGAGCTCAGCTACACGGCACGCGAAAGTTGGACGCCGCGTTTTCGCATCGGCCTTGATGGCGTCCCGCGCGTCACAACCTCGGGCGACACGACCTACGTCGCAACCGGTGCCTGGACCTCCGACGATACCTTCAAAATCGCCGTCGAGATCATCGGCCACACGACCGTCGACACATGGGAATTCCGGTTTTCAGACGATGACCTCTTCGTAACCGAGCACAGCATCACCGGGGATTATTCGTACCAGGGACGGGCGATGCCGGACGGAGACCGCAAACGCAAGGGAAAGATCGAGCTATGAGCACTGCACATGAATCCTCAGCAAAGACATGGGATGCGATTGTCATCGGTTCGGGCATGGGCGGCATGACCGCTGCGGCAGCCCTGTCCCGAGTCGGCAACAAGGTGCTCTTGCTGGAGCAGTACGAGAAACTGGGCGGACTGACACACAGCTTCGGCAGGGATGGTTTCAGATGGGATGTCGGCCTGCACTATATGGGCGGTCTTGCACCCGGCGAGGTCGAGAGAGGCATTCTCGATTGGCTTTCGGAAACGCCGATGGACTTCGAGTCGATGGGCGCGGTCTATGACACATTGCACATCGGGGATGCCGAGCCGCTGCAGCTGTCGCGCCCCTATGAGGCACAGGAGATGGATCTCAAAGACCGGTTTCCCGACGACGGCGACGCGATCGAGGCGTGGATGCGGGCCCTGCAGGACGCCCGTGAGGCGATCTTTCCAACGTTTCAGGCACGTGCGATGCCAGCCGCCTTCGGCAAGGTCGTGACATGGTGGAACCGGCGCGCGATCCAACGCTGGTGCGGGCGGACGACTTCCGAGGTCGCTTCGGACATCACCGACAACCCGGCGCTCGCCGCGGCGCTGATGGCGCAGTGGGGCGACCATGGCGGGCGGCCCAGCAGGGCGAGCTTCGCCCTGCACGCCACGGCAGTGGGTTCCTATCTGGAATGCGGGGCGTGGTATCCGGTCGGTGGCGCCGGCATATTCGCAGAACGCATCATCCCGGTGATCACCTCCGCCGGAGGCGAGGCGCGTGCCGGGGTCAGGGTTGACGCGCTGATCCTTGACGGTGAGACCGTGCAGGGTGTGGTGACCGATGATGGCGAGGAAATCCGTGCTGATGTGGTGATTTCCGACATTGGGGCGCGGGAGACGGTGGAACACCTGTTGCCGGACAATTGTGCCCACCAGGACTGGATCGAGGAGATCCGCGCACTTGATCCGAGCATCTGCCATTTCACGCTCTTCCTCGGCTTCGAGGGCGATGTTGAGGGCGCCGGAGCCACGAGGTCGAACCATTGGCTCTACCCCGGTGGGGAGATCGACGCCGTCTGGACCGATGCGCCCGAGGGTGTGCCAACGGGGATGTTCGTTTCCTTCGCCTCCCTGAAAGATCCGGCGCATGATCCGGGGCCGAACCAGAAGCATGTGGGCGAGATGCTGGTGTGGACGAATTGGTCCACCGTTCAACGCTGGGCCGATAGGGCACCCGGGACCCGGGGCGACGACTACCAAGCGTTCAAGACGCGGATCGAGAACACGCTTTTCCAGCAATTCGAGCAGTATTTCCCGGACCTCGCCAAGCTTGTCGTTTTTCGCGAACTGGCAACGCCGTTTTCGACTGAAGCAATCACCGGGCACTACAAAGGCGCGTTCTATGGGCTTGATGTCACGCCGCAACGCGCCCTCTCCGACGCCCTGCGCATGACGACACCCTTCGATAACCTCTATTTGGCCGGGCAGGATGTTGTGTCCCCCGGAATCATGGGCGCCATGTGGGGTGGACTGCTGGCTGCCGCCTGCGTCGACCGAAAAGTCCTCGCGCATATGCGGGGATGAAGCCGGCACCGCCCGAGTGGTGCCGGGAGACCGCCGCGTCGGAGGCGGAAGAAGCTACTGGACGCGGGTCACGCATTCTATGCCGACCGACTGTATGACTGCCTCGACAGAAAGCCGAAATTCGCTGACATCGCAGCTGACTTCGGCGGTAGCGGCCGGCTCTGACTGATCGCTGCCTGCCGATCCCCGCGAGCTAGCCCCAACCCGCGATCACCTACGGCGGTTTGGGTCTGCGTGGCGACCAGGCGACTACGAGAAATCACCCTCGTCGGGAAGCTTCGGGAAGCGGAAGGTGACCAGGGAGCCCGTAGAGTGGGTCTAGCCGCAGGCGTAACCCACCATCTGGCGACATCGGTCTATCTATCGGAGCGAAGGCGGATTACGCTTTGCCAATCCGCCATTGGAATACCCGAAGAGTTTATTGTTGTGGCGTTCCGAGAGGAATGCCCTGCCCGGGACGACCATCCACGGCAGGGCGGCTGCCGTCCCGGCCACGGATTTCGTCATTGCCGAGGCGGCCGTCGAGGGTGTCATCGGCCTCGCCGCCGTCGATATCGTCATCGCCGGAACCGCCGATGATGGTGCGACCGCCGTCGACGCCACCGTCCGAGCCTGTAATCGGGCTCCATTTCAGTCAAGCTCGGCGCCGTTAGCGCAGCGGTTATTTCTCCACGGACCCTTAGTCGGGCGGATCGAGATTGAATTCCAAAATGTGACGCCGGTTCAGATAACCCAAAAACCGCTTGCCGACATCGATGACGTGGTCGTGGGCACATTTTTCCGCCAGGTCCTCGTCGCGCGCCTTGATTGCTTCGATGATCAAATCGTGATCACGGCGAATGGAATTGGGGACCAAACCCTCAAACGAGCAGAAATAGAGATGCAGCATCCGCCGGCCGTCATCCATGAGGCGCGAATGCAGAAAATCGAAATACCGGTTCTTCGCGGCATCGCCGATAGCCATGTGAAAGTCGCGATTGGTTTCGATCATGCCGGGGATGTCGTTTGTGTCGAGTGATTTCAGGAACTCCTGCTGGCAGTCCTCGATATGCTTCAGATCGGCTTCGGTTCGAAGCCTCGCGGCCAGCCGCGTCGTGACCCGCTGAATCAGATCAAGCGCGTCGAGATAGGCCGGATATTCTTCGATATTCAAAGGTGCGACGAGCGTGTTCTTGTTGGGCAGCGTGGCGACAAGACCCTCCATCGAAAGCCGTATGAGCGCCTCCCGCACGGGCGAGCGGGACATTCCGAACCGCTGGCTTAGCGAGGACTCATCGAGCAGTTCGCCTGGCCTCAGTTCAAGACGCAAGATTTCACTGCGCAGGCTCTCATAGACAGTCTGGGCACCGCGGCCTCTCCTCCGGACTTCAGTTTTTTCGGTAGCGCTTTTCGACAATTACGGCTCCCTCAAGTACCGCGTGCGGATCCGAACGTGGTCTGGATTGTTTGGCGCGATCAAGCACTTGGAACAATGTAATCGATCTTGACAAATATAATAGCAATTAGTAGACAGTTTGTCGACAGTCTGACGATTCGATGTATTTTGCGAATCCTGTGAGGTGTTAGATGCGCATGAGGGCGCCTGCGTTCCATCTTCGCCGGAACTGGATTGTATGCGAAACGGCAATCTGAGGGGGCGGGGTGTTTACCGGGATCATACCGCCAGTCATCACTCCGTTCAGGGATGATTACAGCATCGACGAGGCCGGTTATGCCGAGGTCATCGACGATCTGATCGCCTGCGGCGTTCATTCGGTTATCGTCGGCGGGACCACGGGCGAAGTCTATGCGCTGTCGGCTAAAGAACGCATCCGACAGTTTGGCTTTGCCAAAGACGTGATCAATGGCCGTGTGCCGATGATTTGCGGGGTCAACGACATGACCACTGCCGCAGCCTGCGGCTTCGCCGACGCGGCAAGAGAGGCGGGCGCCGACGGATTACTGGTGGCGGCACCGCCCTACTCCGTGCCGACCGAGTTCGAACTTGCTGCCCATTGCCTGATGATCGACCGGGCCGCTGGTCTACCGATCATGCTCTACAACTATCCCGGCCGCACCGGCGTCAGCATGGGCGCCGATTTCCTCGCCCGTGTCGGTCAGCGCGACAATTTCCGCTGTATCAAGGATGCCAGCGGCGACGTCGCCCGCATTCACATGATCGCGCGGGATTTTCCGCATATCGAGTTGAGTTGCGGCGCCGAGGATTTGGCGCTGGAGTTCTTCGTCTGGGGCGCGACGAGCTGGGTCACGCCGATGGCTAACTTCTTCGCGGAAGAAACCGTGGTTTTCTACGATACCTGCGTCCGCGACCGGGATTTCGGCAAGGCACGGCGGATGATGCTGGCCCTGCTGCCGTTGACGACGGTGATCGAGGGAGGCGGCAAGTTCGCCCAGTCGGTGAAATATGCCGCCACATTGCAGGGACTCCCCGCCGGTCCCGTCCGCCCGCCCATGCGCGAGTTGAAAAAAGAGCTGAAACGCGAATTGCGCGAGGTCATTGCGACAGCGAAAACCGCGCTTCGCGCGATCATGTCTGAAAAAGATACGCCCCAAGAGGTTGCCAATGTCCGGCTTGTTAAGCAGGGATGACGTCGAGGCGATTGCCGCCGATCTGACGATGCCAAACACGGCTTTTGTCGACGGTAAGTTCGCCGCCGCCCGATCCGGCAAAACGTTTGAGACCGTCAACCCGGCCACCGGCGGGGTAATCGCGGAGATCACCTCCTGCGACAAAGAGGATGTGGATCGCGCCGTCACCAAGGCGCGCGAGGCTTTCGAGCGCGGCACCTGGTCGAAAATGCACCCAAGCGGGCGTAAGCACGTCATGATCCGGCTGGTCAAGCTGATCAGGCGCCAGCGGCATGAACTGGCCGTGATGGAAAGCCTAGAAAGTGGCAAGCCGATCAGGGACTGCATGGAAATCGACCTGCCGGAGACCATGCATTGCCTGGAGTGGCACGCCGAGGCTGCCGACAAGCTCTATGACCAGCTGTCGCCCTCGGGCGACGATGCGGTTGGCATGATCGTGCGCGAGCCGGCCGGCGTGGTCGGATGCGTTCTGCCGTGGAACTTTCCGTTGATGATGCTGGCCTGGAAAATCGGCCCGGCACTTGCTTCCGGTAACAGCGTCATCGTCAAACCGGCTGAACAGACCAGCATGACGGCGCTGCGCATCGCCGATCTGGCGCAGGAGGCCGGTATTCCCGACGGCGTGTTGAACGTGATACCGGGCTTGGGCGAGACCGCCGGTCAGGCGATCGGTCTGCACGACGACATTGACGTTGTGTCCTTTACCGGCTCAACTGAGATCGGCCGCCGGTTCCTGGAATATTCCGCACGGTCGAATCTCAAGCGCGTGACGCTGGAATGCGGCGGCAAGAACCCGAGCATCGTGCTCAGCGACGCCGGCAATCTGGATGACGTTGCCCGCCACGTCGTCTACTCGGTGTTCTGGAACATGGGTCAGAACTGCACCTCGAATTCCCGGCTGATCGTCCACAAATCGCTTGAAGACGATCTTCTGAACCGCGTCGGTGACCGGCTGAAGGACTGGCGTACCGGCAATCCGTTCGATCCGGCCAATGCGCTTGGTGCGATCGTGACCCGGGAGCATTTCGACAAGATCATGGGCGATATCGCCCGCGCCAAGAAGGAGGGCGCCCGCATCGCCCATGGTGGCGATGCGATCGTGGAGGGCGACGGGCTCTATATCGAACCGACGGTTTTCACCGGCGTCAAACCCGGCGTGGCCCTGGCGCGCGATGAAGTATTCGGGCCGGTGCTGGCGGTCCTTCCCGTGGGTAGCGATGATGCGGCGGTCGATCTGGCCAACGACACCCGTTACGGCCTGCAGGCCTCGCTTTACACTTCAAATGTCACCAAGGCACACCGTTACGCGCGGGCGATCAAGGCCGGCACCGTTTCGGTCAATTGCTACAGCGAAGGCGACATCACCACGCCATTCGGCGGCTACAAGCAGTCCGGCTTCGGTGGCCGCGACAATTCGCTCGCCGCCCACGATCAATATACCGAAACCAAGACGATCTGGATCAACACCTCCGACGACCATGTCGATGGCGAGATCGGCTGACCGGAAGAACTGGAGGAGAACATGGAGTACAGGGATTTAGGGCGTACCGGCGTCAATGTCTCCAGCTTGTGCCTGGGCACCGACAATTTTGCCGATCCGACGCCGGAAGAGGAAGCCTCGCGCATTTTGAGCATGGCGCTCGATGCCGGCATCAACATGGTCGACACCGGCGATGTTTATGCCGATGGCGAGGGCGAACGGATTATCGGGCGAGCGATCAAGGCCAATGGCAGGCGCCACCAGACACTGATCGCCACCAAGGTCGATCACGGCCGCCGCCGGCCGGGTTATTCGGTCGACGATCCGGCCCTGTTCGCACCCAACGACCATGGTCATTCACGTCTCAACATCATTCGCGCCTGCGAAAACTCCCTGCGCCGGCTGCAGACCGACTATATCGACCTTTATCAGATCCACCGCCCGTCGCCGAACATCTCCTGGGACGAGCAGCTTCGCGCAATGGACGACCTCGTGCACCAGGGCAAGGTGCGCTACATCGGCTGCTCGACCCACGCGCCGTGGACCGTGATGGAAGCGATCATGGTCAGCGAGTTGAAGAACTACGCCCGCTTCGTCTGCGAACAGCCGCCCTATAATCTGCTCGACCGCCGGATCGAGAATGAACTGGTGCCGTTGTGCCAGAAGCACGGCCTCGGGCTTGTTGCCTGGGCGCCGATGGCCATGGGCGTTCTGGCGGGGCGGTACAATTCGGCGGACAGCTTTCCGGAAAACTCCCGCGCGGCGTTGCGCGGCAGTTTCTACGCCGACCGGGTGACCAGGCGCGGCATCGAGGTCGGCCTGGAATTCGCCAAACTGGCCGAGAGGATCGGCCTGACGCCGGCACAGCTCGCCATCCTCTGGGTCAAGGAGCAGCCGGGCATCACCGCACCCCTGATCGGCCCGCGTACCGTGCCCCAGCTTGAGAGCCTTTTGCCGGTCAAGGACATCCAACTCGACGACGAAACCCGGGCCGCGTGCGATGCGCTGGTACCGCCGGGCAGTGTGGTGGCCGATTTCCACAACACCGCCGACTGGATGAAAATGCAGGTCGTTTGGGGTGAAGGCGAATGAAACTGTCGCGCATGATCCACGCCGTCGATCTGCACGCCTGCGGCGAACCGGGCCGGGTGATCGTTGGCGGCGTTCTCGACGTGCCGGGTGCGACGATGTTCGACAAGATGCGGTATCTCGAAACGCAAGGCGACGATCTGAGAAAGCGCATGCTTCGCGAGCCGCGCGGTTATCCGGCGGCCAATTGCAATTTAGTCCTGCCATCGTCAAATCCCGCCGCCGATGCTGGTTTCGTCATCATGGAACAGGTGGAATACCCGGCCATGTCGGGCACGAACACCATCTGCGTCACCACCGCGCTGATCGAAACCGGCATGGTCGCCGTCACCGAGCCGGTCACCCGGCTGACGCTGGAAACGCCGGCGGGTCTGGTCAGCGTCGATGCGGACGTATCCGATGGTAAGGTGAAGGGCGTTACGTTCGAAAACGTGCCGGCATTCGCGGCGCATCTCGACAAGACGATCGATGTGCCCGAGTTCGGACTCGTCGCGGTCGATGTCGCCTGGGGCGGCATGTTCTACGTCATCGCCGATGCCGAAAAGCTCGGCATCGAACTCGCCCCCGACCGCGCGGGCGAGATCGCCCGGGCGGGCGAGATGATCAAGGCGGCCGCACGCGAACAGCTGCCCTGCGTGCATCCGGAAAACCCCAAGATCAGCGGCGTCACCATCTGCGCCATGACCGGTACGCCGCGGGCCGAGGGCGCAAACGCAAAGAACGCAGTTGTGGTCTCGACCGGCCAGCTTGACTGGGACCGCCCGGCGACCTGGACCGGCGTGCTCGACCGTTCGCCGTGCGGCACCGGCACCTGCGCCCGCATGGCGGCGCTGCATGCCAAGGGCGAACTGGCGCTCAACCAGGATTTTCACCATGAAGGCATTCTTGGGACGATATTCACCGGCCGTTTGGTGAGGGAGACCTCACTCAACGGACAGACGGCCGTCGTGCCGACAATCCGCGGCCAGGCCTGGGTAACCGGTATCGCCCAATATACGGTCGATCCCGACGATCCGTTTCCGAACGGCTTCACCGTCGGTGATATCTGGGGAGGAGCGATGGACAAACCGATCGCGCATTGACGCGCAAACGGCCTGATCCCCGCCAACAAAGGCCAATGATAGCAGGCTGGAGACCAGTGAGAATTATCAAGCTACGACAAGGAGTAAATCATGAGATCCGTAAGAATACTGATGACAGCAACGGCCATTGCGATCACCGCGTCCGCGGGCGTACAGGCGGCCGACTACACTCTGAAGCTGGCCCATAACGGCCCCGAGCAACATCCGTTTCAGGATGGAGCCCTGGCATTCAAATCGGCGCTTGAAGCAAGCACCAATGGCGCGGTGGAAGTGCAAATCTTTCCCGGCGAACAGCTTGGTTCGGAGGAAGAGACCAGCCAGATGATCAAGCAGGGCACGCTGGCCTGTGCGGTCGAAAGCGCCGGCGGCGGTCTTGCTCCGTTCGTACCCGAAGCCGATCTGTTCAACCTGCCTTTCGTGTTCAACGATCTTGATCATTTCTACCGCGTGGTTGACGGACCGATCGGCGAACAAATCGCGGCAAAGGTCGAAACCAATCTCAATGCCGATTTCATGGGCTGGTGGTTTTCCGGCATCCGCAACGTGTGGAACGGCAAACGGCCGGTCATCAAGCCGGATGACCTGAAGGGTTTGAAGATCCGCGTCATGGGAAGCCCGGTCCTGATTGACACGTTCAACGCATTGGGCGCGCAGGCAACGCCGATGTCGTTCGGCGAAGTCTATACCTCGCTGCAGCAAGGCGTCATCGACGGTGCCGAAACCGACCATGTCGATCTGCTGGTCGAAAACTTCTTCGAGGTGACCAAGTACGTGTCGCTGACCGGACATATGTATCTCGCCGCCGGGCTGATTTGCGGCAACAAGGCTATGGCTTCTTTGCCGGAAGATATCCAGGGAAAGGTGCGCGCCGCCGCTGAAGCCGCGACAACCGCCGAACGGGCCGCCATGATGAAGATGACCGACGAGGCGCTGGCTGCGCTCAAGGCCAAGGGAATCGAGTTCAATGATGTCGATCTGGCATCGTTCCGCGCCAAGGCGGCCTCGGTCTATGACAAGAACGCCGAGAAGGTCGGCGGCATGGCGTTGATCGAGGAGTTGGCGAAACAATAGCCACCACACCGACACGCGCCGAAATCCGGCGCGTGGGCGGGCGGACGACCGGACACCTCTCTTGTCATGATCCTGTCGTCCACCCCCCATGTACTAGCTTTCGGCCGGGGTGCGGGTTCCCCATCCGGACCGCTACGATGAGGTAGAGGCGATGACGATACCGACACCGACACTGCCAACGCTGGCGCGGATCAGTCTGCGCCATCCACTTGAAGTTGTGATTTGCCTCCTGTTGGTCGCGATGACGGCGGTAGTGTTCGCTCAGGTCGTTGCGCGTTATATCGTGCAGGCTCCGCTGTCCTGGTCCGAAGAGCTGGCGCGGTTCCTGCTGATGTGGTTGTCGATGCTGAGCGCGGCTTATGCATTCAAGACCAAGTCGCATTTTGCCCTGCGGATACTGGTGGACAGGTTTCCTCGCAAGCTGCGCCACACGGTCAGCATCCTGGTCCACGCGGCCGGCATCTTCTTTTTCGCGGTATTGCTTTACTTCTCCATCGTCTTTGTCGCCGGTGTCGGCGGTCATATCGCGCCCGCCCTCCAGATTCCGATGGAAATTCCCTATGCATCGATCGTGGTGGGCAGTGCCGTTGTCTTGATTGAGCTGCTTCGATCCGCCTGGCATGAGCTGATCGGGCGCGGCATCAAAGCAACCGACTAGGGTGCGCGCGCCATGGCCGTCGTAGCTGGGACGATCCTGCTTCTCGCGCTTCTGCTGTCGGTGCCCATTGCGGTCGCGATCGGGCTTGCCGCCATGGGTTCGCTGTTTTACCTCTCGCCCGATTTTCTCATCCTGCTACCGCAGAAGATCCTCACCGGCATGGACGCGTTCACGCTTCTCGCCATCCCAATGTTCATTCTGGCCGGCACGATCATGGGCCATGGCGGCATCGCGCGGCGGATCGTAAACTTGGCTCTGGTTTTCGTCGGCCGGGTGCGCGGCGGCCTCGGTTTCGTCGTCATCCTTTCGACCATGTTTTTCTCCGGCGTGTGCGGATCGGCAAGCGCGGATACTGCCGCCATCGGCTCGACCACGATGCCCGAAATGCTCAAACGCAAATACCCACGTGAGTTTGCCACCGCGCTGCTGGCGGCATCGGGCGCAACGGCTTCCATCGTGCCGCCGTCCATCGACCTGATCATCATCGGCGTCGTCGCCGGGATTTCGATTGGCGGCCTGTTCGCGGCCGGGATTCTGCCCGGTATCTTCAACGCCCTGGCGCTGATGGCACTGTGTTACTATTACGGCCACCGCCTCGATCTGCCGCTCACGCCCCGCTCGAGCTGGAAAAACAAGCTGAGCGTGCTTACCGACAGTGTCCTGGCGGTTCTGATGCCGGTGATCATCCTTGGCGGCATTTTGGGCGGCATCTTCACACCGACCGAGGCTTCGGCCGTGGCGGTCATCTATGGCCTTGTAGTTTCGCTGTTCGTGTACCGGGAGATGACATGGATCGAGCTTCCAGCAATCCTGCTCCAGGCGGCCAAGCTTACTGGGGTCGTCATGCTGATTCTGGGCATGGCATCGGCGTTTTCATTTGCGCTGGCGTTTGAGCGCATTCCGCATCAACTCGCTCAGTTCATCGTCATTTACGCGGACAACTGGATCGTCTTCGTCATCTGCGTGAACGTCCTGTTCTTCCTGCTCGGCATGATCATGGACGCATTGCCGGCGCTCATCATCCTGATGCCGATCCTGGTTCCCGCCGGGGTCGCGTTGGGAATGGACCCGATCCACATCGGCATATTCGTCGCGGCGAATGTATCGATTTCTCTGTTCACGCCGCCGGTCGGCGTCTGCCTCTATGTGGCCTGCGGGCTCAGCAAGCTTCCGATCGAGGCGGTGTTCAAGCCGCTGCTGCCGTTTCTGGGCGTGCTGCTGGTGACGCTTCTGGCTATCAGCTACGTCCCCGAAATCACTTTGTTCGTACCAAGATTGCTCGGTTATTCTGTTGCCGACTAGGGTATTGAAAGGAAACGCAAAGATGCGCGTGATCGTGATTACCGGCGGCACGCGTGGCCTGGGTGCTGCGCTGACCAGGCACTATGCCACCAATGGTCACAACGTCGTCATGAACTACCGCAATGCGGAAGCAGCGGCACGCGTGGGCGAAGAGATTGCCTCCACCGGCGCGCCGGGACGGCTGTTGCCGATAAAGGCGGATGTCAGGAATCGAGAAGAAATCCGCGGCATGTTTGGCGCGGCCGTCGCCGAGTTCAGCGGCATCGACGTCCTGATCAATTGCGCCGGCGTCAACCGTGACACGCCGTTTCTGGAACTAACCGACGAGGATTGGGATACGGTGGTCGACACGCACCTGAAGGGAACGTTCATCTGTTCCCAGGAATATGTCAGGCACAATGCGGATAAGCCAGGAAACATCGTCAACCTGGGGGCGGCCTGCGGGATTCAGGGGCGTCTGAACGGGGCGAACTTCTGCAGCGCCAAGGGCGGTATCCTGGCGCTGACCAAATGCATGGCCCGCGAACTGGCTCCGCGCATCCGGGTCAATTGCCTGACTCCAAGTGCGGTTGACACCGAAGAAGTGCGGGAAAGATATGCCCTCGACACACCGGAAGGGTTAAGAAACGTATTGAGCGGCATCCCCATGGGACGTTTGGGGGCTCACGCCGACGTGCTGCACATGGTCGATTGCATTCTCGGTGCCGAATTCACCACCGGTGAAAACTTCTTCGTCAACGGCGGCGAGTTCATGCAATGACGGCAGGTCGACCATCGCGGGCCGATGTCGCGACGGTTCCCCGATTCGCGAATGTCGCCACGTTCATGCGGGCGGAAATGAGCCAAAACCCGGGAAATTTGGATATCGCGATGTTCGGTGTTCCGTTCGATCTCGGATCGAGTTTTCGGTCCGGATCGCGCCATGGACCGGCGCAAATCCGCGAACTCTCCCGATTGATCCGCGAAGTGAACTACCTAACCGGCGTCGCGCCGTTCACCGTGTGCCGGGTGGCCGATCTCGGAGATGCACCGGTCAACTCGCTGGATGTCAATGCGAGCTTGAACTCAATTGAGGATTTCGTCCTCGATATCGTGGAGCGCGGTGCACGCCCGCTTGTCGCCGGCGGGGACCACACGATTTCCCTGGCGATCCTGCGCGCGGTTGCCAAGGATACTCCGGTCGCCCTGATTCAGATCGATGCCCATTCGGACACACAGGATAAGATGCTGGGGCATCCGGTGGCGAACGGGACGGTCTTTCGCCGGGCGATTGAGGAGGGCCTGCTGCTGCCGCATCTGTGTTTTCAGGTCGGTATCCGGGGAACGCTCTTCAAGGTCGATGAACTGGCCTGGGCCCGGAATGCCGGAGTTACGGTTTTTGACATGGAAGATGTCGAAACGCTTGGTGCCGGCGAGGTCGCGGTGCAGATCATGAATGCCATCGGCGATCGGCCGACCTATCTTACATTCGATATCGATGCATTGGATCCCAGCATAGCGCCCGGCACCGGTGGCCTCGAACCTGGTGGGCTCAGCTATCGGGAAGCGCTTAGATTGCTGCACGGTATCCGCGGACTCGACATAGTCGGAGCTGATGTCGTGGAAGTTTGCCCGCCGCTCGATCCGGGTGTACTTACGGCAACGGCCGCGGCGAACATTATGTTCGAAGAGCTTTGTCTTATCGCCGAAGCGCTGGATCAGGAACCATAAACAAGGCTTCGCCAGGGCGCTATCCACTGGAATGCCGCTTTGGCAGGGTTTCCGACATGTTTCTTCGATGAGGCTGATGAAATCAGCTCCTGGGAGCAGACACCGATGTCAACCAGTCTTCTTCTCCTGCTCGCCACGGTGTTGTATGCGGGATACAATCTTTTCATCAAAGTATCAGGCGATCATATTCCGGCCTCTGCGACCACCATCGTTTCCGCTACACTCGTTCTACAGCTTGCCGCATTGTTCACTTCCGCCACATTTGCCGGCATATTGACGATGAGGGGTATGGATATTCTCGGACTTCCGCCGCGCGCATATTTGTGGGCGGCGCTAGCGGGAATCTGTATCGGTGCGGCCGAAATCACCTATCTGTATCTTTTTGGCGGACTTGGAACCGGAGCCGTAAAATTATCCGCAAATATCGTCATTCCCTTCGTGGTTGGGGGGACGATCGTGCTTACCGTGATCGTATCGGCAGCGCTGTTTCACGAGGCGTTCGGCTGGTCACAAATCGCAGGTTCGGTTCTTGTCGTGTCAGGGATCATCCTTCTGTATTTGGATACGTGAGGAGTCGGCCTATTTGCTTGTAATCGACAGTCAAGACGCGCTGACCCGCTCCCCTGGAACGTCCTCGAATTGAGGTTAGCCTGTTCCTTGAATCAGGAGACAGGCGATGAGGCGATCGAGATTCTCGGATGAGCAGATCATTGGCATTCTGAAGGAGCATCATGCTGGACTGTCGGCGGCGGAGCTATGCCGCAAACACGGCATCAGTGGATGCGACGGTCTACAAATGGCGCACCAAATACGGTGCTCGGAAAAAGGCTTTGGCCCGTTCAAATGGCTTGACGTCAAACGAGCGGACGAAATGGCGTTATCCACCGTCCACAGCCAACGGCGCTGCCGCTCACCTGGCCGGATACTCCGGAATGAGCGGCCGGATGTTGCCGGAACGGCTGGCCGGATGCGCCGGAATGGGCACTCCCCCTCCATGAATTCGCCGCCCTGCTCGAACTTGATGGTGCCGGCATTGGTTTCCTTGATGCCGTAGTCGTCATGGGCGAACGCCACGTCGTAGGCGGTGGTGGCGCCGCCGCCCTTGAGTTCCACCTTGGCCGTCCCGAAAATCATCGAGCCGTCGCGGAAGCGCACCGCCGGATTGGCATCGTCGACTTCGCCGTCGCCGTCGGCGTCGATGAGTTTTCCGAGCCGAGATAGTCGATCTCGCGAGCGTCTATGCTCTCGACGATGTTGGTGAGGAGCTCAACCTCGTCGTTCTGGGCGATGCCGTCGAGATTGGCGTCCTGCCAGATGTAGAGCCGGCCGCCTTCGCCTCCGGCCGTGCCGTTCAGTTCGTCCTCGGTAAGAAGGCCGGGCGTGTCGCCGGTATCGAACTTGTTCAACAGCACATCGAGATCGGTCTTGCCGTTGCTGTGGTCACCGGTGGTCAGCACGAACTCTTCCGTCGACACCGTGCCGCCGGTCTCTCGTCAATTCACGACGATTCACGCCAACGCATCGAGAATTCACTGAGAATTTCCAGCTGGCGCAGCGGGTGAAATCACGTTCGCCTCACGGGGGCGGGTCAGTGTGCCTTCATCGACAACAACGAAGACACCAAGGAGATATCCACATGTCCTACCTGATCAATTCAAGCCACGGCCCCGAGAATCTCGAAAAGGCCACCGTTCCTTTTGTCATCGCATGTGCGGCGGCCAACAAGGGAGAGGCGCGGGCCTTCCTGACTAGCGGAGCGTTGAACCTGGTCGT
>JAAEOR010001180.1 GCA_024222895.1 Hyphomicrobiales bacterium | reverse complement strand
GCGCTCGGCGCCGGTGATATCCGCGCCGCGAATCGCCTGCTCGGATACCGCTGGTTCGTGGTTGGCACCGTTGTCCACGGCGAGAAACGAGGACGGGAACTGGGTTTTCCGACCGCGAACATTCAGTTGCCGGACGACTGCAGGCTGCGGCACGGCATCTACGCGGCTACCTTCACGCGCAACAACGGGACCGCTCATCCCGGGGTTGCCAGCTACGGACGCCGCCCGCAATTCGACGACGGTCCGCCCCTGCTCGAGGTGCATGTTTTCGATTTCGACGGTGACCTCTATGGCGAGGACGTCGTGGTTACTCTTCATGACTGGATCAGGCCGGAGCAGCGGTTTGCGAGCGTCGATGCGCTTGTCGAGGCAATGGGGGAAGACTGCAGGATTGCGCGGCGGTTCCTTTCGTCTGCGGGGCCTGGCAGTCCGCTCGATCGGGCTCTCGCCGCCGTCAAACCTTGATCACGGTTGTGGCCTGATGCCGCATCCGCTAGAAATTTCAGGACTTTCCGCCGGATTTTTGCCGACTTCTTAACCGATGAGTGTTCCATCATCAGTGTCAAGCGAGCGTTTCAGGGGAATTCGGCCGGCATGAAAACCACTGCGCCAGCGAGTATAGCGGCAGCGGGCGTCGTGGCGCTGACGGTTGTGCTCAGTGGGTGTGCGGGCACGACCTATGGCACCGGTGTTTCGCCGGGGCGGCAGACAGTCAAGGATATCTCCGGCTTGGTCACCCTGAAGGGCGATGACGGCGAGCCGATCGAATACACACCGCGTCCGGCGATCGTGACCCCACCCTCAGCCAACGCGTTGCCAAAACCAGGGGAAGGCACCGGCGTGGCCAACTGGCCGAACGACCCGGACCAGGCCAAGAAGCAACAGAGCGCGGCTGCCGTGAACACACGCGGCTTGCCGACCGACGAAGAGAGAGACGCGGAGATTCTCTCTGATCCCGGGTTCCGCCTGCCGAAGTCGAACGAACCGAACGTAAAAATGGGGGTCGATGACCCCTACAACGCCGCGGCAGAGATTCGGCAGATGCAGGAAGTGAAAGAAGAGCAGAAGAAGGTCTTTGCAACGGCGAAGTCGAGCCGCGCTGGGGCGGTCGACGCAAACGGCAACCCGGTTCGCACGACATTGACCGAACCACCCGCCGAGTACCGGGTTCCGGATCCGACCGCGCCTGACGAATTCACCGCGGCCAAGGATGAGAAGTGGTGGCAGGTTTTCCGGCGCAATGGCCGCAGTTCGAAGTCAACACCAACACCAACCGAGGCAACCGTGCCCGCGGACGCGGCGGCGCCGACCGATGGCGCGGCGGGCGATGGTTGAGCGTCGCTCACGATAGGCTCAGCGGCGCTCCGAGAAGAAGCGCCGGAGCAGATCGGCGGCCTCCGATTCGCCGATCCCCGAATAGACCTCCGGTACGTGGTGGCAGGTTAGCTGCCCAAAGAAGCGCGGACCGTGTTCAACGGCTCCGCCTTTGCGGTCGGCTGC
>JAAEOR010001179.1 GCA_024222895.1 Hyphomicrobiales bacterium | reverse complement strand
TTGTAGCGACAGGTTTTGCCCCCCCTGTGACGCCGCGGCAGATGAAACGGAAGAACAATACAATGGCTATCGTCAACGGAACGGACCTGGACGACATTCTGGACGGCGCTGCCGGCGCCACCGCTGGTCCCGACACGCTTAACGGGGCAAAAAGGGCGACGATCTACTCATCGGCCTGGGCGGCGCCGATGTGCTGAACGGCGGCATGGGAACGGATACCGCCAGCTACAAGGGTGCGCCCACGGCCGTCGTCGTCGATCTCGTCGATGGCAGCTTCTTCAGTCATGCGGCTGGCGATAGCTACAACAGCATCGAGAACATCACCGGATCAAGTCACAACGATGCACTGACCGGTGACGGCAACGAGAACCGGATCGACGGGCGGCACGGCGAAGACATCATCAGGGGTCTTGGCGGAGCCGACACACTGCTCGGCGGCCCGGGTGACGATACGATTGAAGGTGGCAGGGGGGGGGACGATACGCTGCGGGGTCAACATGACGACGACGACCTTTCAGGCGGCAAGGGCGACGACAAAATCAAGGGTGGCAAGGGCAGCGACAGGATCGACGGCGGCAAAGGCAACGATGTGCTCAGCGGCTGGAAACACTTTGATCAGTTTGCCTTCAGCACCAAACTCAACAAGAACAAGAACGTCGACGAAATCACCGACTTCCAGCTCCTCTTTGACACCATCGGACTGCACACCGATATATTCAAGAAAGTCGGCAACAATCTGGACAATGGCGAGTTTATCAAAGGAAAGAATGCTCAGGACAACAACGATTGCATCTTATACAATAAGAACAATGGCAAGCTATTTTATGACAAGGATGGCAAGGGCGGTGACGACAAAGTTCAGTTTGCGGTGTTGAAGGGCGACCCTAACGGGCTCGACGCCAGTCATTTCGAGGTCTACGGCTGAACGCCTCGAGCCTCTCGCCAGGTGGTCTGCCCGGCGCACTTCGCCGGGCAGTTTTCTTTTCGGATATAGACGTCCGCGGCGCCATTCGGGAAACGCCGGAAAAATCGGTGGCAGACACACAAGCCCACGTGTTAGCCGCGTATGAAGCTGGCAAACCCTTTAAGTCGCCCACCGGAGCCATCCGACCCCGGATGATGAAACCAAGGGAATCGGCTATTTTCGGCCCGACTTCGATTTTGTTTCTTTTCAGGGACAGAAGTTGCTGAACCTCTTTGGCTGGTGTGATGCTCATCATTGTGAGCGCTGCATCGAGCCATTAGAAACTCACGGAATGATTAGCCTGCGGACGAAGAAGCCGCGACGGATGAGAGACAGCTCAATCGGGGATCCGCAGCACAGCCCAATCAGCTGTGCCCAACCCCAAAACCCAAAGGAATGGTAGAATGGCAGTAGTAAATGGCACCGATAACGCTGATCTTCTCGACGGAAACGGTGACGCGATGAGCGCCGGCGATGACATCGCATTCGGCAAGGACGGCGACGACATCATCAAGGGACTGGGAGGGGCAGACGAACTCTTCGGCCAGAAAGGGAACGACATTATTGCTGGTGGCAGTGGCGAAGACGTCCTCGACGGCGGCAAGGGCAAGGATCAACTCTTCGGCGGAATAGACGACGACAAGCTCATCGGCGGCAAGGGCAAGGACAAGCTCAACGGCGGTTTGGGCAATGACAACCTCAAAGGCGGCAACAAGTCCGACAAATATGGATTCAACACTGAACTGAACGAAGCCACCAATGTAGATAAGATCAAGGGCTTTGAGGTCGACTCTGACATCATCGGCCTTCATGTCGATATCTTCAGCGAAATCGGCGGAAAGTTGAACAAGAGCGAATTCCGTAAAGGCAGCTCTGCAAAGGACGGCAACGATTACATCCTCTACAATAACGGGAAGCTGTTTTACGACCACGACGCCGACGGTGGCGATTCCAAGGTCCAGTTCGCCAAGCTCAAGGGGAACCCCAACGGGCTTGACCACAATGACTTCGATGTGTTCGGCTAGGCCATAGGCTAGACTGTCACTTCTGACGGTATAGTGCCCGGCGGAGTCCGCCGGGCATATTTCGTTTGAGACCCCCGCGGTGGGCAGCTCGTCGACTGGACGCGAGCCGACCGTCTTAACATATTGATCTAAACGAGAGTTTTCCGCTTTGCCGCCAAGCCGCGGACCTCGGTGTCAACACCCCTGCCCCATCAGCAGCGCGGCCATTACGCCTGGTCCTTCAGCGCCGGCGTCTAATCCTCGCCCTGCGTTGATCGCGGCGTTTGCCGATCCCCTTGACGGTACCAACGGCACGGCCGATGCGCGCTCCAGCGGCCGCCTCGCCGACAATTGCGCCGATAGCGGCACCCGCAAAAGAGCCCCTGATACGATTACGGATGATCGGACCGGCGTCAGCTGGCTGGAAGGACGCTGCCAAAGTGGTGAGCACAAGAGCGCCAACACCCGAGAGCAAAACAAGTGTGATTGATTTTGGCGAGATGGTCATTGTCTCTGCTCCCCATCCTTCCAGTACTGAATTGCTTGGCTTCCATCGGCGTTGGTCACCAGGATGTTGCCCTCTGGACCTCCATTGATGAACCTGCCCTGGTAGGTCGTGCCGTCCACATCGACTACGGTGCCCGCACCGTTGGGTAGGCCCCTTGCGAATTGTCCCAGAAACTGTTTGCCGTTGGCGTCCTCGAAGATACCCGGACCGTGCGGTGCACCCTCCACGAACTCACCGGTATAGGCGTCGTCATTTGCCATGATCAGGAAGCCGAAGCCATGACGCATCGAGTTCTCCACGTCGCCTACGTAAATATCGCCGTTCTCATCCTCATAGGAGGCGAACGCTTCGCCGACGGATCTACCGTCCTTGATCTCACCACTGAGCTGCCAGCCTTCAGGTGTAGTCAGCTTGCCCTTGCCATGGCTGATGCCACCGATCAGTTCGCCCTGGAACCGATAGCCGCCGGCACCGTTGAGGATCCCTTCACCGATTGGCTCGCCGTGTTCAAACCTTCCGATGTAGGTGTCAAAACCGGCACCGTCCTCGCTACGGAACGCCATGGTACCCGCTCCATGGACCCGCCCGTCCATCATCTCGCCGTTGTAGCGGGCAAGAACACCGTCATTGTCCCAGAACAGGAGATTGCCTCTGCCGTCGGCCTTGCCGCCCGAACACGATCCGGTCCATGTAGCAGCTTCACCCATTTCAGGCGGATCGGCACTCCAGATCGCGCATCCGGTCACCGCATCGTTGACCCAGAAGCCTTCAACCAACTGGAGCGGTGCAGCGCTACCCATCATTTCGTTGATCAGGACAAACGTCACACGCCGATTGGCGGCGCGACCGGAGCTATGCGCGAAAGTTGGTGACAGCGTGAATCGGAGAAGGCGGCATATCATGAGGTTGCTTGACGACCTCACTTCTCCACCAAAGGAGCGATATGCCGTGTCCCAGAATAACGTCACCAAGCTGGTCCAACCAGGAATCATTTCTGATCCTCTCACCGATATCCTGCGCGACGGTGCGCGAACGTTGCTTGCCCAGGCTG
The DNA here is from genome assembly GCA_024222895.1 of Hyphomicrobiales bacterium. Classification (GTDB taxonomy): domain Bacteria; phylum Pseudomonadota; class Alphaproteobacteria; order Rhizobiales; family Kaistiaceae; genus Bauldia. The sequence goes on along the minus strand of JAAEOR010001179.1, from coordinate 67 downwards.
TCGAAGCCGAGGTTGCGGCCTTCATGTCCAAGCATGCCGATCTGCAGACCGAAGACGGCCATCAGCG
>JAAEOR010001178.1 GCA_024222895.1 Hyphomicrobiales bacterium | reverse complement strand
GCCAAGCGTTCATTGCAGGAGATCTGGATGGCGGAAACCAAAGCCGAGGCCGAAACAGCGTTCGAAGCCTTCATCGAAACGTACGCACTGAAGTACGAGAAAGCCGCCGCCTGCCTGGCCAAAGATCGAGACCCACTGCTCGCCTTCTATGGCTTCCCTGCCGAGCACTGGGTCCATCTGCGCACAACCAACCCGATCGAAAGTACGTTCGCAACGGTGCGGCACCGTACTATCCGGGCGAAAGGCTGCCTCTCAAACAAGACGGCACTCGCGATGGTCTTCAAGCTTGTAGATGGTGCACAGAAGACTTGGCGCCGTCTCAACGGGCCTGCGCAGTTGCCAAAGATCATTCAAGGTGTGAAATTCGCTGACGGGCTTGAGGTTGCCGAAACCGACGACCATCAAGCTCAAACCGACGCCGCCTGATCCTTCAGGCCGTCACCAAGATTCGGCGATAGCTCGCGCGACCGCCCTCCGTGGCATTGCTGGCTACCGGATCAATGGGCCCGGCGCCCAGTGCTACCAGCCGGTCGCCGAGGATGGCAAAGTTGGCCACCAAGGCGTTGACGATCGCCTGAGCCCGGCGCTCCGAAAGATCGACGTTACTGACGAAATCACCGGTGGAATCCGTATGACCGATGACCGCGAGGCGGGCATCGGGAAGTTGACCAAGGCTCTCGGCAAGCTTCGCCAGGACAATACCGGATCCTTCCAGAAGATCAGCACTGTCGCTCTCAAAGTGCGTACCACTCATGGAGACGCGACCGTTGTTCTGCAGTGCGGCGACGATGCCTTCGACCGGCAGCGCCGCGATGGATTCTGACTGGGCAAGCGCTGGCGAGGTCGCCAGGACGATACCCGCTAGACCGAGCCCGTAGTACAAGGATCTTCTAAGCATGCCTTCATTTTCCTCCATTGCTTGAGCATCGTGGTGGGCAACCGCCCGCAGCGCTCCTCATCAATATTATTACCGTGTCCGTGGTCAGGTGATCTGGCACGAAACGGACCCTGACTTAAGAGACGTCCCGGTCCATCTGGCTTGTTCATGCTACGCAGCGGTTCTGCCGTATTGCAAGCGCCGGTGTTCGAAGGTCTGTCGTTTGATCCTTTCTCAGGAGGATGGTTTGGCCGCGCCCGAAACAGACGTCGGCCGGCGTGAGATTGCCCAGGCTCTCATGGTTGCGGTCGTTGTTGCAGTGGCCGACGAAAGCCTCGACCTGAGTCTCCAGATCGCCGGGCAGGTAATCGTTCTCCAGCAGGATGCGGTTCTTCAGGGTCTGATGCCAGCGCTCAATGATAGCGCGCGTGGGTGTGCTGCATGCCGCGGTCATCGAGCCATTCGCACAGATCGCCGGCGATGTAACTTGAGCCATTGTCGGATGACTGCTGTCGTTTATGCCGCTCCCCCGAACAGGCCCGCCACCAGCAGGCCTCGCCAATAACGCTCTTGGGCTCATCCTGAAATTTCTTGACGCCGCACATAGTGCGGAGCCGCCTCGGGTGCTGTGCCAGTTAGCCAGATCATTTCGCCCTCACCGCTTCGGCAGGAACGGATTCCGGGTCACCGGTGTGATGGAGAAGGTTGCCTTCCACTCCGGGCCGAAGGTTTTGGGGCGGACCACATTGTATTCCAAGGTAACGCCATACTTGATCCGTCGGCGGCAAGCCGCGGACTCCGATGTTGATCCCCCTGCCCCTTCAGCAGCTGTCGATGTTGGCTTTCCCTTTCCGGTTCGTCTGCCCGGGCCCACATCGGGAATCCGACCCCTTCCCCTTCCCCTTCCATGCCGGCCGTGTGAGGTGACACGAAGCGCACCGCCGCCTCTCATGCCACCGGGTCAGTCGGCGCTCCGTCGGCGAAAACTGGAAGGGGCAGCCCAGTGGTCGACACGCCGACAATCTGGAAGGCGGAGCATCGCCTCAACAAGTTCACCGACAGCGTACAGAACGATCTCGCCATGGTTGACGTCGGAAATGGCCGTTATTTCGCCGTCTGGTCCGACTTCAGCGGAGACGTGAATCCTTTCGGTATCAACGTGGTCGGCCAGATATTCGACGCCGAGGGAAACGCCTTTGGCGATCCGTTTCTCGTCAGCAAGACGGCCGGCGACAATTTCGAAGGCGAACCAGCCCTCGCGACCCGTCGACATGATCAGTTGACGGCGACTGTCGCTAACACCCGTTGCGGCGCGCGCCTCAACGTCGCGCAAAACCCGTATTCCCCATTGGGCACGGATGGCCTAGACTTGTACGGCCGGCTGCATCGGACGGTTCGGCGGACGGGGGAGTGAGCCATGAGGCGCCTCAGCCTCAGCGATACCATTTTCTACAATCTCGGCGATTGCTATATGAACGCGACCGCGGTGCTGGATGGTCCGTGCGATCTGGCGGTTCTGCTTGCCGAGATGGAGGGCGTAATCGAGGCGCTGCCTGCGTTGACCGAACAGTCCGTGCGGGTGGGGATCTGGACTTTTGCCAAGCGCTCGTCCGGCCCCATCGATCTCGCCAAGCATGTTTCGATCGTCCGCGACCCATCGATAACCCGAATTGATCAGCTGGTGCCGCGAATGGACCGGCTGCGCCGCAGTCCGATTCGCATTGACGGGCCGCCGTGGCGTGTTTTCGTGCTCAATCCCGCCGACCCCGACCACGATCCGGCCGATGGCGAGCCGCCGCTCTCGGCCCTTCTCATGCAGATGCGCCATGGCCTTGCCGACGCGATACGCGGTCTGCAAATCCTGTCACGCATGGGCCAATACGAAGCGGAGGCGCGCCATCAAGCCCTTGCTGCACGCCTTCCGGTGGTCGACCCTCTGGATTTGACAGGAAGTATTGCGGTGCATGATCCAGGCCTGTCGCTGCTGCAGGTTCCGCGCCGGGGCATGATCCGCGAGGGGGATTCGAGCGAACGGCTGGCTGCCGTGGTCGCAACCACGGTCGCCGACCCATCCCTGTTCCCCCACGCACAACCGCTCCGCGGCAACATCGGCCGGACGCGCTTTGTGCGCCGGCGCACCCAAAACGGTGTCGGCAACGCCCTGAAAATGGTTACGGTATCGACGAAACCGAAACCGGAAAAGAAGAAGGTTCCCATTCCGGGCCTCGCCCGCGCTCAGGATCTTCCGATCATGCAGTGGATGGTCGCCCTGGCGCCACGGCGACTGGCCCGCCTGATGATGCGGATCTGGTATTCCAACTTCGACGGCATCGCGACGCTGATCCCGATGCCACGCAACATCGCCCTCGGTGGCCGGCAGGTCAAAGCGACCTTCGGCATTCCGCCGCTGTGGGGCCCGGTCGCACTGGCCATGGTCGCCCTTGCCGACGGCGACCACTACAACGCGACACTGGTGCCGGGAGACGGATTCACCGCCGATCGCGAGGCGCTTCTCAATCGGGTTTATCGCCTGCTCAATCCCGCCGATGGCGATGACTTGAGCGAGGTCGAGAAGACTTTGGCGGCTCTCAGCGAGGAGGGTTCACCCGATCACGGACAGGGCGTCGAAGGCAGCAGTTCCAGCCCCGTCAGTTTGCCCGCCAGGGCAAAGTCGCCGTAGTCGATCTTCAACGCCCGCCCTACCCCGTTTTCGTAGATCACGAAGGACAGAACATAGAACGGTGTGTCATCACCGGTGGTGGCACGGTCGAAGTAACTGAGGGTCACCGGCCAATGACGCATCGCCGACATTCCGGCTTCGTCGATGGCGATTTCGTCGCCGATGCCCTCTGAAGTGGTCGACTCCGGTCCAATCACTCCCGCCGTCTCGAACACCGTTTCCCCGTCTTCCGAGCCGTCATAGACAGCCACGGAGAGGAAGGTCTCGCCGTCGAGCGCCGAGGTCAGAATCCGGCTCATCTGGTCGGTCGGAAAGACCAGCTTCCCGTCTATCTCGACCTTCTTTTCCTCGGGTTTGCGCAAGGACACGGCAATTCCGTTTTCGTCTCGGTTGGCCTCGCCGCTCGACTCTTCTGCAAGGATAGCGCCGGAATAGGTTTCGTTGGCAAAGTCGAGACGCGATCCATCCGCCGTCTCGAAACTGCTTGAGCGCGTGTCGATTACGAAGCTCTGACCATTGGGGTCCTGAGTCTCGGTGACGAACCGCAGAGACGACCGGTAGCCGGCGCAGGGTGACCCGGTAAACTCGACCACCAGTCGGCCCGACACGGCGATAACGCCGGCGCTTTCTGCGGCATCCAGCAGTGAAATGTCGTACACCGCCCTGTGAGCAGCCAGATTCACAGGCGCGGCCGCGGCAAAGCCAAGCGATCCGACAGCGACGGCCAGGACAACGCTGGCTGCCAGCCAACCAGATCGCCATGGAGAGCAGAAATACTTCATGAGTGCTTCATGCACCGGCACGGTGACGGAAACAAGGGTGCACCTCTTGCCGGAGCGTGCGAATTGGGCCACACACATTTGACTTCAGCCACCAGTCAGGAGACCTATGACCATGGCCAGCGATATTGCCGCACGGCTTGCAGCCCTCAATATCGACCTCCCCGCCCCGGGTAAACCAGCGGCAAACTATGTCCCGTTTGTGATCACGGGCAAGCATCTTTATGTTTCCGGGCAAGTCCCGATAACCAAGGATGGCATCCAGTTCGTTGGAAAGCTGGGGCGAGAGTTCTCGATCGAGGAAGGCCAGCAAGCCGCCCGCATCTGTGCAATCAATGTCCTCGGCGTGATCCAGACCGCCCTCGGCGGATTCGATTCACTTTCCCGCATGGTCAAGCTGGTTGGCTTCGTCAACGCTGAACCGGATTTCGTCGATGCGCACAAGGTCATCAATGGCGCCTCCGACCTGGTTACCGAGGTTTTGGGTGACGCCCGCGGCAAGCACGCCCGATCCGCCATCGGCATGGGTACATTGCCGCTCGGCGTGGCGGTCGAAGTCGAGGCGATTGCCGAAATCGCCTGATCGCGACGGTTCGGGCTGCTTGCCTGCTGAACAGGGCGGCGGTCCGAATACAGGCAAATGACCCTCAAGGGACCAAAGCGGGGATCACCGACATGGGGTCGGTGGTATCGGGCTGATCTCGGCCAGGGTCAGGCGCATCGCGAACGGCCCGAAATCATGGCGGGCGGCTTGGGCAAAGCCGTTCTCGTAGACCACGGAATATGAGGTCAGCGCCGACGTCATCGAATCCCTCTCGCCGGGCAGGAAGTAACTGAACGTCATCGGCCAGCGCGCCATATCGGCGAAGCCGAGCCCGGCCGCAAACAGCGTCTCGTCGTCTGAGTCCATCCTCGTGTCGTAGGTGCCGATCACCACCGAGATCCGGTAGACCTCGCGACCACCGCCTGAGCCAACGTAGGAAGGAAACTCGACAAGCGTCTTGCCGGCTCTGGCCGCGGCGACTGCCTCTTCGACCAATTCCATCGGAAACAACGGGCCGGCTTCAATCTCAAAACTGCTGGTTTCGGGCACCGACACGGTCACCGATATTCCGTCGGTATTGCGTTCCGCCGCGCCCTCGGTGCGCTCGGTTTCAACGCCGGCCAGGCTCGCATAGATCTCGAAGGCAAGACTCGTTTCGCCTTCAATGTGCTTCGATCGCACGATCAGAGGAATCGACGAGCCGTCCGGCCCCTCCAGCCTCGCGCTCATGGCGACACTGCTGGTGTAGGTATTGCAATTCCGCGTCAACGACGTGGTCATGGCGCCCTCGATGCGGGACATGACACCGAGTTCATCGTCATCGAGCGAGAGATCGTAGACTGCCTTCGCGGTCAGGAGCGGCTCAGCCGTGATGGTCGAGGGCAGGACCAAACCAAACCCCACAACGGCCAATCTGCGGATCTTGCACCCATTCATGGCCTGCCTCCAAGGTCTCAGACGCGATCATATACCAAGTGGTCCGACTCCGACATTTGCTACCCTCCTGCCGCACCTGCCCGAGCAAATGTCGGAGTCATCAGGACCAAACGTCAAATTCGCTCCACCAGTGCCAAACCCACACGAAAGTGCCCAATCCGGCGCGGATGGGCTGCCCGTTCACCTCCACGGTTGCACTGCGCGTCAATCGACCTAGGTTTGGTATGTGCCCGAGTAAATCTGCCGTGCCAGACAGCAACTCTGCCGAAACAACACTGACCGTCATATCCTCGCTGCGAGAAATCGACCGCAGCGACTGGGATGCCTGTGCCAATCCACCGGGCGGCGACGGGTCAGCGGACGCGTATAATCCGTTTCTCGCTCATGACTTCCTCTGGTCGCTGGAAGAATCCGGCTCGGCAACCGCCGAGACAGGATGGCTGGGGCAACATCTGGTTCTGGCCGGCGCCGACGAACGGCCGGCGGCAATCCTGCCCTGCTACCTCAAGTCTCACTCTCAGGGCGAGTATGTGTTCGACGCCGGCTGGGCTGACGCTTTCGAGCGTGCCGGGGGCCGCTATTATCCCAAGCTGCAGGTATCGATACCTTTCACGCCGGTCGCCGGACGGCGCCTGCTGGTGCGACCGGGTGTCGACGCGGACCGCAATCGCGCCGTGCTTGCCCACGGCGCTGCCACCCTGGTGGATCGGCACGGCCTATCGTCACTGCACGTGACGTTTGCCGACGAGTCGGATTGGCGGATTCTCGGCAGCGCAGGCTTTCTTCTGCGAACCGCACAGCAATACCATTTCTTCAATGATGGCTACGGCAACTTCGACGATTTCCTCGCTGCACTAGCGTCGCGCAAACGCAAGGGCATTCGCCGCGAGCGGCGAGACGCGAGAGCCGACGGTATCGAGATCGTTCACCTCACGGGCAGCGACCTGACGGAAGCTGTGTGGGACGCCTTCTTCGCCTTCTACATGGATACGGGGGCGCGCAAATGGGGCCGCCCCTATCTCAATCGTGACTTCTTTTCGCTGATCGGCGAGCGGATGGCGGACAGGATCCTTCTGGTCATGGCCAAGCGCGGTGGCGACTACGTCGCCGGTGCATTGAACTTCATCGGTTCCGACGCCCTTTATGGCCGCTATTGGGGGACGATTGATGATCAACCATTCCTGCACTTCGAGGTCTGCTATTATCAGGCGATCGATTGGGCGATTGCTCACGGACTGGCACGGGTCGAAGCCGGCGCCCAGGGCGAGCACAAGGTCATGCGTGGCTACCGTCCGTTAACGACCTATTCCGCTCACTGGATAGCCAATACCGGCTTCCGCAAGGCTGTCGACGACTACCTCCGCACGGAGCGCCGGCAGGTGGCGCGTGACACGGCGACCCTGACGGAGTATTTGCCGTTCCGCCAGAATGTTGAGACGGAGCCGGATCCATGAGCGCAGCCATATATGACAGCGAGAACATCTTTGCGAAGATTCTTCGTGGCGAGATACCGGCACACAAGATTTATGAGGACAGCGACGTCGTTGCGATCATGGACGTCATGCCGCAAGGGCCTGGTCACGCCCTCGTCATCCCGAAATCGCCTTCGCGCAACCTTTTCGACGCCGATCCGCAGACGCTGGGCGGCCTGGCCCAGGCGGTACGGCGGGTCGCGATCGCAGCCAGGAAAGCGTTCGCGTCCGACGGCGTGACCGTCACTCAATTCAACGAATCGGCCGCCGGTCAGTCGGTCTTCCACCTCCACGTCCACGTCATCCCGCGGTTCTCCGGCGTGCCGCTGAAACCGCATTCCGACACGATGGAGGACGATGCGGTATTGGCCGCCAACGCCGAAAAACTTCGCGCAGCGATCGCATCCGATTGAGGGTCGGTCATCCGACCGCAGCTACTCGATAATCAGGTTGACGATGTTGTTTCCGGTGCCGCTGCCGGCACCGTGGAAAACCTGTCGCCGAACCCGGCCCTCGGCCTGCTCGTCGATCGAGCGCGATCGTGTCGCCCCAGAACCAATGGCGCCGACATCCGAACTCCCCTGACCGAGTTCCGCCAGCGCCGACTCCAGATTCTCCTGTGCCTGACCGTAGTCCGCCTGCAACTCAAGCGCCGACTGGTAGTCGGCAACGGCCAGTTCGAGCTCACCCATATTCTGGTGGGCAACGCCGCGATTGTTATAGGCGAATGTGTATTGCGGATCGATGCGCAGCGCCTCCGAATACTCGGCGATCGCCCGGTCGTGCATACCGCGATTGTCAAAGATAATGCCGCGATCGTTGTATGCGTAGGCATAGGCCGGATCGAGACGGATCGCCGCGTCGTAGTCTTCCAGCGCCAAATCGGTCTGGCCGAGATCGTCATAGGCGAGGCCGCGATTCCGATAGGCGACCGCGTAGTCAGGCGCCAGGCGGATCGCCTGATCGTAGTCGGCGATGGCGTTGTCCAGTTCGCCCTTGGCGGCGGACGCATTGGCTCGTCCGTTGTAGGCGAATGCGTAGGAAGGATCCAACTCGATCGCCCGCGTATAGTCAGCAATCGCCAGGTCGTTCTCGCCCTTGTCCTTGTAGGCGTTGCCCCGGCCATTATAGGCGAACGCATAGCGATCGTTCAGTCGAATAGCCTCGCTGTAGTCGGCGATCGCCTGGTCCAGGTCGCCGAGGTCGCGATAGGCGTTGCCGCGACCGTTGTAGCTGGTCGCGTAGGCCGGATCGAGACGGATCGCCATGTCGTAGTCGGTGATTGCGCGCTGGAACTCGCCTTGATCCTGGTACGCATTTCCACGGCCGTTATAGGCATAGACATAGGCCGGATCGAGACGGATAGCCTCGCTGTAATCGGCAATCGCACGTTCCAGTCCGCCGCTGTCCCGATAGGCGTTGCCGCGATTGTTGTAGCCGTAGGCATAGTCCGGATCGATGCGCAGCGCCTCGCTATAGGCCGCGATCGCCCGGTCGATCTCGCCCTTGCCCCGGAACGCAATGCCCAGATCGTTATACGAAGCGACATAGTACGGATCGAGACTGACGGACTCGGTGTAATCCGCAATCGCCGCGTCGAAATTTTCCTTGGCCTGATACGCCAGGCCACGGTTGCGATAGGCAATTGCGCGATCGCTATCGGTTTCAGCCTGACCCCTGGCCAGCACCTGATCGCATCCTGAGATGCTCGTGTCGGGATCGACGTCGGTGCACTTGTCCCAAGCATCGTCGGCAGCAGCAGGGACTGCCAGAAGTGCAGACACCAAAACAACTGCTGCATGCGAAGCAATAAACTGCCGCGCGCGCCGATTGTTCCGATTCCGCCATTTGCTTACCCCCGCGGCACCCGCGCGAGAAAATGTCGGAACCATAAGGACCAACCGGATGAACATGATCCCGCTAGAGCCCTCGAAGTTGGCCTGTGAGCGCGAGCCAGGCAGCAAATGGGACTCGCATGTCAAATTCGGTCCACGGGTCGTTTTCAGAGCGTGCATAGAGGGCCATCTCCTTTGCCAACGCCCTCCCCACCAGAACACCGAAGCGTGCGCCGACCGGAGCCATTGCAGGCGGCTACTCGGTCTTCAGTGGCACCTTGGGCACCAGCCCGCGTGTACCACCGCCCGGTGGTTTGCCGTTCTTCGGCGGCTTTTTCGCGGCGGCGGCGGATTTCCTTCGACGGGGACGCCGCGGTTTGGGCACCTGCTCCTTCTTTGGCTTGACCGGCCCATCTTCGATCGCGTCAAGCAACATCGCCGTGCCGTCGTCATTGACGGTTACGCGAACAGTCCCGCCTTTCTTCAGCTTGCCGAACAATACCTCATCGGCAAGCGGCTGCTTGATGTGCTCCTGAATGACCCGGGCAAGCGGCCGCGCCCCCATCCGGCTGTCGTAGCCCTTCTCCGCCAGCCACTTCACCGCAGCCTCGGAGAGTTCGAAAGTCACCCCGCGATCGGCTAGCTGCGCCTCGAGCTGAAGCACAAATTTCTGCACGACTTTGGAGACGATCTTTGGCGGCAGATTGTCAAAGGCGACGATGGCATCGAGCCGATTGCGGAACTCAGGCGTGAACAGCCGGTTGATCGCCTCCTGATCGTCGCCTTCGCGAACCGACTTGCCAAAACCGATAGCAGGTTTGGCCAGTTCGGAGGCGCCGGCATTGGTGGTCATGATCAGAATGACGTTGCGGAAATCGACCTGCTTGCCGTTGTGATCGGTCAGTTTGCCGTGGTCCATGATCTGCAAAAGGATGTTGAACAGATCCGGATGGGCCTTTTCGATCTCGTCGAGCAACAAGACGCAGTGCGGATGCTGGTCGACGCCGTCGGTGAGCAAGCCGCCCTGGTCGAACCCGACATAACCCGGAGGTGCGCCAATCAGCCGTGAGACAGTGTGGCGTTCCATGTATTCGGACATGTCGAACCGAAGCAACTCGACGCCGAGCGAGGCAGCGAGCTGTCGGGCGACTTCGGTCTTGCCGACACCCGTCGGTCCAGAGAACAGATAGCTGCCGATCGGTTTCTCGGGCTCGCGCAGCCCAGCCCGCGCCAACTTGATGGCCGAAGCGAGGCGTTCGATCGCCTTATCCTGTCCATAGACGACACGGCGCAGCGACTCGTCGAGGCCCTTGAGGACTTCCGCATCGTCCTTCGACACGGACTTCGGCGGTATCCGCGCCATCGTGGCAATCGTGCCCTCGATCTCCTTCACGCCTATGGTCTTGCGCCGCTTGGCTTGTGGAACCAGCATCTGGGAAGCGCCGGTCTCGTCGATCACGTCGATCGCCTTGTCGGGAAGCTTGCGATCGTTGATGTAGCGCGCCGAAAGCTCCACCGCGCTTCTGATCGCGTCATTCGTGTAGCGCACTCGGTGATACTCCTCGAAGTAAGGCTTGAGCCCCTTGAGAATATCAATGGCGTCAGGAATTGTTGGTTCGTTCACGTCGATCTTCTGGAATCGACGGACGAGTGCCCGGTCCTTCTCAAAAAACTGCCGGTACTCCTTGTAGGTCGTTGAACCAATGCAACGTACCGTGCCGGCGGATAGCGCCGGCTTCAAAAGATTCGAGGCGTCCATGGCGCCACCCGACGTGGCCCCTGCGCCGATGACGGTATGGATTTCGTCAATGAACATGATGGCGCCGGGAAATTCCTCGATCTCCTTGATGACCTGCTTCAACCGCTCTTCAAAATCGCCGCGATAGCGTGTACCGGCAAGGAGCGTGCCCATGTCCAGCGAGAAGACCGTCGACTCCTGCAGGACCTCGGGTACCTCACCATCGGTTATCCGCTTGGCAAGCCCCTCGGCTATGGCAGTCTTGCCGACGCCGGGGTCGCCAACGAACAGAGGATTGTTCTTTTGCCTACGGCACAAAACCTGGATCGTCCGGTTGATCTCCGAATCCCTGCCGATCAACGGGTCGATACGACCTTTCTTGGCCTTCTCGTTGAGATTGATGCAATAGGCCTCGAGAGCATCAGCCTTCTTCTTGCTGTCCTCGCGCCCTTCCGAAGTTGCCGCGTCGTCGTCAACGCCGCGCACGGGGCGGGATTCCGACATGCCGGCCCGCTTGGCGATTCCGTGGCTGATGTAGTTGACCGCATCGTAGCGGGTCATGTCCTGCTCCTGCAGGAAGAAAGCTGCATGACTCTCCCGCTCGGCAAAAATAGCCACGAGGACATTGGCGCCTGTCACCTCCTCGCGTCCGGACGACTGAACGTGAATGACCGCGCGCTGGATAACGCGCTGGAAGCCGGCCGTTGGTTTTGAATCCTCCTCCGAGCCCGTCGCCAGATTGGCAAGCTCGGTATCGATGTACTCGACCAGATTTCGCCGAAGAACATCGAGATCGAGATTGCAGGCGCGCATGACCGCGGCGGCATCCTGATCGTCGGTCAGCGCCAGGAGCAAATGCTCCAGAGTCGCATATTCCTGGTTCCGTTCGCTTGCCAGCGCCAGCGCCTGATGCAGGGCCTTTTCTAAGCTGCGGGAAAATGACGGCACGGGGGACCTCACTTCTTTTCCATAACGCACTGTAACGGATGCTGGTGCTTACGGGCGAAATCCATCACCTGGGTCACCTTGGTCTCCGCTACCTCAAACGTGAAGACGCCGCATTCCCCCACGCCGTGTTGATGCACATGCAGCATAATACGTGTCGCTTCCTCGCGCCCCTTCTGAAAGAACCGCTCCAACACGTGCACGACGAACTCCATCGGAGTGTAGTCGTCGTTCAGGATAAGCACCCGATAGAGACTGGGACGTTTGGTTTCCGGCTTCGTCTTGGTGACAACGCCAGTTCCCGAATCGCCATCGTCCGGGCGCCGGTTCGTATTGCTCATCGTGTTGGTTCGCCACTCTACGCACCATTCGAATCCTGACGGCAAACCGCCGGCAGCGCAATCCACCTGCGCCAAATTTTACCCGCTTCTGAACAAAAGAACCACGATGATGTCGTTAACACCCCTTATCTAGGGGGCCGATAGCGGAAATCCAATGATGGCAATGCGCACAAAAAAAGGCCCGGACAAACCGGGCCTTTGGCTTGCGCCGCAGCGCAAACCACTACTGTTGGCGGCAGTAACTCAGGAAACTAGCGCCCGACCTTGGCGAACAGGCTCTGATAAGGCTGATAGGCATCCTTAGCCATGTCCGTGACAATCTCGCTGACCCTGGTCGCCTGGCCGACATATCCCTCGTAGGCCGAGCGCAGATATTCAGCCTGCACTTCCATCGCCTTGTCGATGCTGCCAGCGGAAAAAAGCTGCCCCATCGCTGAAGCACCGGCCTCAAAGGAGTGTTTCGAATAGCCGGCCGCCTCGGTTGCCAGGGCCTGAATTCCCTTGTTCACCGCGTCAGCGCTTTTGACCGCCACATCAACATTGTCCTTACCAAACTTCTGAAAGTCGTCGAATGCGTTCTGCATTGTCGTCGTCCTCGTCATGATCCCGCCTCAAACGCGGTCTGTTCTGACGCCTGATATGTGCACCGCAACATCGTTGTCAAGAGATTTTTGTGCAGCGCACAATTCCGGCTTCGGTATGCCGCGGTGAAAGGGCTTTACGGATTTGTAACTTCACTTCAATAATGTTGCTGACGAGACCGGCAGGCGGTGGACTGGGGATTGTGCCGTCAGTTTGATCGGCGTTTCAGGTCTAGGCTCGACATATTGCCGCGAATGGTTATGCGGCAGCGGGGGAGTCTGGTATGTGCCTGTGGCCGCCGAGCTTGGGTCCGAGTGTGTTAAAGATGGCCGAATTGGCCAGACGGGTGCGGGGTTCAAGATTGATTTCGATACGGCTACGAGCACTAACCGGACGGAGCGCCAAATGGTTGCGGATTGCGGTCGTCGCGGCAATGACGACTGCGCTCGGCGTCGGTGCAGCCCAAGCTGCCGTCGTCAGCGCCGCAATTGTCGTCGACGCCAAGACCGGAAGGGTTCTTTATTCGAGTAACGCCGACAAACGCACCTACCCGGCGTCACTGACGAAGATCATGACGCTATACATGCTGTTCGAGGCGCTTGACAGTGGTCGCGTGACGCTCTCTTCGCGGATTCCCATATCCAAGCACGCTGCGGCGCAACCCCCCTCCAAGCTCGGTCTCAAGCCAGGACAGACCATCGCGGTCAAGGATGCGATCCTGTCGCTGGTAACCCGATCGGCCAATGATATCGCGGCTGCGATCGGCGAATATCTAAGCGGAACGGAAAGCGGCTTCGGTGCCGACATGACCCGGCGCGCCCGCCAGCTTGGCATGAAGTCAACGACCTTTCGCAACGCGTCGGGACTGCCGAATTCCTCGCAAGTCACAACCGCTCGAGACATGGCAATTCTCGGGAGAGCCATTCAGGATCGGTTCCCCCACCATTTCCACTACTTCAAGACACGCACATTCAACTATCGTGGCCAGAAGATCGGCAACCACAATCGCCTGCTCGGCAAGGTCACTGGTGTTGACGGGATCAAGACCGGATACATCAGGGCATCCGGGTTCAATCTCGTGACGTCGGTCAATACGGATAATCGCCGGATGGTCGCGGTGGTCCTTGGCGGAAAAAGCGGCGCGGCCCGCAACGAGCGGATGGCCGGACTGGTCAAGAAGTATATGTCGAAAACGTCCACCGGACCTCAGGTTGTTGCGAGGGTATTGCCGACCGGCGCGGTCTATATGGCCAATGTACCGCTGCCGCGGCTACGCCCACAGGGCGATGGAATATTGACCGGCGCGGTCACGTCGGTGGCCGGGATTCTTCCGCCGGAATTCCAGGCCCAGGGTGACATCTCGGACGACGTCATCGCCTATGTTGAGGTTACACCGGCGCGGGTGGCAGCGATGGGATCGGCGCCCTCTCCGGGGGCATCCGAGACGACGGTCGCAGCAGCCGTTCCGGCCGACGAACCGATTGCACCGATTGTGCCGCTGGCAAAAGCGCCGAGCGGGTGGAAGATCCAGATTGCCGCGACACCGTCTGAGTCCTCGGCTATCGAAATGCTGGAGCGCGCCCGTGCCACCGGTGCGGCTGCCCTCGCCAGCGCCGCTCCCTACACCGAACCGGTGGTCAAGGATTCAACCACGCTTTATCGCGCCCGATTTGGTGGTTTCGCCGACAAGCATGAAGCGCGTGCAGCGTGCGCTCATCTGACTACGAAAAAGTTTGCCTGCTATGCGATCGCGGAATGAGGTTTCGCGGTCAAACGGCTTGGCAAGTACAGGGTCCCTCTCCTCGTAACGCGTAACGGACTCATCCATGCCTGCTCAAAAGCCTGTCCTTAGCTTCGTTGATTTTCGCCGCCAGGAACGTCGAGCCGCCTTGATCGGGGTGGACACCCTTCATCAGCTGCCGGTGCGCTCGCCGGATTTCCGCCTCACCGGCGCCGGGCGCAAGGCCAAGGATCTCATAGGCTTGCTCGTCAGTCATGGGGCCCGCATTCGTCGTGCCGCCCGCCCCCGCTGCAGCATCACCCTCGGCGTCTTCACGCCATCCGGGCACTCGGCGGTCGAGATACGCCTCGAGTAGAGCGAAGCTTTCGCCGTCGATTGCGACTTCTCGCGAAAGTCGCTGAAGCTCGGGTATATCGAGATCATCCAGCCAGCGGCCTTCAAACGCGCCACCCATGACGCGTCCGCGCATCTCACCGGTGTCGTGATCGAGTTCCATTTCCAGATAAGCCGAGCGAACCTTGGACGTCGATCCCGGCGTCCGGCTGCCGCCGCCGAGATCGATCGGGCCAATCCTTCCAACCCGCAGGACTCCGATACCGAGAAAGATCAGCGGCAGACCAAGATCAAACCGTCGGCCCAGCGCCATGGCGCCTCCGAAGACGATCATTCCGATACCGACGATGTAGCGCAGCAGCCGAAGGAGTGCGCGCGGGTCCGAACCGACAAAGGCCCGCCCCAAGGCCAACAGGGCCAGAAGCGCCCCAACGCCAGCGAACAGGTAGAAAACCATCAGCGCGACCGCATCTGCTCGAGTAACAGCCGGCTACCACTGCCGCCTCGCTTCTCCAGTGCACGGATTCCGCCCACCGCATAGATCGCCGCAGCGCGCAACAATGCCGCCAGTTGTCCGGCGGCGTTGGTGTCGAAGCGAGCATAGGCACCTCCGGTCAGCCGGGCTATCTCGCGGAATCCGGCCTCCACCGATGCGTCCCTTCCTTCCTGAAACATGAACGTCTTCAGGCCGAGAAGACCCAGTTCTCCGGCCTTCGCCGCCAGCGTGTCGATCGGCTCCTCAATCGCGTCGCCAACGAAAACCATTGCGCCGACTTTCTTCTTCTTGGCCTCCCGTCGGGCATGGGCAAGCACCTTGCCGATCTGGGTATGGCCGCCGCGAACCTGAATGCCGGTCATCAGATCGCGGAGCGCGTCGGTACCGCCGACCCAACGGCTGGCGCGACATTCGTTGAAGCCCCGATAGTAGAGAAGTTGTACATCGAGCCCGCCGGCCTTGCCGGCCGCATCAAACATCTGTGCCTGAAGCCCACAGGCCGTGTCCCAGGTCGGCTGCCGGCTCATGGTTGCGTCCAGGGCGAAAATCAGGCGGCCACGTCCTTCCACCGGTGCACCAAGGCTGCGCGCCTGCTGCAGGAACGTGTCAATATCATCGCTGCCGGATCGTGCCGCCGCAGGTTGCTTGACCGTATCCGGATTCGCCGGGGTTCGCTTGTTGTCGGAAGCCATGGCCCAACAGCACCTTATAAACCTCGCTGATCGCGACACAGTCGCGATGGATTGTTTTCTACCCGAAATGTGGCACTGATGGCGCGGGAAGCAACCGCTATTCGTTCGCAGTGGCCAGATGGGGTTCCGGCCGCGGCAGAATCGCCGGTAGGACCGCGGCTCGATCGGCGCGCCGGTCCCGGGGCGGCCCCAGCAATGCGACGAGTTCGCGAATTTCGTGACGGGCGGCCAGATGGGAGAGGGTCGGTTCAACCCCCTGGGTGGTCTTGTCGAGGCGGTCGAGCGCCGTCAGTCCACTGGTGAAGAACTGACGGAAGACAACACGCTCCGAAATGCCACTTGCCAGCCGGAAATCAAGGATCGGAGCGAATTGATTGAGCAACTTGAGCAGGTGGCGCTGGTTGCGGCTCGAAAGCGTCGACAGACGGTTGCGCACCACGATCCAGTCCATTTTGACGCCATCGACCTGATGTCGTTGGTGCCGCGCATTGCGGACCAGTTCGGCGTAATGGCCGACCTGCGCCGATCCCGCTTGGTCGGGCGAAATCCGACCGAACAGGTCCAGGTCGATCAAACTATCGTTAACCGGTGTGATCAGCGTGTCAGCCATCGCGTGGCTGAGCCGCATCAGGTACGAATCATTGGCAGGCGTGTCGACGACCACATAGTCGAAATCGGCCTCGACCCGGTCAATGATCTCCACATAATTGGCGAACTCCTCGGCCTCGATCCCGCGGACCGTTTCACCCGCCGCAAGTCGTGCGACATAGTGGGCAGGAACTTCCAGATCGAGGCAGTTGTCGCGGGAAAACCGGGCCCGGTTCTCGATATACCGGGTCAGAGACAGCTGCCGGCTATCGGTATCGATGGACGCCACCCGATGGCCGGCCTTGAGCAACGCCACGATAAGATGCATTGCGGTTGTTGACTTGCCCGAGCCGCCCTTCTCGTTGCCGAGTACGACAAGATGTGCGGATTTTGGCAGCATCGACCGCCCCCCCCTGGAACGTTCCGGACTACTGACGCAACAGGCTGCGACACGTTATAGTGCCCATAAATCGCCAAGAATTGGTCAACAAGGCGCCAGTTCTTTAAACAGGTAGCCAAATTCGCCGCGCTCAACGACCTGCAGCATGATCGATCCGCCCGATTTGCCCGTCACCAGTGTTCCGGTCGACTCGACCGTCGCGCTTATCCGTGGCCGTACCAACGCCTGGCGGCGTCGTGACGAAACAACCGCTCTGGTGACCACGATGGGCGCCTTGCACGAGGGACATTTGTCGCTTGTCAGCGCCGCCAGGGAAAAGGCCGAGCGCGTCGTCGTTTCGGTTTTCGTCAACCCGACCCAATTCGCCCCGAACGAGGACTTCGACGCATATCCGCGCGATAATGCATCCGACCTCAGCAAACTCGCGAGCCTCAACGTCGATACCGTCTTCATGCCGACGGTTGCGGAGATGTATTCGCCCAATGCAGCGACCACCGTATCGGTCTCTGGCCCTGCCCTCGGCCTCGAGACCGACTTCCGCCCACATTTCTTTCGGGGGGTCGCGACAGTTGTGGCAAAGCTGTTCCTCGCCGTCGCCGCCGACTTCGCGCTTTTCGGCGAGAAGGATTACCAGCAGTTACTCGTCGTCCGGCGGATGGCCACCGATCTTGCCATTCCGATCACGGTCCTCGGCTGCCCGACAGTGCGCGAGCCTGACGGCCTGGCGCTATCCTCGCGCAACAGCTATCTCTCACAGGACGAACGGCAGACAGCACCGCATCTTTATCGGACCCTGCAGAACACCGCCGATGCAATCCGCAGCCGTCGGGATGTTTCCGATGCGTTGACCGCCGGCTACACGGCTCTCGCGACCTCCGGCTTCAAGGTCGACTATCTCGCATTGCGTAACGCCGATACGCTGGCTGAGGTCACCGATATTTCGCGAGAGCCGCTGCGCTTGCTGGTTGCCGCCCATCTCGGGACCACAAGGCTGATCGACAACATCGCGGTTGAGACCTAGCGCAGACCGAGATCCGACAGTTCTGCGGCGAGCCCCACCGGCAATGAATTGCGGTCGCCTTGCAGGCGGTCCGG
>JAAEOR010001177.1 GCA_024222895.1 Hyphomicrobiales bacterium | reverse complement strand
TCGCGCTTCACACGGCCTGGCTTCAGGCGAGACACGCCCGATGAGGAAACCACCGACCGGAGAGCCGTATGCGGGAAAACCGCACGTGCGGTTCGGAGGGCGGGGAGGGCGAAGGCCCTTCCCGACCCCTATCGAAGGACGGGCTGAACGAGACGCTGAACGTCTCACAAAAACGCAGGATATGCTTTCACCTGAAGCGGAGCGCTTTCTATCCGTATGCCCGCTGCAGGTAGCGAACGATATCGCGTGACTCAGGCATCCAGCGATCCTCGTCGCCATTGGTGATGCGCAGCACCGGAACCGTCGCGCGACCGCGCGCCGCGACCAGGTTGTCGCGGTGATCGGGGTCGGCAAAGATATCGCGGAGTTCGACATCGACGTCCAGATTCTCCAGCGCATTCAGCACGATTCGGCAAAACGGACAGCTCGGCGTCATGTAAAGGGCAAGTGTATCGGTTTGCGGCTCTTCGGAAGGGGCAAAGCGCTCGATGAAATGATCGGCGTAGGACGTCTGCCATGCTTCAGCCGACTCCCGCGCGGTGTGCTCGAGGTCGGCGGTCATCAGGCAGAAGACGAGGTCGCTTTGGCTGAAGTCGACGCCGAGCGCGTCGGAAACCGGCTGACGAAGATGGTCGGCGTACCAGATCGGCCAGTCAGGATCGGCGCCGTCGGTGGCGGCAAAAGCACGATAATGCGCTTCCGCGGTCTCCTTGAACAGGCTGATCATCTGCTGGCGTAGGGCATCATGGGTCATAGGGTGCTCCCGAGGTCGGCCTTGAACCGCGCAATATGAGGGTCGATCCGCCGGCGACCAAGAGTGTTTTCAGAAAGATCGGGCCAGTCCGGATCATCATCCCGTGACAGTGTGGTTCGTCTGGGTGCGATCGGGTCTATTGAAGCCGTCGTTCCGGGCGCGCCGCTTCCGGGGTGAGACCGGTCCAGGCGTGAAACGCCCGGATGAAGGAATTGGGATCGTTGTATCCGAGCAGAAAGGATATTTCGGCGCCGGAATAATGCGAGTTGGTCAGGTAGTGGCGGGCCAACTCCTCCCTGAGGCTGTTGAGCTCCCGCTGAAAACTGGTGTCCTCATCCCGCAGGCGGCGTTGCAGGGTGCGGGTGCTGACGGCCAGGCGGCGGGCGACAGACGGCATCGTGCATTGGCCGCTTGCCAGGACCTCGGTGAGACACGCCCGAACCCGGTCGCGGAAGCCGGCTTCCGGACCAAGGTCACTCATGCGGGCCCGCAATTCCGCCTCGAACACCGACCACATGGTTTCGCTGGCCGTCATGAACGGCCGTCGGGCATCTTCGGCCGAAAACGACAATCCGTGATAGCTGTCCGAAATCACCGGGACCCCGAAAAACGCTTTGTAGGCGTTGGCCTCGGGAAGGTCTCCGGCGAAATGGACGGAGAGGGGAACGATGCGCTCGCGGGTGGCCAGCCTGGCCAGGTGGACGAGGAACACCAGCTCGGTTGCCATCATCGCGGCTGGCGGCTGGGCTTCGGCCGGCAGGCCAGCCAGGACGACTCGCGTCGCCTGGTCACCGATCGCAACGTCGAGCCGCAGAGGTCCGATCAGCGGCTTGTACTGGGAGAGTCGGACCAGCGCGGCGTTCAGGTCGGCACTGCAGAAGCAGGCGAAGATCGGCGGGCTGAACGCTTCGACGGAGACGGCCTGACCCAGGCGAAGCGGGAACGCTGGAGCCTCGAGCAGCCGTGCCAGACCATCCCAGAGTCGGAAATACTCGCTCGTGGTCAGTGCCGGCGAACTGCGGCTCAGGAGATCCCGGGGAAGATCGGCTTGGCGCAGCAGGTCGTCCGCCGAAACCTCGAGATCCTTCAGAAGCACCTGCCAACCCAGATCGACGATGAACTTCGGCTCGGACATCTACCGTACCGCACTCATGACCAACCGATCGAACAAGCGGTCGCTGAGCCATTTGCGGGCCATGATCAATGGCTTGGCGAGCCTGCCGGCCGCATACCGGGTGCGTGGCCGACGTGCGGCGACGGCGTCGGAGACGACGCGGGCGATGACTGTGGCGGGCGACGACCCACCCTCCCGGTACGAATTCCGCGTGGCTTCGGCGACCTTTTCCGCCAGACCGCCATACGGGCCTGAACCCGACCGTTTCAACATGGGATCGACCAGCACGCTGCCAAATTCCGTCTGGATCATGCCCGGCTCAACGATAACGACATCGATGTCGAAGGGCGCAAGCTCCAGCCGCAGGCAATCGGACCAGCCCTCCAGCGCGTGTTTGGATGCATGGTACCAGGCGCCGAGCGGGGTGTAGATCTTGCCGCCCATCGAGGTGATGTTGACGATCTTGCCGGACCGCCTTTCCCGCATCTGTGGTAGCAGCAATTGGGTGAGCCGCGCCGGCCCGAAAAGATTGACCTCGAACTGGTACCGGGCGTCGTCGATATCGACGTCCTCTACCGCGCCGTAAAGGCCGAAGCCGGCATTGTTGACCAGCACGTCGACGCGCCCATGGTCTTTCAGGATCGTGTCAACTGCGTCCTGAACGTCTTGATCGACAGTGATGTCGAGTGCGATTGCATGCGCGCCCAGTTCCGTCAGGTCGGCCATCCTGTCGACCCGCCGTGCCGCGGCTACAACCGTGAAACCGTCGTTCAAAAGTTGCCTGGCGATCTCCTTGCCCATGCCCGATGACGCGCCGGTGACAAGCGCGACCTGCTGGTTGTTGTTCGTCTGTGCCATGTCCTGCTCTTTCCTCCTTGGTATCAATGGACAAGTAGGTGGGGTCTGTTCTCCGATCACTGGCAGATCACGTCAAATCACTTGCAGACTGCGCCAACGCTGGAGGGCGGCCCGATCCGGCAATGGAGCACCCGGGCGGGTGTTGCATGGATCGCCAACATCGAATCGGACGCCTTTGACACCAAACGGTGTAGACTTGGCCATCAGGCCTTGCGTGGCGGTGCGTTGAGGCTGGTCATAGACAGGAGGCAGATCATGACGGCCAGTGACGATCGGTCCTTGCGACCCAACATCGGCGAGTTTGCCGACATGGCGATGCAACACTGCATCTTTCCTCTGGCCGATCGGGCCGGGGTGCTGCGCGACGGTCCGAATATCTTCGTCGAGGGGCGTGGGGTCGAACTGAAGGATCAGGAGGGCAAGACCTATCTGGACATGATGGGCTCGCACACACGTGCCAATTCGCTGGGCTATGGCTGCGAGGAGATCGCCCGCGCCGTCTATGAGCAGCTCCTCCAGCTTCACTATGTGGGAACGGTCGATAATTTTGTCGAGCCGTCGGTTCGTCTGGCGGAGAAGCTGGCGCAACTGACCCCGGGCGATCTATCAAAAGTGATGTTCGTCAGCGGCGGTTCCGAGGCGGTCGAAACAGCGCTCAAGCTGGCCAAGCAGTATCAGGTCGAGAGCGGCAGAAAGCCGAGGGCCTACAAGATCATCTCCCGCTGGAATGCCTATCACGGCGCAACCATGGGCGCGCTGTCGGTCACCGACTGGCTGGGGACGCGACACATCTCGGAACCGGGCGTACCAGGCACAACGCTGATCCCTGGCCCCACACGCTACCGCAATCCTTTCGGCATGGCGGATGATGAGTATGCTGAGTTCTGCGCCAACTATCTCGAGCAACAGATATTGCATGAAGGCCCCGAACTGGTGGCCGCTTTCATTGCCGAGCCGGTCATGCAGGCCAACGGGGTGCAGGTTCCGCCATCCGGATACTTTCCGCGAATCCGCGAGATCTGCGATCGCTATGACGTCCTGCTGATCATCGACGAGGTGATCACCGGATTTGGACGGACTGGCGCCTGGTTTGCCAGCGAGCATTTTGGCATCTCGCCTGACATCATGACCGTGGCCAAGGCACTGACGGCCGGCTACTTCCCGGCCGGCGCGGCGATCGCCCGGCCGGACATCGTCGAAGCGATGCCGATGTTTCGACACGTGCATACGTTCAGTGGACACGGTGGTGGCGCTGCAGCCGCCCTGGCGAACATCGCGATTTGCGAGCGTGACGGCCTGATCGAGAAGGGGGAGGAAAACGGCGCCTTTTTCCTGGAGGCGTTACAAAGTGCCCTCCGCGATTCGCCGATCGTCGGTGATGTCCGCGGCATCGGCATGTGGGTCGCGATCGATCTCACCGCTGACCCTGAGACCAAAGCGCCATTCACCGATGATACTGCCGCCGCGATCGTACGCGCAATGCGAACCAACGGCGTTCTGGCGAGCACGATCGGCACGGCCTTCGAGATGGCGCCGCCCCTGATAACCGAGCGCGATCAGCTTGAGCAGGCTGTCGCGGTCACCGCTGAATCGGTTCACAATGTCGCCGCCGCGAGAGGCTTTGGGAGGTAGACGTCAGCCCGTCCGTGCGCTGGCGCAGATCACATCGAGTCGTCTGGCCGAGGTGTAGCGTCACCCGCATCGACTGCAACTCGCTGACCAAGCCCCCAGCGTCATACGCTTGTCGGCGCCGAGCGGATTTCGGGTGCATGGTCGGCATGAGGCTGATCATATGAAGCGCCGCCGCCCGCTCGGCCTCAGAAGCAGCCCCGCCGTCGAGTCCGGCGGGACCTTCAACGGACGATCCACATTCACAGAATCGCCGCCGCCAAAACGTAGAGCGCCATGATGATGACCGTCACAGAACCGACTGTGTAGAATGTCGCACGGACTTCGTGGCTCTGTTTGGTGACGTATGCCGCGGCGTGGAAGAGCCGAGCGCCGACAAAGGTGTACATGAGAATGTTCGCGAACAAGTATGACGGTTCAGCGGCAACGAAGAGCAGTCCGCACGCGAGAAAAGCAGGGACATTCTCCAGATCGTTGCGGTGCATGCGCCGCGAGCGATCCACATAGTCGTTTAGTTCGAGCTGCTCGGGGCGAGGATTTCGGTTGATTGGCCCAACCTGGAGATCCTCGGGGTTGACCAGGCCGGCATCACTTTTGAGCATTCTGAAAACCGTCATCCATCCCTGTCCCATGATCTTCAGGATCATGATCGCACCGGCGATCATGTAGGTGACGAAAATCGGGTTGCCCATGCTTAACACGGTCATGACATTGCCTCTTGGCGAGCGATGAAAAGGGTAAAGGAGTGCTGGCCCCGGGCAATGCCTGGAGCCGGCACCGGCCAGCGGGCGCTGTCAACCCGAGTGGTCATGTGGCTTGTGGTAGTCGCAGGAGACGTCTGGATTGAACGGCATCAGGTTTCCGCTCGGGTTGTCCCGGAACAACCAGACATGCTGATCGAAATGCGGAGCGAAGCGGTGTGCTTCGTCGGCTTCCGTCGCGGGATCGTCGGCCATCGTGTCCCAAGTGCGGCCCGCAAACTCTGGCGGGGCGTTATGACCGGCTGCTTTCCATGCCGCCTGAAAGACAAGATTCTCGACCCCGACCAGCACCAATGAGCCATCAACCTGCGGTTCGTAGAGCAGGATCGCCGGATTGACGAAATCCGTATACGTGCTGTTGCCGTCGACCCGAGGATCGGTTGCGGTGATCTGAAGCAGGTCGGGTCTGAGGTAGTGAATGCCCATGGCGCCCCACGCCGCCGGCAGACCTTCGGTCTCGGCGGTGACGCAGTGGTCATCGGGGTCCCTGATGTAGCCATCCGCGAGCGCGACGGTGACATCCTGGTACTTTTCAGTCGCAGCTCGGATCGCGGCGAATTCTGCCGGTTCGTTAGCGCCCGCGCTCCCTGCGCACACCAGCATCGCAAGCGCCAACGAAGAAGCCGCCAGCCTGGCCGAACGATGAATTGTCGTTGCGTTTGACTCCTTGGCCGGGACTTGCAGGACCGCGATTGGCTTGGATTTGTTTGACATGACTGACATCTGCGTTTCCTCCCATAATCGCGAGACATGATGTCTCACGAACATGCTCGTACACTTTTGCGTCATCCCTGTCAAATTTCGAGAGATTGGGTGTATCATGATTACATGGCACGCTCATATCAGCTCAAGCGGCGCGCAGAGCGTCAGGATCAAACCAGGCAGAAGATCGTCGAGGCGGCGATCACGCTGCACCAGACCAAGGGGCTGGTGGCGACCACGATGATGGATGTCGCCGCGCAGGCGAAAGTGGGAAGGGCCACTGTGTATCGCCATTTCCCCGACGAGACAGCATTGGTGGGCGCGTGCAGTGGCCAGTATTTCGAGCGCCATCCACTACCGGACCCCGAACCCTGGCGACTCATCCAGGATGCTGTCGAGAGGCTACGCTTTGGCCTGCGCGAGACCTATGCATACCACCGCGAAACCGAAGCCATGATGTCCCGGGTTCTTGCCGACGTACGCGATCAGCCGCTGATGGTGCCTTTTCACGCGCATTGGCAGCGTGCTGCGGAAATACTTGCGGCCGCCTGGCCTGCGACCGGCCGGCGCAAGGCACTGCTTCACGCAGCATTGGCTCTGGCGCTCAGCTTCGACACATGGCGCACGCTAGTTCGGGAACAGGGCCTTACCGACGACCAGGCGATCGAGTTGATGCAAAAACTGACCTGTGATTGCCCCGGACGTTAGGTCAAGTCTGAAAGCCCCAACTTCTCAGGCTGGCGCGCTTCCTGCCGTGTGGGCGCGAGCCGGCGAAGTATGAAATACCCCCGGAAACCGTCATCGGATCGCCGGGCCATGAAGGCAGTTCGTGTGAAGGGTTTCGGGTGACGGCCTATCGATGATTGGTGCCCGGTCCATGGCCGCGTCCGAAAGCCCCCATTGCATAACTCGAAGAATCCTGGGAAGGCCTCACACCTCATTCATCGCAGTCCACACTTCACGCTTGCTCTTCGTTCAAGTCATCCCGGCAAGAAGGGAAGCTCTCCGATCGGATGAAGGACACCTGCGGCGGTTGAGTCGATCTCACAGTTGCGCAGCCGCAACAGGCCCTCGGTAATCGAATCGCCCACCTGTCGGATGGCTTCATCGGCCAGCTGTACTCTTGCGTTTGTCAGGGTTGCGTCCAGACTCGCAAGCGTCTGGCTCAGCGTGTCGATCTTCTGCTCAAGCTGACGAGACCGTTCCTCGCGATCCTCGCTTACCGAGGTCCGGAACTCGCGAATCTCCGCGTCCAGTTCTTGCATGCTGTTGAGCAGCCGCGCCGGCTCGATATCGATTTCGGCAATCACCGCCTCTGTCGCTGTCCGGGCGAGATCCGCCGCCGCATTGTTCAGGGAGCTCCACGCGGCAATCACGAGAATGGCAGCCACGATGACGAGCAACGCAGTCGCGTTGATGAGCGCGAGCAACAATTGCCCCGGTAACTTGCGAAGCCGTGTTGCGATTGGAGAAGGGCTCTGAGGTTCTTCCATGCATGGTCTCCGTGCGGATCTGAGTTGCCGCAGAGCGCAGCAAATGTCGGATTCGGGCCACTAAACAAGCTGAGCGTCGGTCATGATCTCGACC
This sequence comes from Hyphomicrobiales bacterium, assembly GCA_024222895.1. GTDB lineage: Bacteria > Pseudomonadota > Alphaproteobacteria > Rhizobiales > Kaistiaceae > Bauldia. The sequence continues at coordinate 10,459 of JAAEOR010001177.1, read as the reverse complement.
AGGGACGGCCCCTCGAATACCAGGGCCGCGCCGATCGCATCGGTCAGGTCGTCGGCCTGGGTAACCTTGGTACCCTGGCCGCCGCACAGCCGGGCGAAGGTTGCAAAGGACGGGTTGTGAAGGCTGGTCTCCCACGTTTCCCAGGCGCCGGTGCGCTGCTCCTTGGAGATCTTGCCCAGTTCGTTGTTGTTGAGGAGGATATGGGTAATGTCCATGTTGTATTTGACCGCGGTGGTGAACTCCATGCCGTACTGTCCGAAGCCGCCGTCGCCGGAGATCGAGACGACCTTGCGGCCGCGGTATTCGTCGAAGTCCCGGGTCGCGGCCCAGGCGCCCATGGCCGCCGGGAAGGCGAATCCGATCGAGCCCAGATAGCCCGACATCAGCACACGCTGACCCTCGGTCTCGAAGTAACGCCCGAAGGAATAGGTGTTGTTACCGACGTCGACGGCAATGACCGCATCGTCGGGCACGAGGTCGGTCATGACGTCGAAGATGACGGCGGAATTGACGCCCTGGCCGCGATCGTCCGCGGCCCGGCCACGTTTTTCGGCGCGCCAGGCCTCCCAGCGACCAGCGAGCTCGGTGATCTGGCCCGGCCTGTCGCCGCGCTCCGGCGATGCAGCGGCAATCGCCGCGCAAAACGCGCCGATCTCACTCCAGATCGGCAGCGTCACCGGGTGAAATCGCCCGAGCTGCATCCGCTCGAAATCGACCTGGATTATCGGCTTGTACGGAGCGATGCCGGTGTGATTGGAAAACGAGGTTCCGAGACAGATAAGCAGGTCGGATTCGTTCATGAACCAGCTGGCGATCGGCGTCCCGGAGCGCCCCAGGACCCCGGCGGCGTTCGGATGGCTGTCGGGGATGATCCCCTTGCCCTTGAAGGTGGTGAGCACCGGCAGGCCCAACCGCTCGGCCATGGCGATCAGGCCCTCGCGTGCCTCCAGCGCGCCATAGCCGAGCACGACCACCGGTCGTTCGGCCTTGGCAATCATCGCCAGTGCTGCCTCCAGGTCGGCGTCGGAGGGCTTGACGGTCGCGCGGCCGAGACGGCCTGCCGGACTGCCGGCCTTGGCGTCGGATGGTGGTGTCTGCACATCGTCGGGAAAGATCAGGTTGGCCACATCCCGTTCAACCAGCGCGGTCTTGCAGGCAATCGAAGCCAGTTCCGTGTGGTTGGAACTCGGCAACACCGGCTGGGAGAAGCGGCTGACCGCCTCGAATGCCGAGCGGAGATCGATGTCCTGGAAGGCGCCGGGGCCGAGCACCTGGGTCTGCACCTGTCCGGTCAGGGCGAGCACCGGCGCGCGGTCGACCTTGGCGTCCCAGAGCCCGGTCATCAGATTGGTGGCGCCGGGACCGGCGATCGTGAGGCAGGCGGCGGGCCGCCCCGTGAGCTTGCCATAGGCCGAGGCGGCAAACGCCGCGGCGCCTTCGTGGCGGATGCCGATATAGGACATTTCCCCGTCGATCACCCGTCGCCGGATTGCATCCGCCAGTCCGAGGTTGGAGTGGCCGACCATGCCGAAGACCCGTTTGACGCCCCAGGCGACAAAGGTTTCGGCCATGGCGTCGCTGATCGTGCGTTGGTGCTCCGGTTCCGGCTCGAGCCCGATGAAGACGTCACCATCGCGAACCTCGACCGGGTAGAGGGTCTGGCCGGAATCCTCATGCCCGCCCGGTGGTTTGCCGGTCAGCGGGTCGAAATCCCAGCCGTGCCATGGGCAGCGGATCCAGCATCGGCCCTCGGCGCCGCGCTCGATCGAGCCCTCCCCGAGAGGCCCGCCCTGATGCGGGCAGTGGTTGTCCATGGCCGCCCATTGACCGTCGAAGTGGGAGAGACAGATATCTCTGGCGCGCGCCGTGACGGTCATGACCCGCCCGTCGGGCAGGACCGCCTCGTCGGCCACTCGGATCCACTCGCGCTCAGCCATTCCTGCTCTCCCCAAAGGTCTCGTTCGTTGACAATCAGCCTCGGGCCACTACGACATCTGCCTGGCGGCACAAATTGCGTGCTTCGAAACGTCAGCTGCGCCTATGGCCAAAACCCATCGCGGCAAAGCCTTCGGATCAGTCAAACCAGGGGGGTAGCATGTCACTGGAAAACACCAGCGCCAACAGGAACTTTGGCGGCTGGACAAAGCACTATCGTCACCACGCGGACACGCTCAGCTGCGACATGCGGTTTGCGATCTACCTGCCGCCGCAGGCCGAGGACGGACAGAAGGTGCCGGTGGTCTATTGGCTGTCGGGACTCACCTGTACCGATGAGAACTTCATTCAGAAGGCAGGCGCGCAGCGGATCGCGGCGGAACTGGGGCTTGCGATTGTTGCCCCGGACACCAGCCCGCGCGGCGAGGCAGTCGCCGATGATGACGCCTACGATCTCGGTCAGGGCGCGGGGTTCTACGTCAACGCCACGCAGGCACCCTGGAACCGCCACTACCGCATGTATGACTATGTGCTGACCGAATTGCCAAAGCTGATCGAGACATCCTTCCCGGTCAGTGGCAAATCCTCAATCATGGGTCATTCCATGGGCGGCCACGGGGCGCTGGTCCTGTCCCTTCGCAATCCCGGCCGGTTCCAGTCGGTGTCGGCGTTCAGCCCGATCAGCAATCCGGTCAACTGCCCGTGGGGTCAGAAAGCATTCATGGCGTATCTGGGCAACGAGATGAGTGCCTGGGCTGACTATGATGCGAGCCTGTTGATGCGCGGGGCGACCAACGGGACACCGACACTGGTCGATCAGGGCGACGCGGATGACTTCCTCGAAGAACAGCTGAAGCCAGGAATACTCGAGGCCGCGGCGCAATCCAGCGGCTATCCGCTGGAGATGAATTATCGTGAGGGCTACGATCACAGCTACTACTTCATCGCCACCTTCATCGAGGATCATTTGCGGTTCCACGCGCGCCACCTGAGCCCGTGACATCCGGCAATTATCCGAAAAAGCCATGAACTCAAAAGTGCCGGCAATGAGTAGCATGAGAGGACGTTGATATGGAACGAAAGCTCGTCGCCGGCGTCGATTGCTCTACCCAGGCGACCAAAGTTGTCGTGGTCGACACCGAATCCGGCAAACTGGTCGCCAGCGGACGGGTCGCTCATGACGTCTTCCGCAGTGGCGCGGCGAGCGAGACGGATCCCGAGAACTGGTGGCAGGCGCTCGCCGGTGCCCTGGTGCAGACGGGCTGCGTGGACAAGATCGACGCCATCTCAGTGGCCGCGCAGCAGCTGGGTGTCGTTGCGCTCGACTCCGATCATCGACCGCTGAGGCGGGCGATCCTGTGGGACGATACCCGCTCCGGCCGTGACGCGGAGGAACTGCGTCGGTCGCTGGGGGGACCCGACGCTTGGGCCGAACTGGTGGGAACCCAGCCCCTGGCGGGACTGTCGGTGGCGTCCTGGGCGTGGCTCAAGCGGGCCGAACCCGCGATCGCGGAGAAGACGCGTTTCATCCGGCTGCCCCACGATTTCCTCACCGAGAGACTGACCGACGACGGCGTGACCGATCGCGGCGAAGCGTCCGGCACCGGCTGGTGGTCGAGCCGGCGCGAGTCCTACGTGCCGGAGGTTCTGGAACTGCCGATCGTTCAGATTGATCCATCGATGCTGCCGCGGGTGCTCGGTCCGAACCAGCCGGCGGGTGCAGTCACCCACCAGGCTGCCGGCCATACCGGCCTTGCTGCCGGCATACCGGTTGGCTGCGGCACCGGCGACAACATGTCGGCTGCTTTGGCGCTTGCCGTCACGCCGGGGACCCCCGTGATCAGCCTCGGCACCTCGGGAACCGCTTACATGCGCTCCGATCATGCGCCGGCCGATCCCACTGGCCAGGTCTTTGCCGATGCCTCGGCCAGTGGCGATCATCTTCCGCTGACATGTACGCTGAACGCCACAATCGCGGTCGACACGCTCGCCCGGATGCTCGGCCTTGATCGAGGACAGGTCGCCGAGCGAACCCGCGCTGTCGCGATGCCGTATCTCAGCGGTGAACGATTGCCGGAATACCCGTATGCGCGCGGCACCATTGCCGGCATCGACCATGCCACCACGGCCGAGGAAATCCTGCTCGCTGCCTATGAGGGCGTCGCCTATTCCCTTGTGCAGTCGCTTGAGACTCTTGAAGCCAACTCGTCCGGCATCGATCCGGATGCGCCGATCGTCCTGATCGGGGGCGGGGCGCGAGGCAGAATCTGGCAGGAAACGATCGGCCGTCTTTCCGGGCGCGGGCTGCTGATCCCGGATGCCGATGAACTGGTCGCCTGGGGTGCCGCGGCGCAGGCGGCGGGAATCCTGTGCAGCGAGGCCGCTGTTGATGTGGCCCGGCGGTGGAGGGTTGCCAATGGTGCGGAGATACCGGCTCGCCCTCGTGACGATGAAACAATCGACCGGATTGCCCGGGTGAGACAAGCCGCGCACGAACTGAATGCCCGCGAGCTTTTCAGCCGTTAACGGCGTGCCCGCGACTGGCCGATTTCGGCAAGGAAACCGGTGATCCAGCCGTGGCCATTGACTGGGGCGCCCCGCCGAGTTGCGTTACGTCTCCCGAACGATGACTCCGTATCGCCCTTCGAGATGTGCCTTGTCAGCAGACGAATTGGGGCCATCAAAGTAGAGTAGGGATGAAGCGCTTTAACCCCTCTCGGAGCCAAGTCTCTCCATCCCTCTCTCCGAACCGGACGTGCAGGTTTCCAGGCATCCGGCTCTCCGCGTTCGGCTGACGCCGCAGGTGGTCCTCAGATGGAACTGAGGGCTCCACCGATACAGCTTGCGCTGCATGTCGAGGACGAGCGCGGTATTCACCGCGCCGGGCATGCGCCCACCTCCTGCCTGCAAGCTGTATCCACTGCCTCCCTTCGCCATGTGAGCGGCTTTTCCGCCCTCGGACTACTACGGAGGCTCCGTCCTTCGTCCACACGGTCGCTGATCGCTTCAGCCATCCGCCGCCCGAAGACGGCGGAAGCGAGGACGAGGTTCTTGGGTTCCGCTTCAGATCTCTGGCCCGCTTTAGGCGCCGACTTTATCCCCGTGTGGACTCTGGCCCCGGCGCCACGCAAACCCGCGCCGAGGCTGGCGCGCGGCACACCGCACACCTCCAGTCCGTGTAACCCGAGCACGGACCAGCACTCCACCGGTCCCCGACGCCAATCGGGGACCGTCCCGCCCACTTCCGAGTTGGCGAGATTTGATTTCCAACGAGGCGTCCGCCATCGGTTCGGTTTCCCTCGCCATGGCAGGCTTGCACGCCGGACCGCTCACAGGGTCGGAAGTCCCCGCCCGTCCGGCTTCAATGGGTTCTGCTGATTTATGGCGCACCGGAAGCACCCGGATTGCCTCACCCATCTGCTTATCGCCGCATGTTGCGTCACACGGCGTGCGAGGTTCTCCACCCCGCGAGATCAAAAGCGACTTACGAATTCAAACATCTCCCTATTCGAATTCAACCCAACGCACCGGGCCAATATTAAAGACCCTTGGTATGACTTGCTCACTGCGCCGTTACCTTCAGTCGGCCACAACTGCGTCTGCTTCCACCTCGACAAGCCACTCCGGATTGACGAAGCGCGTGACCTGCATGATTGTGTCGACCGGCTTGGCCTCGCGACAGAATTTCGCGCGTACTTCGACGACCGCTTGCCAATCATCAATGTTCGTCAGGATCACGCGCGTTCGAACGACATCATGCCAGCCGGAACCCGCTCTATTCAGCGCATCGCCGATGATTTCAAAACATCGTTCAGCCTGTCCTTTCGCATCGCCGACACACACTGTCTTGCCGTCCGGGTCGACTGGTGCTGTCCCGCCAATGGAGATGGATGGGCCAACCCGGACAGCTCGCGCGAAGCCAACTTTATCCTCCATCGGATTCCCATTCAGTACGAGCTCGCGTTTCATCGACCAAATCTCCTTCTGTGAATGACGTCCCAGATCAGGTTACGCCTGAGAGGTGTTGCCGACGGCTGGATAGGCAGATCCCTCCTCTTGAGAGGCTGCTGCGGACGAGGCATGCCGATGTAGCCAACGCCACTGCCCGGACCTTCGCACCAGGGAGACGGTCCATCTCACAGGAACTTGAAGCGGGCCATCTTCAGTGTCCAGGTGGATCGTCATGGTAGCCGCAACGACGGCACTATCGCCGGCAATGGTCACGTGTCTCCAATGTCGCTGGAACCTTGAGGCCGTTGCGTCGGAAAAATTCCTCATGAAGACGGCCTGGATCTCCGACCGACCGGCGCAGAACTCGTCGGCCCCGGTACCAATCAACGAGATGTCGTCCCCATCGTCAAAAAGTGCCATCAGGCGATCGATATCCTTGGTGCAGTATGCGTCCGCATATTCTTCGAGCGTGGCCAGGACGGCCTCTTCCTGTGTCACGTGTCAGTCTCCGGATCTTCAATAAGGTCTGCTATTTCGGCAGGTGATCCGAATCAGCATAAGCGGATCGTCCGGTCGAGCGGCCGGCTCGCCGCTCGTGCGGTCAGTGGAGGGGCTGGCGCAACTGGTCGATCACGAAGTCGCGTTCCAGCTGCACCGCCCGCCACTCGTCGTCATTCGCGCTCTCGTAGATCAATGTGTACGGGCCGTCATAACCGGCCTTGCGGGCCTCCGCCAGGCAACGGCCGAAGTCGTCGGCGTCCATCGCCAGAGATTCGGAGAACGCGCATTTCGCATGGGTGTTTTCGGCGTGCGGCAGGATCGTCGCCAGGTCATCATATTTGGACGGGCCACTCCAGTTGCCGAAGTCGGCGAGCAGGCCGACCGATCCGTCGAGGGCATCGATCACCGTCATGACCTCCTCTGGTCCCGCCATCGTGGCGTGCCAGTTTTCGGTGATGACCCGCACCCCCAAGTCGCTACCGCGGCGGGCAAGCCGGCGCAGGCCGGCGATCGACCGCTCCAGCGCCTCGGGCGAAGGCGGCTGCTTGCCGGCGATGATCCGCGCCTTCTCCGCACCAAGCGCCGCGGCAACGTCGATCCAGCCGCCGATCCAGTCGACATCGCGCTCTGCTTGGTCCGGATCGGTGATGTCGCCGTCATCGATCAGCAGGGTCTGGAAGGTGACACCGGCATCCGTCATGGCGGCCCTGAGTTCGGCATGGAAGCCGTTGTCCGTGGCGGGGAGGTGAAACGAACAGATCTCGATTCGGTGAATTCCGAGTTTGGCCAGTTGTTCGGGGACCGCCATCAAGGATGTCGTTCCCGGTCCCCAGGTCCGTTCCGCCCGGTCGATGCCTTCCGCGCCCGGGGCGTTCGGATAGGAGACTCCGAGGGCCCGGTGAAGGCTCCAGGTGGAGACGGCGAGGTCTGGCGAAGCGGCGGTCGTCATGGCTCGGTTCCTTGGCTTTCGATCTGCGATCTCGCAGGATGCCTCAGCTTAGTGATCGATGGCGTTTGGCGCATCCCCCGATGCCTCCAGGCCGTTGTCTTCGGCTTTCACAGCGGCTCTGCCACGTAATAGCCTCCAACAAGATCTTTGGCTGTAATTGAGCGCTCGTGCCAAACTGGCTTTGACGACATTGCGATTTGCGAAAAAGGAAAATGCCATGGCGCGCGAGCAATGGGTCCGTGTCGGCGGACAGGCCAACAACAAACTGTCCGAGGCGGAAAAGAAGGCAATTACGGCGTCCTGCGAACGCCTTGTCGAGGATGTCTTGAAGCCGCGTTTCCTGCCCGAAATCCGACCGACCGAGTTCAATTATTGCGTCGACATTTTCGGCAAGTGGCACGGCAACAAATACCGGTTCATGCAGCGGTTTCGCAACGACCGGCCGGACCGGTTTGGGGAACAGGAATTCACGGCACCCTTCGCACGGATTGAATATGTCGGCCGCGATCGGTTCGATTTGGCTTATTTCCGCCATAACGAACAATGGCAGCCGGTGGATCGCGGCGTCACCCTTGAAGAGGCGCTCGAATTGCTTGAAGCGAACAACATTTACCATCCCGTTGTCTGACGGAGGCGCGCCGGTCGGCGAGTACCAGTATCATGAGTTCCAAGTGGCCATTTCTCAGCGATTTTCATCTTTGATGCAGGCTCAATTCGCCCCCCCGAAAAAGCTGACAGGCGCGAAACGGCTCCGATGAGCGGCCGACGTGAGACGTCAGATCACGCCAACGAGCAGGTCCGTCCGGTTGCTCGGAGCGGGCATTGTCTCTTGCGACATCTGTCACTGAGGCTGGACGGGATCAAAGAGGTGATGCAGACCCTCAGTCCGGATCTCTCGCCAGCGTGCCCAGTCCAACATCGTCCAGGTGTTCGATGGTGATGCGCGCCGCTTGTCCCGTGGCATCGATTGCGAATGAAACCTCATATGGGGTGTCCGGTGATTCGTCGAACGGGTAGTAGAGGAACAGGTCACGGTCGAAATGCGTAAGCTCGTATGTGCGAGCACCGTCCGGCCCGACAGCGAGCGTCGGCGTTCCCGAATCGTCTGAGACGATCGCGGTGCCGACGTAATCGTTGGAATAGGTGCCGGCATAGGCCGATGCCGGAAGGGCTGGAGAGTGCGGCTCCGGTCGAGTGGCGTGAGCCTGCTTGGCCTGCTCGTCGAGAACACGGAAAAAGTCGAAACGGCCGTTCCATTCGGTCAGCCAATCCTTCGACGGCGCGCCATCGAAGACGAGGTCGAAAAAGGTATCGGCGACCGCTTCGGGAACACCGGTCGGAAAGGCGTTGGCGAGGACCACGATGCCCAGATCCTCTTTCGGGTAAATCTCGGCAAAGGTCCGTGCTCCTTTGCTGAACGCGCCGGCGTGGCTCCAGACGACGCCGTGTTTTGTATAGCTGACACCCCAGCCGAGCCCGTAGAACGATGGTCGGCCGGTGACCGGATGCACGCCATGGGCGGTCGCCGGCGTGTGCATCTTCGTGAATGCGTCTTCGGCGATCAGCTGCTCTCCGCCGAATTCCCCCGAGGCCAGCTGCAACCGCAGCCATTGGGCGAGGTCGCGCACATTGGAGCTGACCCCGCCGGCCGGCGCCTGCGGGTCGGGGTGGCGCTTCGACAATGGGCGCCACGCGCCATCCGACGGGACGTGCAACTCCGCCCGGTTTTCCCGGGCGCGGAAATCGGCCTCGCTTACGCTGGTCGATGCCATGCCGAGCGGCTTGAACAACATCGTCTCGGCTGCCTCGTCCCAGCTCATCCCGGCCGCGCCGGCGGCGGCCTCGGCACCCGCGGTCAAACCGAAATTGCTGTAGGAGTATCCTCCGCGGAAACCGGTCCACGGTTCGACCAGGCGCAGCCTGCGCAGGATTTCGTCCCGGTCGTAGCCGATGGATTCCAGCTCGTTTCCCGCCAGGCCGGCAAGGCCGCTATTGTGCGCGAAGAGATCGGCAACCGTGACAGTGGCCGTCGCATAGGGTTCCAGAAGCTGAAACGACGGATCGATATCGGCCATGCGGGAATCCCACGAAACCAGATCCTGACTGACCAGCGCCGCGACAATGGTCGACGAGATCGGTTTTGACAGCGATGCGATCTGGAAAACCGTGTCCGCGTCGACCGGCTGGTCGCTGCCTTCGACCCTGACCCCGAAGCCTTCCAGGAAAACGATCTCGTCGCCATGGACGACCGCGATTGCCAGACCTGGAACCTCATCGTCCGCGATGAGTTTTTCCGCATAGGTTCGAAGCTCGGCCAGCGCCGTCGCTACCGCTTCGGAAGTCGCGGCGCCGGCCGGCATGGAAGCAAGACAGGTCGCAAGTGGAATGGCGGCGGCTGACAGAAACGGCTTCATCGGACTTTTCCTCTCAGGTTCCGGGGCCTCGGTCGGGTTTCTCCAAAGATCGCCGTTCACGGCCGCTTGGTTGACGAGACCGGACACGCTGATCTCAGGATAGAGGCCCGTTCCTGGCGAGTCGACGGCGGTTCGGAGGAGGGCGAATGAGGGTACGTTTAGGCGCGGATGAACGGCAACCGACCGTCATGGATGATGCTATCAGGCGGGCCCTTGCCGTGGTTCCGGGACCGATCCCATGAGGATAGGGAAAAAAGTAGCCGGCAAAGGCAATGAGGCCTTCTCATCCGGTCGGTATGGGTCTATATCCAGCCCGGCCCTCCACGGGGCCGGTTTCTCTTGGCGCGGGGTGGAGCAGTCCGGTAGCTCGTCAGGCTCATAACCTGAAGGTCGTAGGTTCAAATCCTACCCCCGCAACCAACAAAATGCCGCCCGGATGGGCGGCTTTTTTTGTTGGGCAGGGGTACGTCGATTTGAGCCTGAAAGGGGCCCGCGGCGTGTTGGCGAAGAAGGCGAAGACAACTGCCTGCGGGACAACGATGCTTCAAATCCTGCCCCTGCAACCCAAAATAAACATATAGATCAGATAGTTATTCTGCGGTCCGGTTTCGATTTGACCGTCAGGTGCCGTGCCTGAAGTCATCCGGTCGAGCTTTCCCAAATGGCTGCTTTCTGCGGTTCAGCGGTTCATCTCTAGAAAGTGGGTCGA
>JAAEOR010001176.1 GCA_024222895.1 Hyphomicrobiales bacterium | reverse complement strand
GGCCTCGCCATTCGCCGCCGGCTGGTCGAAACCGACCCGGACAACACCGAGTGGCAACGGGATGTCTCGGTCAGCCTGATCAAGATCGGCGACGTGAAGCTGCGTGCCGGGGATGCCGCCGGGGCCGTGGCCGCCTACGAGGAGGGCCTCGCCATTTCCCGCCGCCTGGTGGAAACCGACCCGGACAACACCGGGTGGCAACGGAATGTCTCGGTCAGCCTTGAGAGGATCGGTGACGTGAAGGGGGATGCCGCCGGGGCCGTGGCCGCCTACGAGGAGGGCCTCGCCATTCGTCGCCGGCTGGCCAAAACCGACCCGGACAACACCGGGTGGCAACGGGATGTCTCGCTCAGCCTTGAGAGGATCGGTGACGTGAAGCTGCGTGCCGGGGATGCCGCCGGGGCCCTGGCCGCCTACGAGGAGGGTCTCGCCATTCGTCGCCGCTTGGCCGAAACCGACCCGGACAACACCGGGTGGCAACGGGATGTCTCGCTCAGCCTTGACGGGATCGGCGACGTGAAGCTGCGTGCCGGGGATGCCGCCGGGGCCCTGGCCGCCTACGAGGAGAGCCTCGCCATTGCCCGCCGGCTGGCCGAAACCGACCCGGACAACACCGAGTGGCAACGGGATGTCGCGTTCAGCCTTGACAGGATCGGCGAGGTGAAGCTGCCTGCCGGGGATGCCGCCGGGGCCGTGGCCGCCTACGAGGAGGGCCTCGCCATTCGTCGCCGCCTGGTCGAAACCGACCCGGACAACACCCAGTCGCATACCGACGTGGTTGTGAGCTTGTGGAGGGTTCAGGGGGCCTCCGAAAATGTCGACCGGCGGCGCGCCTTGCTTGAAGAAGCGCTCGCGATCCTCACGGACCTGAGCGGGCGCGGTTTGCTATCGAGCGACCACGAAGGCTGGATTGCCACCTTTCAGGACGTGATCGCCGAGCTTCCGCCTGCATCGCCTGCCTCCAGGGAGTGACCTGGAACTGACCTCGCCCAGCCGTCTCAATGCAGGGCCATGGTCCCGATTTGCGGCTCTGCCCCGAAACTGGAGCGCACACTTGGCAGCGCGCGGCCACCGAGACTTTGAGGCTACGTCATCCTCGGCCGATAGCATGATGATGCAACCTGCCGGCAGGTGTGGCGCTATCGTTGACCTTGGCCAGCACACGCCCCCGGATGCGCGTCAACCAGTTCGCCGTCCCGAACCCGGCGCCGTTGACGGCCGCCGCACCGTCGCCTACACGAAGCTCGACGAACCATGAGGCTCGTTTGATGGGGAATTTCAGGTCAATCAGCACCTGCTGAAGTTTCTGTCGTAGCGGCCGCACGTCACCGGCCGTCATCAAGCGAATCCGTTCAAGCCCCCCGGAGGGCAGCATGTTTCGTCTCTTCGAAAACCTCGTCGATCCGTTCCAGCCCTATGACGACAGCACGCCGCACACCGGGGCCTGGCGGTACCTGACCGAAAACCTGCGACCGCTCCGCCGCGTCATGGCGATGAGCCTGGGGTTGACCGTCATCAGCGCCGCGCTCGAGGTCTGGCTGATCGGCTATGCCGGCCGGCTGGTGGATACGCTGGCGGCCGCCTCTCCCGACCGCCTGTGGGCTGAGCATGGCGGCGAGCTGCTGCTGGTTGCCGCGGTGGTCCTGATACTGCGGCCGCTGGCGCCGTTCCTCCGCGAAAGCCTTGATGACATCGCCTTCCGGCCGAACGCGGTCACCCTGGTCCGCTGGCGGGCCCACCGCCATGTCCTGCAGCAGTCGGTCGGATGGTTCCAGAACGACATGGCCGGGCGGATCGCCACCCGGGTGCGCGAAATCGGCAGTTCGGCCGCCGGTGCGGCCTACAGCGTCCTGCACACACTCTCCTACGTCCTGGTCTACGTCGCCGGATCGATCTGGCTGATGGCCTCGGTCGACCTTCGGCTGGTCGTGCCGCTGGTCATCTGGATAGGACTTTATCTCGCTCTGATGGCCTTTGCAGTGCCGCGATTTCAGGACCATTCCGAACGGTTCCAGGGCGCCCTGTCGACACTGACCGGCATGCTGGTCGACACCTATGCCAACATCACGACGATCAAGCTGTTCGCCGACCGCGACCAGGAGGATCGGGAAAGCAGGGCGGCGCTGACCGCGACCCGGTCGACTTTCATCGGCCTGCAGCGGGTCGAAGTGATCATCAATGTCGGGATGGTCCTTCTCGGCAGCCTGCTGATCCTTGGACTGGTCGGCACCGCGCTGATGCTGTGGCAGGCCGGCGCCGCGCCGCTCGGCCTGATCGCCGTCGCCGTCGCCCTGAGCTTCCGCATCACTGCCATGGCGGAATGGCTGATGGACGCCGTCTCCGACCTGTTCGGCACTCTCGGCGGCCTGCGCGAGGCGCTGAAGACCGTCGCCCAGCCGCTCGACATCGTCGACGCTCCCGACGCCAGCCCGCTCACCGTCACCGGCGGCGCCATCCGGCTGACCAGTGTCAGCCACCACTATGGCCGGGACGATGGCGGCCTGGATCTCGTGTCCCTCCACATCGGCGCCGGCGAGAAGGTTGGCCTGGTCGGTCGCTCCGGCGCCGGCAAGTCGACACTGATCAACCTGGTGCTGCGCTTCTTCGAGGCCGAAAGCGGCACGATCGCAATCGATGGCCAGGACATTCGCACCGTTACCCAGGAGAGCCTGCGCGGTCAGATCGGCATGGTCGCCCAGGACGCCGCCCTCCTCCACCGCTCGGTCCGCGACAACATCGCCACCGGACGTCCAGACGTCTCGATGGACGCGATCGCGGTGGCGGCGCGCAAGGCGGAAGCCGACGCCTTTATCGCCGACCTCAGCGATTCCGATGGCCGCACCGGCTACGATGCCCATGTCGGCGAACGCGGCGTGCGGCTTTCCGGCGGCCAGCGCCAGCGGATCGCGCTCGCCCGGGTGATCCTCAAGGACGCACCGATCCTCATTCTCGACGAGGCCACCTCGGCGCTCGACTCGGAGGTCGAGGCGGCGATCCAGGACACCCTCTATGGCGTCATGGAGGGCAAGACCGTGATCGCCATCGCCCACCGGCTGTCGACCATCGCCCGCATGAACCGGATCGTCGTTCTGGACGAGGGCCGGATCGTCGAGGACGGCATCCATGGCGAGCTGCTTGCCCTTGGCGGTCTCTATGCCGGGTTGTGGGCGCGTCAGTCCGACGGCTTTATTGGCACCGATCTGGAGGAGTGAGTCACTCTTCCCTCACCGGGACGGACCGAGACAGGAGCGCGCGGCCGGTACCGCCCACGCCTTCGTCATCCCCCAGCCGATCGGGGATCACTATCATCCAGCACAACGCCCGGCGTTTTCATCCTTCCCGAAACGACCCCGTCAAGCCCACTCGTGTCTTCTCGACAAGCCGCATGGGCCTGATTCCAGTGTGCTTGGAGAGGCTTGCTATTACCAAGACACGAAGCCATTGCACTTCGTTCGGCAATTGCCCTCCATCGCATTCCATGCCTCCACCGTCATCCCCGACTTGATCGGGAATCGGGTTCCACCTGCACAACGCCCGGTGTCTTCGCGAGGCCTGCAAAGATCCCGCGGTCAAGCCGCAGGATGACGATGGAGGGAAACGAGGGCAAGCGCTTGTATCAAAGCATGAAGCAGACGCACTCGAAGCCGGCAGAGAATATTCACGGCTTTTTCACGGCCCGAATCCGACGCTCGTGACGGCGGACTGACGCCACTGCTGCACAGTCCGGCCATCGCAACCGAACGACGAGGACAGAACGATGGCCAACACCCTTTCCCAAAAAACGACCCGCCGGCTTGAGCTCCGTGGCATGGATGTCTCGCAGGATCCGGCATTCGCACGAATGGCGCCGTGGACACGAACCACGTTCGTCCTGTGCGGCACGCTCATCGCCATCGGCACCGCGTTGGCCTTCCCGCCCCTGTTGTGGGCGCTGATGGTGACCGCAGCGCTCGGTGCTGCCCTGCCGCGTCACCCCTTCGACGCCATCTACAATCATGGCATCCGCCACTTCACCGGGACCATCGCACTGCCGAAAAATCCGGCGCCGGTCCGCTTTGCCTGCGCCATGGCAGCGCCCTGGATCGCGGCGATCGCGATCGCTTTCGAGACCGGATACTGCACCACCGGTTATGTGCTCGGTTTCATGATGGTGAGCATCGCCGCGCTGGTGAGCGCGACCCATTTCTGCATCCCGAGTGTGATCTACCAGTTCCTGTTTGGTAACCGTCGCCTGATCGCCCCGGCGAT
>JAAEOR010001175.1 GCA_024222895.1 Hyphomicrobiales bacterium | reverse complement strand
TCGGTGGGAAAATGGACGTCGGTCTCCACCACGCAGGAGTCACAGCGGGCGTTTAGCCCGTCTTGCGGACTTTTTTTTACCAGTGCATGCCCGGCACGCACGACCTCCTGGTTAATCCGATCCAGGATCTGCGGGGTGAAAAGTCGCAGGTTATCCTTGAGTGTCTGCAATTCGTAGGTGGTCTCGTCCGCCCAGTCACTGTGTCCGAGCATCTGGCGGATGGTGTGGTGCTGGTTGGACAACTCGTGGATGCGGTCGTAGTCGGCATTGAGCCCAAGACGCAGCACCCCCAGGACCAAGATCTTCCATTGCGCCATTCCGGGGCGCCCGGTATCCGGGCTTGCTTTGCCTTGTTTCCCCGCTCCTGCGCGATCCGGTAGGACTTCCTCGAGGATGGTGAACACCCGCTCGCGCAGCCCAGGGGTGGTGTAGATGTATTGCAACCCGCGCAGGATCTGCGGGATGTCGTCGCGGGACTTGGGATCCAAATGAAGGGCGGTGATA
>JAAEOR010001174.1 GCA_024222895.1 Hyphomicrobiales bacterium | reverse complement strand
GCTCGCGTACATGCTCTCGCCGACGCCATCCCGACCCACAAAAGCCGATGGCATTCGCAAAATCGCCCACTGACGATACAATCAACGACCAAGACAGCGATGATCTCACAACAAAAACAGCCGTTTATGGACGGACACTAACTAAGGCAGGCGCGACAAAAACGCCTACTTACGAGGAAAACCGGCCTGCGTGGTTTCCACTTAATGAGTGTCGGCCTGTTGGCCCTGTACGGCATGGCCAGTTATCTCGTCCTGGGCCTGATATTGCCTGAATGACTTGCGGTTCCGACGCGTCAATAATGATCCTTGGCCGTTCGGGTTTTGCCGAAGCACCGATCTACCGAAGCACGCTGGCCGAGCGGGTTGGTTTCGGATTCAAACATCTCGTTCGCTTGAACCTCCAATCGCGAATATTGTGTCCGGCGTTCTCGGTCGGCAGGTCAGAAAGCTGAAGCCGGGATCCGAATCGGGAGATCCGACAAAACAATGGCAGCCGAGGATTTCAACTACCGCGCAGCAGCCTTGCGCTGGCTTGATGGCGTCGAACCAGCCTGGACAAATCTCGATGTAAGGAGCCTGAACGCGCTCCAGCGTGAACCGTCCAGCGATGGCACGGCCCTTCGCCTTGCCAACGATCTGACCAGCACCGAGACCGCGTCGTCTGCCGTGATGCGCAACGGCCTCGTGCTGTTGAGCCACGCGGCCGAACACGACGGGTTGCCGTTGACAGCGACCGGTAATCTCACCCGGGCCGTGGTTGCCGACCTGATCGAACTGTTCGAATGGCCGGAGTTCGATTACCGCGACGCGTTCCGACTTCACAAGGCGATCAACGAGCCGGATTTCATGCCGCTGTACTTTGTCCGACACATCGTGGAACTCGCCAGACTGCTTCGCAAGTATCGCCGCAAACTATTGGCGACGCGCCGGGGCAAAGCCATGTTGGCCGAAGACCAGCAGCAATCTCTTCAGACTGCCCTCTTCCATACGACTTTTTGGCGCGCTGATCTTGGCTACCTCACCGCGTGGATCTACGGCCCCTGGCCGCAGCACGGTATCGGTGTCGCGCTCTGGTCGCTTTCGGTTTCCGCGACAGACTGGCAGACGCCGGAGAGGCTCTCTCGGTTGTGCTGCGTCCCGTCGGTTGAGGTCCTGCAGTCCACCTGGGATGTCGGACCGTACGCAATGGACTCTTGCTTTCTGAGGCCGCTGCACTGGTTCGGGCTTCTTGAGCACCGTGAGGAAAAGGCGCCTGGGGAACGTCCGGTCACGCGGCATTTCTACCGCAAGGCGCCCCTGTTCGATCGCTTCCTGGCATTTGACGTCCAACTCAAGCGGCCCCATTCAATACGGCACTGACCAATACCAAGGCTATGTTAGCCCGGTGGCCGTGGAGCCCACCACGTATCTTGCTGGAAACACCGGCCTCCGCGGCATCTTCATGAGCGTCAGCCTCTTGGGCCTGTACGGCATGGCCAGTTATCTTCTCCTGGGCCTGTTGGCCTGAATGACTTGTGGATCTTGACCGGCCCCAATTCCTGACGGCAGTCGCCTAGGTTGGCAGAGTTGGCCGGGGCGACCCTTCGGAAGCAGCCGCTGCCCGACCCGACTGGCGCGAACCTACTTCAGATCAATCCTACTCAGAAGCAATCATCAGGTAGGCTATGATGTTGGCCCGCTCCGTCGGATCGGAAACACCCCAAAACCCCATGCCGGAACCCGGTGCGTAGTCCAATGGCCCGGCAATAAACGCGTTGAGTTCAGATTACGCCTGGGCAGAGTATCCGCCGTCGACCGGCAGCACGACGCCGGTCACGAAGTCGGACGCGGGGCTTGCCAGGAAGACGGCGGCTCCGGCCAGATCATCGGGAAGTCCCCAGCGGCCGGCGGGAGTCCGGGCGATGACCTTGTCCTGAAGATCAGGTGTCGCCGCTCGTCCGCGGATTGTCAGCTCGGTCTCGATCCAGCCCGGCAGGATGACGTTCACCTGGATGTCATGCCCTGCCCAGGCGGAGGCAAGCGACTTGGTCAACTGCATGACCCCGCCCTTGGCGGCACCATAGGGGGCCGCAAAAGACGCTCCGAGAACCGACGTCATGGAACCGATATTGATCACCTTGCCGCCACGCACCTTCAACGGCTCGAGCGCCGCGATGGACATGGCGAAAACGCTGGTCAGGTTGGTGTCGACCAGATGGTGCCAATCCGCCATCGAATAATCATGCGGCTGCCTGCGGTCGTTCGTACCGACGTTGTTGACCAGTATGTCCAGCCTGCCAAAGGCTTCGATCGTGCGTTCGACAATCCGGCGGCAGTCGGTCTCATCGGTCACGTCGGCCAGGATCGAGGTCACCTCGACACCTTCGCCATGCAGCGCTTCGAGAGCCTTTGCGCTCTTGTCAGGATTCCGCCCGACAACGACCAGTTTCGCCCCCGCTCTGGCCAATCCGCGCGCGATGGCGAAGCCTATCCCGCCATTCCCGCCGGTCACCACGGCAACCCGCCCGGTCAAATCAAAAGGGCCGCGCTCCGCTTCACTGTTTGTCTCTTCGGAAATGGGTCGATCCCCCTGTTGCAGCCTTTACCGGCCCACCGGTCAACGTCGGTACGCCTCGAGCACGTTTGAAATGGCGGTAGCGATGTTGTTCACACCACTATCGCCCAGTCTTTCGTTCCACCATAGACGAACCGTTTC
This sequence comes from Hyphomicrobiales bacterium, assembly GCA_024222895.1. Taxonomy (GTDB): domain Bacteria; phylum Pseudomonadota; class Alphaproteobacteria; order Rhizobiales; family Kaistiaceae; genus Bauldia. Next base: position 5,374 of record JAAEOR010001174.1, on the reverse strand, counting down.
GCGACCGGTGTCCGGATCGACGCCGGCGATCTGGTCTTTGCCGACATGGATGGGATCGTCTTTATTCCCGAGGCCGTCATGCCTGAGGTTGTCGACCGCGCGATTCAGAAAATGACGACTGAAACGACGATCAGGGAAGAACTGGGGTCCGGTGCCACACTTGACGAAGTCTTCAGGCGACACGGCATGCTCTAGCATGTGTCATGCCGGCGCGCTGGCCCAACCGTGTCGAGGTGCCGCCCGTGATCTTGCCATCAGGACCGCTGATGATCTCGAATTGAATACCCGCACCACACGAAAATGGATTCAGCGAGCCCCGCCCTCGATCAGGTCGTCATTCTCGAACACCGGCCGGTCGGTGGGGCCGGGCATGTTCCGGAAACCTGTGACGGGGCAGGCGGCGCCCTGAAAACGCTCCGGCCTGTTGAAGCACCGCTCGACGCCATTGCACGTGGCGCTGTGCTGTTCTACGTGGAATTCAAGGTCTCGAACGCCGCTGATGCAAAGCGGCAAACCCGGTGGTCAAACAACCAACATGGATTATCGCACCCTTGAAGCTCAACGGCAGCAGCACCCGGCCTGGCGGCTCTTGAGAGCCGATCATGCGCCACTGATCGCAAGTTTTTTGCACCAGGCTTTCATTGAGCCCAACATTCGGACACTGTCCCAGCCTGAATTGATGTCTCGTCTCGAGGATTTGCTCTATCGCCTGCGGCGCGAATCGGGTGACGCCGCCTTTCCCCGAAGCGCACAGAACTATCTTGACGATTGGGCGTCCGACAATCACGGCTGGCTACGCAAATACTATCCGCCGCAAAGCGACGAGGCACATTTCGACATCACCCCGGCGACCGAGAAGGCGATCGGATGGCTCGCGAGCCTTGGCGAGCAGCAGTTCGTCGGAACCGAGTCCCGTTTGTTGAGCGTTTTCGAGTTGCTGCGTTCGCTCGTCGAGGGCGCGGAGAGCAATCCTGAGCGCCGCATTGCGCGGCTTCGCCGACGCCAGGCCGAGACCGAAGAGGAGATCGCGCGAGCCGAGGCGGGGCGGATCGACGTAATGGGAGCGACAGGCGTCAAGGAACGCTTTCTGCAGATGGCGGCGACCGCTCGCGGCCTCCTCGCCGATTTCCGCGAAGTGGAACAGAACTTTCGCAACCTCGACCGCAATGTCCGCGAGCGCATCGCGACATGGGAAGGAGGCAAGTCGGAACTGCTCGCGGCGATGTTTGACGACCGAGACGCCATCACCGACTCCGACCAGGGGCGAAGCTTCCAGGCGTTCTGGGACTTCCTCATGTCACCCGAACGTCAGGAGGAGCTTACGCAACTCCTTGCGGCCGTTCTCGACATGGACGCGGTCAGGGAGCTTGAGCCTGACCGCCGCCTCCTGCGCATTCACTATGATTGGCTTCTGGCCGGAGAAGCGGCGCAGCGGACGGTTGCGCGACTCTCCGAACAGCTGCGACGCTATCTCGACGATCAGGCATGGCTCGAAAACCGCCGGATCATGGAACTTATCCGGAACATCGAGCAGACCGCCCTTGATCTCCGGGAAGCCCCACCGGATGGGCCGGTGATGGAACTTGACGAACCGGCGCCGAGGATCGTCCTGCCGATGGACCGACCCCTGTTCAGCCCGCCGCTCGATCCCGCGGTGCAGGACCAATTGCCCGACGAGACGCACGACGTTATCCCGGCTGACGCCCTTTTCGGCCACGAACACGTGGACAGAACACGACTTGAAGCGAATATTCGGCGCGCCCTGCAGACCAGATCACAAGTCTCTCTGAGCGAGCTTGTTGGGGAATATCCGCTTGAGCAGGGGTTGTCGGAACTCGTCGCCTATTTCAGCCTGGCGGCCGAAGACGAAACCGCGCTCATCGACGATGGGCAGCGCCAAATCCTCACCTGGACCCACCGCCCAACAGGATTAATGCGTCAGGCGACTTTACCGCTGGTCATCTACAGCCACGCCCGGATCGTTTCGTCGAGGCTGGAGCGATCCAGCGATGGGACAAAATCCGGTCGAGAGACCGGCCCCGCCGCTTTCCACAGCCCCTGATTTCGGGATGACAGCAAGCCGCCGGTGATTTAGAACACATCAAGAACATCTACCGACACCGGTCATGTCCGATCCGAATAATGACTTCTCCGTCGTCCTGATCTCCTTGATGAAGGGCATTGTCAACCGCGAGCCAGACGCGAACGTCTGGCAGTCGCTGCTCGCGCTTCAGGCACGGATCCGCGATCATGTCTCCATCCTCGGCCTGGAGCTCATTCTCGACGAAGCGGAGGGATACGCCTACCTGCGTCAGCGACCGGCGGGCGAAGGGGAAGCTGCCCTGCCCCGTCTCGTCGCCCGTCGGCAGCTCGGCTATCCGGTCAGCCTGCTGCTTGCGCTGCTGCGCAAGAAGCTCGCGGAATTCGACGCGACGAGCGGGGAAACGCGTCTCATCATCAGCCGCGAAGCGATTGTCGAGCTGATGCAGCTTTTCCTGCCCGATACGGTCAATGAAGCGCGCCTTCTGGATCAGATCGACAGCCACATCAACAAAGTCGTGGAGTTGGGCTTCTTGCGCCGCCTGCGGGGTGAGCCTGATCAACTCGAGGTACGCCGCATTCTCAAGGCGTTCGTCGACGCGCAGTGGCTGGCCGAATTCGATGCCCGCCTCTCCGCCTATCACGACCACGCGGCACAGGCGATTTCCGGCTCGCGAGGGCAGCTATGAACCGGATCGATCGGCAGCCTGAACTGATCTGGTCAGACCCACTCGGGCTGGGTCCATCCGCCGGAATGCGCCTGCACGGATGCGAGATTTACAATTGGGGCACGTTCCATGGCCGGGTGTGGACACTCACGCTGGGCGGGAACAATGCGCTGCTCACGGGCGACATCGGTTCAGGCAAATCTACGCTCGTCGACGCCGTGACGACCCTGCTCGTGCCGTCGCAAAAGGTGTCCTACAACAAGGCAGCCGGCGCTGATGCCCGCGAGCGCGATCTGAGATCCTATGTCCTCGGTCACTACAAATCGGAAAAGGGCGATGCGGGCGTCTCCTCCCGGCGCATAGCGCTGAGGAGCCATAAGGACTATTCGGTGATTCTCGGCCGCTTCCGCAACGACGGCTTCGATCAGGACGTGACGCTCGCCCAAGTCTTCTGGCACAAGGAGAGTCACGGCCAGCCTGCCCGCTTCTATGTGGTCGCCGATAGACCCATGTCCATCGCCCAACATTTCTCCGATTTCGGCGGCGAGATCGCAGCATTGAGAAAGCGGCTACGGGCGACGCCGAAGGTCGAGGTCTATGATAGCTTTCCGCCTTACGGTGCCGCTTTCCGCCGGCGTTTCGGCATTGAGAATGAGCAGGCGCTCGATCTCTTCCATCAGACGGTGTCGATGAAATCGGTGGGCAATCTCACCGATTTCGTCCGCCAGCACATGCTTGAGGGCTTCCCTGTCAAAGAACGCATCGAGGCGCTCATCCGCCATTTCGACGATCTCAGTCGCGCCCACGAGGCGGTCTTGAAGGCCAAAGAGCAAATCGAGCGTCTCGCTCCACTGGTGTCCGACTGCGCGCAGCACGACGAACTAGCGCGAGCCGTGGAACTCCTCCGCGACTGCCGCAATGCGCTCGCGGGGCATTTTGCCGGCGTCAAGGCCGGCCTTCTGGCCGAACGGCTGGAGAAGCTGGAAGAGGAACTTGCCCGTCTGGAGGAGCGGATTCGCGCCCTCGATCAGAAACGCAAACACGAGCAAAGCCAGCGTGACGGCGTCAAGCGTGCAATTGCCGATAACGGCGGCGACCGCATCGAAGCGCTCAAAAAGGAGGTCAAGAGCAAGGAAAGTCTCAAGGACGATCGCATGCGGCGCGCCAAGCAGTACAGCGAACTCGCCGCGCGCGCCGGACTCCCAGGGGCGGATACTGCCGACGCGTTCCTCGCCAATGCCCGGTCGTTGAGCGCCGAAATCGCGACGTGCCATGCCACTGAAGCGGATGTGCAAAACGCATTGACCGACGAGAGCGTGTCGTTCCGAAAACTCAAGGATGAGCACGCCGACCTGGCCAGCGAAGTCGAGTCTCTGAAGAGCCGACGCTCCAACATTCCTGCACGCGTTCTCGCCATCCGCGAGAGGTTGTGCACCAAGCTGGGTATCTCGGAAGACGATCTCCCTTTCGCCGGCGAGTTGATCGAAATCCGGGAGAGCGACCGGGAATGGGAGGGGGCCGCGGAGCGCGTCCTGCACAATTTTGCTCTGTCTCTACTGGTCGCCGACGCGCACTATGCCCGCGTGGCCGAATGGGTGAACCACACCCAATTAGGCGCCCGCCTCGTCTATTATCGTGCGCGGGAGGCCGCGGCCACTCCCGCGCGGGCGAGCGCCCAGTCTCTCGTCCGTAAGCTCAAGGTCCGTCCGGACTCACTGTTCTACGCCTGGCTCGAGGTCGAGCTGACGCGCCGGTTCAATTACGCCTGCTGCGACACGCTCGATGAGTTTCGACGTGAGAATCAGGCGCTCACCCGCGCCGGCCAGATCAAGGGCCGCGGCGAGCGTCACGAAAAGGACGACCGCCACCGCCTGGACGACCGGACGCGTTACGTCCTCGGCTGGTCCAACGAGGCCAAAATTGTGGCTTTGCAGGCCGAGATGCGCGACCTGGAGCAGCGTATGGCTGCGATCGCTGGCAGGATTGGAACCCTGCAGAAGGACAGGAAGTCGATTGAAGAACGCCGCGTAGCCATCGAGCAGATTGGCGTCATTGCAGACAACTACGGCGAACTGGACTGGAAACCGCTGGCCGTCGAAATTGAACAGCTCCGCGAAGAACGCCGACGGCTGGAAGAGGAATCGGATGTTCTGCGCACCCTGACTGCGCGGCTCGACGGCGTCGAGCGCGCTCTGGCGAAGGTAGAGGAACGCCTGGACCGGGCCAAGGAGGACCGGGCGCGAACCGAAGAACGGCGAACCGTTGCGCACAAGCAGCGCCAAGACTGCCTCGAGACACAGTCCAAGCTGGACGAACAAGCGAAGTCACGGCTCGTCCCGCAACTTGAAGAGAAACGGGAAGCGTTGTTTGGAGAACACACGCTCACGGTCGAGAACTGCGACGCGCGCGAGCGCGACATGCGTGACAGCTTGCAGAAGGAGATCGACAATGAAGACAAGAAGATCACCCGTCTCCGCGACCGCATCATCAGCGCCATGCGCGCCTACAACGACACGTATCCGCTCGAGACGCGCGAGGTCGACGCGGCGATCGAGGCAGCGGCGGAATATGCCACGATGCTGACCGAGCTCCAGTCCGACAACCTGCCTCGTTTCGAGGCGCGCTTCAAAGAACTCCTGAATGAGAACACCATTCGCGAGGTGGCG
>JAAEOR010001173.1 GCA_024222895.1 Hyphomicrobiales bacterium | reverse complement strand
GTATATATGCACTTAACACTGGGTGTTCTAGCATCGCTACTCTTGTGCCAAATATTATTTTTATCGCTAATACTTATTTATTGTCTGCGTAAGTGCTGGCTTTCACTACACATGTAAAATAGTATATATTTTTTTTCGATGAGAGTTGCTGCTTGTAAGTGTGGGAGTGAGCTGGTGACAAGCGGGTGCTTTTGTGGTAGTCACCAATTATTAACCACTTCTCTTTGCTTTTAATGAAGTTTGTTTTTTTGGCACAATTATTTTTTCGCGGACCCTGAACTTATCAAGTACCATCAGAAAAGAAATTATATTGCTTATCGTTCTCAAAGAAAAACAAAAATGAAGGAATTCAAAAAATTGAAGCGAATGCTTCGAAAAAAGTGACGCTGTAGTGGTATTATGTTTGTAAGAGTTGCATGGATTTATTTTCAAATTTGTTTGTGAGAAAGGCATTAACTTCAGATATCCCACACCAACACATGCACATATTTTCCTTGTTTTTAATCAGTTTTCTCCATTTTTTAGTTTCCTCTCCGCTCCAGACG
>JAAEOR010001172.1 GCA_024222895.1 Hyphomicrobiales bacterium | reverse complement strand
CCGGAGACCGTGTGGGCCCGCCATGCCCTGACCGCGGCGGCAACCCGGGCCGGAATCAAGGCAATGGGAGTCGAGCTGTGGGCGGCCGATGAAGCGATCGCCTCGCCAACAACCACTGCCGTGAAGACCCCCGATGGTGTCCATGAAGCACGATTGAGGGCGACGGTGCGGGAACGCTATGGCGTCGTCCTGTCGTCTGGCCGCGCCGAGACATTGGGCAAGCTCACGCGCATCGGACATATGGGGCCGACGGCGCAACCGATCTATGCAATGGCTGTGCTGACCGCATTTGGTGGCGCGCTGAAGGCGCTGGGACAATCGGCGCAGGTTGGCGCGGCGGTCGAAGCGGCGCAGTCTGTCATCGACGGCGCTGCCTGAATCCTACAAGAGATACCAACGAGGACACACCATGAGCACACTGAGCGGTAAGACGGCACTGGTAACGGGCGCGGCCCAGGGCATCGGCAAGGCAATCGCGGAACGGCTGGTACGGAACGGTGCGACGGTGATTGTGTCTGATGTGAACGCCGAGGGCGGCAAGCAGGCCGCCGCCGACATCGGCTCCGGCGCGATTGCAATCGCCGCCGACATTTCCGCCCCGACATCGGTCAAGGCGCTTTTCGACGAAGCCGATGCACGAACTGACGGCGTCGACACGCTGATCAACAATGCCAGCATTGTCCCGTTCGTTGCCTGGGACGATGTCGATCTTGCGCATTGGCAGGAAATCATCTCGGTCAATCTCACCGGCACATTCATCGTAAGCCGGGAGGCGACGGACCAGATGCGCGCCAGGAACAGACCGGGCCGGGTCATCAACATCTCCTCCAACACATTCTTTGCCGGAACGCCGAACATGGCGGCCTATGTGGCGGCCAAGGGCGGGGTCATCGGTTTCACTCGGGCGCTGGCGACCGAACTCGGTCAGCATGGCATCACGGTCAATGCGCTGACGCCCGGGCTGATCGAAAGCGACGGGGTCAAGGCGAGCCCCCGCTGGATTCACATTTCAAGTGCAACACCTGAGTTGATGTAGGAATGCCTCCGCTGGCGAGAGATAGCCGAGACATTTGCGAGGTGTGGTGTTGATCGCCCAGACGATGTCGTTGATGTCTTGGTGGCTGTAATCCTTGAGCTCGGTTTTTCTCGGCAGGTCGCGTCGCAGGACACCGTTGGCATTCTCGATGGAGCCACGCTGCCATGGGGAATGGGGATCACAGAAGAAGGTCTGCATGGCAAGATCCTGATGAAGCTTGTCGTGGTTTGCGAACTCCGAGCCGTAACACCTTCGGAATGACGCGCTGACGGAGGCCATGATCGCCTGCGCAGCCCTCACGAGCGCAGCTGGCGGTCATGGCCGGGCCTCGGGTCTCTACGATGGTTCTGCACGAACCACACCGAAGAGGAGACCGACCATGACCAAGACCTATGCTACGTCGTCCGAGCCTGTTCTCGTAGGCATCGATGTTGCCAAGAGCCGCCACGAAGTCCTGATCGAGGTGCCGGGTAGCAAGCGGCGGCGGCGGGTGACGATGCTCAACACCCGCGCCGACTTCGATCGCCTGACGGCATTGCTGCGGGAACACGGCCGTCCCGTGCGCGTGGCGTTCGAGGCGACGGGCAATTACCACCGTGCGCTTGCCTACCACCTGACCCAGGCTGGGTTCGAGACCAAGCTGGTCTCGTCGGTCGGATTGGCACGGACCCGTGAAGCCTTGCACAACGGGTGGGACAAGAACGATCCGAAGGACGCGCAGGTCATCCTGCACATGCTCAGGATCGGCGCCGAACAGTTCTATCACGATCCACTGATACAGGGGACGAACGACGTTCAGGAGCTGTCGAAGACCCACGACATCGTCTCGAAGTCCAAGACCGAGCTGTGGCATCGCATCCTGACCCACTACCTGCCGCTCTACTTCCCGGAGGCCGACCGCTTCCACCGGTCGTCGCGTTCGGATTGGTTTTTGTCGTTCCTGGATCGCTATCCCTCGCCGCACTTCATCTCGGCCATGAGCCGCGAGGCGTTTATCGCGGACGCATGGGATGTCGTCGGACGCAAGGTGTCGAAAGAACGATTGCTGTCAGACATCTACGACACGGCGGCATCCTCGGTCGGCCTGCCTGTCGAGCACGACAGCGATGCAATCCGCATGTTCCGCATGGTGCTGACGGAGGGCCGCGGCCTGATCGAGCAGCGTAACCGGATCGAGGTGCGCGCCATCGAGCTTTTGTCGGATAATCCCGACTATCGGCTGCTGTGCACGATCCCGGGAATCGGTCCGATCAATGCTCTGACAATCCTCGCGGAAGCCGGAGACCTGCGCCGCTTCCGGCATCACCGACAGTTCCTGAAGTTTTGCGGCATGGATCTGGCGACCATCCGGTCCGGCACGTTCCGCGGCCAGACGAAGCTGTCGAAGTACGGCAATGCTCGGCTTCGGCGGACCTTCTGGATCGCAGGCCAGGTCGCCATCATGCAACCGGCCAACAGCTTCCGTGACAAGTTCGAACGCTACATCACAAAGGATCGGCACAACGCCCATCTGCGGCGTAAGGCGTATACGGCAATTGCCGCCAAGATGGCCCGCACCGCACATGCGGTCGTCAAAGGCGGTGAACCCTATCGTCCCTTCTTCGAGGGGACGGTCCACGGCGGAAGGACCTTTCTCTGACAGAGCCGTGGAGGCGTCGGCCTGACTGACCGGCGACCTCGTAGATAATGTTCAGGCCTTCCGCTCAACGGTCCAGGATCTCGTCTTAAGGACGGTGAGAGCCGCTTCGCGCGTACTCTGTGTTTGTTATGGGAGAGACCGTTCGTTGACGACGCGCTGAACACGCGACACACTTAAACGTGTCGGGATCGCCCGACGCGGCAACGACCCAGTGCCCAAATCTGCCGTCCGTTCCGAATATAGGACGTTGTCGAATGTGATCGACCGTCTGGCAGCGGCTGGCAGGTTGGAGAAGACGCCGGCCAGGCTGTTGGCAGTGTTCTCCGCTGTTTTGGTTGGCAGGGGGGCCGCGAGGACCAAACGGCTCTGGCGCTCGACCAGGGTGAGGAGGTTTCCACGTTGGGTGCGGAATTGCATGAGGTCGCCTTCCCAGTGACCGAAGACCTGACGGTTATCAATGTCTTGGCTGCGTTCGTGGATGGAGCGGCGGCCAGGAAGCGGCTCGCGCCTGCGTTTGAAATAGCGGCGTCCCCGGCTCGCCTTGGCCCGCGTCAGGTAGCGGTGCAGCTTCTCGCGGCGCACCAACCGGCGAT
>JAAEOR010001171.1 GCA_024222895.1 Hyphomicrobiales bacterium | reverse complement strand
CGAATCACGCGCTCCGACACCGCTCTTGATTGATCAGCCAGGCGACTGGTCAACGGGAGTCTGGAACGTGGCCGCGCACGCACCACTGCGGATGCTGCAGCCGGGTGATCAGTGACGTGGCGTTCTCGTCAGTCAGTGACGCACCATGCCCGCATCGACGTTGAGGGTCTGGCCGGTGATCCAGCGGGCGTCGTCGGACGCCAGGAAAGCGACCACGTCGGCAATGTGTTCGGGCTGCCCCTTGCCCTTGACCGCCTGAAGCATGTCGACAAATTCGAACGCATTGTTGTGGGGGCTCACCTTGACCCCGTCGCTTTCGATCAGTCCGGGCGTCAGCGCATTGACCGTGATGCCGTGCTGACCGAGCTCGGTCGCCAGCGCCCGGGTGAAACCGATCACCCCGCCCTTGGCTGCTACATAAGCCGCCATGTTGGGCGTTCCGGCAAAGAAGGTGTTTGACGAGATATTGATGACCCGGCCCGGTCGGTTCCTCGCCCGCATCCGGTCCGTCGCCTCCCGGCTTACGATGAATGTGCCGGTGAGATTGACCGAGATAATTTCCTGCCAGTGGGCAAGATCGACATCGTCCCAGGCAACGAACGGGACAATGCTGGCGTTATTGACCAGGGTGTCGACGCCGTCTGTTCGGGCATCGGCTTCATCAAAAAGTGCCTTGACCGACGCAGGATCGGAAATGTCGGCGGGGATTGCGACCGCGCCGGAGCCGATGTCGGCGACGACCTGTTTGCCGCCGTCGGCATTCACATCAGACACAATCACCGTCGCGCCGTTTCGTGCCAACCGTTCAGCGATTGCCTTGCCGATCCCCTGGGCCGCGCCCGTTACCAATGCCGTCTTGCCGGTCAGAGTGCTCATGGTTTCGTCCTCGTTGTTCTTTCGGTTGGATTTCAGGCTGCGGAATCGATGACGGACTGCGCCGCTTCGACGGCTGCGCCGACCTTCGCCGGTTGTCCGAGCGCCTTCAGCGCGCCGCCAAAGGTCGTGAGCGCGGCAACTGCGTAAATTGGTTGAGCCGTTGGCCCCATATGTCCGATGCGGGTCAGCTTGCCCAGGGTCTCGGCGCGGCCGGACGACAGAACGACGCCATAGCGTTCGCGAACCGTCGCCCTCAATCGTGCTTCATCGACACCATCGGGGGTCTTCACGGCAGTGGTTGTTGGCGAGGCGATCGCTTCATCGGCCGCCCACAGCTCGACTCCCATTGCCTTGATTCCGGCCCGGGTTGCCGCCGCGGTCAGGGCATGGCGGGCCCACACGGTCTCCGG
>JAAEOR010001170.1 GCA_024222895.1 Hyphomicrobiales bacterium | reverse complement strand
GGGAGGTCTTTGTGGTCTTCGACTCGGATGTCATCACCAAAGAGAGCGTGGCCCAGGCCCTGGCCCGGCTGACCAAAATCCTCAGCCGGTGGGGGGCCAACATCACCCCGGTGCCTTTGCCCCAGCAGGGCGAGGACAAGCTGGGCGTGGATGACTTCAAGGCCGGAGGCGGCAGCTTGGAGCAGTTGCAATCCTTTGCCGCTCTGGGCCGGCTGCTGCCGCTCAAAACCGATGGCCGCCGCCCCGAAGCCGCTAGTAAAGAATACTTGTCCGCCCTGGACAGCCTGGGATATCGCTTCCGGATGCGTACGCTCGATGACAGGATCGAAGTCAACAAGCAGCCGATGTCGGATCCGTTACGGGCCGAAATCCGCACCCGGATGCGCGACCTCGGCTACCGGAATATGGGCAGCGTCGAAGATGCCTACACCGCTTTTTCCTATCGCCACGCTTATGACCCCATCAAAGATTACTTGTGCGGTCTTGCCTGGGACCGGCACGGGCATATCTCCAACCTGGCCTGTTACTTTCAGGACGACCACGCCGCCGTCTACCGGGTCGT
>JAAEOR010001169.1 GCA_024222895.1 Hyphomicrobiales bacterium | reverse complement strand
CTGGCACGGACGGCTTCCGCATGCCTGGAGGCGGGGGCCGCGATGATTCACCTGCACGTCCGGGATCGCCACGGCGCCCATGTGCTCGACGCCGAGCTGTATCGCGATGCGATCAGGGCGGTGCGTTCGTCTGTCGGCACACGGATGATAGTCCAGATCACAACGGAGGCGCTCGGTCGATATCAGCAAGAACACCAGATTGCCGTCGTCGCCGCGGTGCGGCCGGAAGCGGTGTCGCTGGCGCTGCGTGAACTCTGTCCCGATAGCGCCCGCGAAAAGGCGTTCGCCGCGTTTCTCGATTTGCTGGCGCGGGAACGGATCGCTACCCAGTTCATCCTGTACGACACCGAGGACGTAGCCCGGCTGGTTGCGCTGGCGGCCCGGGGCGTCGTGCCGGCCAACGAGCCACAAGTGCTCTATGTGCTCGGCCGCCGCGGTACTTCGGGTGAGGCGCGGCCGGCGGATGTTCTGTCATTCCTGACCGCGGCAAAAGGCCGGCTTTCCGATTTCATGGTCTGTGCATTCGGGGTCCGGGAAGCGGCCTGCGTGACGGGTGCCGTGTTGCTTGGCGGCGATGTCAGGGTCGGCTTCGAGAACAATCTGCAGCGGCCCGATGGCCGCCGCGCGCCGGACAACGCCGCGCTGGTAACCGCAGTGCACGAGCCGTTGGCGCGCCTTGGTGTCGGTTTCGCGGATGCTGACGCTGCGCGCGCGCGCTGGAAGATGGGCTGATACCAAGGGTGCTTTTCAGGACCCTTGGTATCAGACGGCTCGCCCGTTTCAGACGAGCACGCAGGGATTCCGACGTGGGGGCGGGTGCTGTGGTGACGTCGCAAACATCGGCCCCGGGCCGCTACGCCGGTCCCGCCGCCTTGAGGACTCCGTTGGTCCGCAAGGCCTGCAATGTCGTCTCGACCACGATGTCAACGGTTGGTTCGACCGAGATCCGGATCGCCGGCTCGTCCGCGTCAGGCGGCTCCAGAGTCGCGAGTTGGCTGTCAAGCAGGCTGGATGGCATGAAGTGTCCCTTGCGGCCGCCAATCCGCTCGCCAAGCGTCTGCCGTGTCGCGTCCAGAAAGACAAACAACAGAGGCCGGTCGGCGGCAGTCGCCAGTCGCTCCCGATAAACGCGACGCAGTGCGGAGCAGGTGGCGACGACGCCGCCATCGGAATCACGGATTGCCGCGCCGATTGCGTCGAGCCATGGCCACCGGTCCTCATCGTTGAGCGGCATGCCGGACGCCATTTTGTTGACGTTCGTCTCGGGGTGGAATTCGTCTGCCTCGAACAGGGGCCAGCCAAGCTCTGCGGCAAGAGCTTCGCCGACAACGGTCTTGCCGGAGCCGGCAACACCCATCACGACGATAGCGGCGGCTTGGGGAGCGCTATTTGTCATGTGCTAGGCCGTAGCGTGGAATCGCTCGCGGCCGCAAGGGTCAAGGCGTTTCGCCGATGGTGACGAGCACCGTCTGTGCGGGGGCGAACGGGTCTCGCATGTCACGGCGGTTTTTCCGGTGTTGGCCTAGACGATGCAACGGCAATCCTCCCCCGATTTCTCGCTAACGCATGCACACGTCTCCGAGCCTTCTTGGATAAGTGGGCCTTTCAGGGGCCTCCGCACAACGGTGCAACGGCGAT
>JAAEOR010001168.1 GCA_024222895.1 Hyphomicrobiales bacterium | reverse complement strand
CCGATTTGGTTGTCGTCGGCCTTGGCATTCCGGATGATCCGTCGTCCGACCCGCAATACCTCGACGTTGAGCAACTGGTCATCGAATGTGGCCGACCGGTCCTCGGCATCCCGATAGCCAATGTTCCGGAAGAAATCGGGAAAAACATAATGGTGGCTTGGGATGGGAGTCGCGAGTCCGCTCGGGCTTTGCACGACGCCATTCCGTTCCTGCGCGAGGCGGCGACGATCAAGATCGCGTCGATCGGTAGTCTCCCCTCTTCCGTGCGGTCGCCGGCGACAGTCGCAGGCCACCTGGGACGAATGGGAATCACGGCGGAGGTCGATACCGCGCTGGATATGCAACTTCCAATCGGCGAAGAAATACTCAGCAGGATCGAAAGGGAAGACGTGGATTTGCTTGTGGCCGGAGCGTTCGGTCATTCGCGTGTCCGGGAGCACCTCTTCGGAGGCGTCAGCCGAACCCTGCTCCATCAAATGATGGTGCCTGTGCTGGTATCTCACTGAGTCAAAGAGCGGCCGAAGTGACGCGATGAAGCCTGCGGCAATGACATCGCCTCTCGCTTTGCCGCGGCGCCTTGAAAATCCAGCTGAGGACGCTGATGTTCGCTCTCACATCGGTGGCGCGGGTTTCAGGAAACCTCCACGCCATCGACCAACGCCTCAGGTGCGTTCGTCGCAGCCTGATACCCTGGATCTCCTTCTCCGGAGCGTCGATGCCGCATAGTCGAATCTTCTGGCAACCCTCCGATCCGCACAGCTCGAAGGTGTCGCCGTCGATTACCTCGGTGACGGTCCCGGTGATGTCGGCCATTGCGACCGTCGGGATCAGCATCAGAAGAGCGGCGCATCTCAGCACCCGCGCAGCATGTCAGTGTGATTGGCGACGTCTAACCGACTGCAAAAAGGTTTGGGGCACGAACCGAAAAGCTCTTGAATTTCAATGGGGATAGATTTCCCGAAAACTTTTAGACTTTGAGTCAAGCCATTGATATTGCTGGCTTAGACCTGTCCCCAGGGAGTGCCACCACCCTTCAGAAACCTCAGAAATCTGCTATTTCCAAGGCGGTGGGACACTCTGGGCCACGAAAGTGGGACGAATAAGCGTGTGCACGGTTTCCTCTTTTCTGGTGAGCTTCGCCAGCCCGGCATCGGCGTTCCGGGCCTTCTCGGCGGTGCGGGTATGGATCTCCACTTCTTCCAAAGTCAGACGGCCACTCCAAGCCAGTATTTCGTGAGCGGTCGCGCCCTGATCGGCGAGTCGGGGACAAAGCGACTTGCGCAATCCTTGCTCACGCCCAGGCACGCCCGCTTCCTAGCAACGGGCCGCAAACCGGATGCCGAATCCGTTCGCAGTAAATGGCTTGCCGTTCTCCGTCGTAGAGAAAGGCGAGATGCCCGACACTGCTGCCTTGGATCACCTCGGCAAGATCGGGATGCAGTGGTATGCCGATGTCGATCGGCGCTCAAATTCGGCAAAGCACCGATCGAAAGTTTCTACAGTCTCGCACATGGACGTTTCTCCGACGCGATTCCGTGTCCAGATTTCCCCGACCTGGTAGCCGTCGCGGAGAAACCCCCGGCGGCCTTTTTTGTGCCTCGACGAACGGCGTGGCCGGGAGTTTGCACACGAGCGATACGCTATCAGTTGATCGCTTTGGTCGGTGGATCGCCGGATTTCAATTGCTTTCGTCCTGCGCCGCTTGGGCGGTTTTTCTTTAAGGATGTGTTCGAGCGCGCCGTGAAGCTTGCGAGCAAAATCGGGAGTGGGGCGCAGCCTTGCGGCGATGATTACGCGCATCGGATCGTCGGGACGGTCGCCGTCGGTCGCACCCAAGTTGAGATGGATGGTGTTGCCGTTCATTCCGCCACTTGCGAGGTAGTCCACAAACTGAATCGGGACATTATGAGATCGACGACCGCAGGGCGGCGAGTGGCGGCCGTCGTCGGTTTCGATTTCGCTGGCATTGATAGTCACGCCCTTTGGCGGGCCAGACGGTAGCACACGAACTGAGAGTCCTGATCTTCCCGGGGATCCGCGCGGGGCTTTCGCGGGGCTTGAGCAATAGTTGACAGAAGCCAAACTTGGGAGGAGACTTCCAATTGAGCCGTGTCGATTGGTGCCGTACGTGATTTCTCACCCTACCGCATCGAAGTGCAGGCGGCTCCCCGAAGGATCCTGCGATAGGAGGTATGATGACGCCACCTGACAAATCAAATGGATCTTGCCCGGCAAGGTCCCGTCCCGGCAGGTGAGCCGTAGCGCTGCGGCCCTTCTCGACCGAGCCGATAATCCGACCTAACCAGACACAAGTCATTTGAGGGCGGAACCTCAGTTCCAGAGCCTCTTTGAAGGCCCGGATTTCTTCTGGGAACAAGCGAAAATCATCGCATAGCCCCGCTGGCGCAGAAGCGCAGCGGGGCTTTTTTCTAAGAGTCGATTTCGATGAGTACGAGATTGCCTGCCGGGCGGGCGGGAAGATCCTTCTCCACCATACTTGGATCGACTGATCGACTCAGCCCGTCGGGAGTACAATCACAGTCGCGACCGGCGTCGACTCCGGCCTCGGCGACGGCAAGCAGCACATGGCAAAGATCAGACCGCTGAAGCCGCGTGTCGCCACCCTGCCACAGCGGGTGGGGCCGGCAAGTCGCATGGGTCGCGACCTCGATAGTCTGCGCCGTGAGAGAGAGCCCTGGCGCCGCTGGTACAACACCGCCCGCTGGCGACGCCTCCGGATCGAGACCTTCACCCGTGACCTCTTCGTCTGCCAGATGTGCGGGCGCCTCGAAGGCAAGACGCACCTCTTGGTCGGCGACCACATCACGCGGCACCGGGGAGGCCCCGAGAAGTTCTGGGACCCGGACAACCTGCAGATCCTCTGCAAGTCACCGTGCCATGACAAGCACAAGCAGGCTCGGGAGAAGGCGGCGAGGCTGTTCGAGTAACGGGCACCCGGTCAACGTTGCGGCCTTGGCTTGGTCGTTTGCAGCGGCTTGCCGGCCGCTGCATAGAGGGCCCAAAAGCAGCATGCCCGCATTCAGAACGACCCGATTTTGTCCGAAGCGGCTGCTGTGACGGCAGTGCCTTTTCACTGAATTCGCCCGGACCCTGTGTCGCTCAGAGACGGTTCGGCCGAGATCGGCGTGATGATGCCCCTGATGGGTAAGTGCGTCGGTAATACCGCGTAGCGTTCCGGGCCAAGCCGGATGGACAGGCCGCTCAAGCAAAAGCGTTATGTCCTCGCCGCTGCTCCGGAGGATGCAGCAGTCTTCAGAGATAACGAACGCCACTTTCGGATCCGTTCGCAATCGGCCTTCCCGAGGATTGGTAGTCTCGCATGCTTGCCGGTGCACTACATGGCAAGCGCCCGAACGACCAGCGTTGCTGCCGCGGCCCCGCACAGGACCAACATCGAAGGTCGCATCCAGCCATTGTCGGCGAACGCCCTGAAATAGCGCGACAAGAAAAAGCCTAGCCAAAGCGCCGGGATGAGATAGATCGCGAATGCAAGTTCAGCCCAGTCGAATGCGCCGAATGCGATGAGCGAACCAATAGAAACCAATGCACCGGCAAAGAAGAATGCCGACATGTTGGCCCGCACCTCAGCGGCCGGTGAATGCTGGTATACAATGGCCATCGGGGCCCCTCCGGCCGACGTTATCGTGCCCATGTATCCGGACGCGGATCCGGCCAGGAAAAGGTTTCGCCGTGTTGGCGCAATCTTCCAGCCGGTAAGACTGAGCGCGACTGCGGCAATGACCAGGCCGGCAAACAAGAGAAGAAAGTCGCGTTGGCCGAGGGCGCCTGCGGTCAGGCCGCCGAGGATGCTGGCCGGGACGCGGCCTGACAGCGCATAACTCAAGTGACCAAACCGAAGATCCCTGCGATCGCGGATTACAACCATAAGCGAGGTGAGTAGAGCCAGGACCAACAACGGCCCCGGCACCATTCGCGGATCGAGCAGCGCCATCGCGGGAGCGGCCACAACGCCTAAACCGATGCCAAGCGTGGACTGTGCGGTCGCGCCGACAACAATGATGAGAAAGGCAACAGAGTAGAGCGCCGGATCGTGACCGGTTGTCAGGATAAGGTCATACAATTTCGGGGTATCCTTTCACAGCCTCCGACACATCGAAGACAGCCGATGGTTCCCCCCGCCTGATCGCAGGTCGGCCAGCGCTATGGGAAATTCGCTTATAGAACATACAGTTATCTAACAACAACACCGCCATCCCCAAGGGCCAGGGGCGTTCGCGCGTGCACCCTCCCGTGATCGATTGCGTCCGGAAGTATCACACACGTGTCACAAGGGTTTCGGTTCTTGCACCAAGCCAACGGTTTTATCGTAGATCTCCGGCAATTCCCCACTCAAGTGCACCGTGGCAACAGTGAGGGCGGTCCACTTAGCAACACGCTTGACCCCCGGAGTCGACAAGGTTTATATTCCTAGTCGTCCAAGCTGATTTGGCGGGACGGGTGAAGCGGAAACCGTTCACCCCGTGTGATTTGCATGCTCTGAGTTTGCGTCTGGGCGGGAAACCGAGCCGGAGCTTCTTAGTGCCCTGACCTCAATTCTTGCCGAGCGCGCCGTCCAAACGATCCCGTGCTCGTCCGATTGACTCCGGCGTAATGCCGACGTTCTCAGCGAATGCAACCAGTAGCCGTTCGTCACTGAGCACATAATCGAGGACGCCGACAAGGAAATCCGGATCGGCCGCGCTTTGGCGCAGGTTCGGTGGGTGTCAGCCCGGTGAGCCGGAAGAACCGCTGGAGTTGCTCGGCTCGATCGGCGAGGTAGGACAGCGCCTGTGCGGCAAGCGCTTCCGGACCATTTCCGTTTTCACGTTCTCCAAAGGGCTGCATTGGATCCACTCGGCTGGTCGAGGGCAGCAGAGGAAGCATAGCAGGCAAGGGCGATGAGTTCAGATCAGCTCACGCTCACTGCCCATCGCCGCTGGTACCGAACAGCACGATGGCTCAAGAGACGAGAACAACAACTTCGCTCTGATCCGCTCTGCCGAATGTGCCAGGCGGATGGACTGACCACCGTGGCTTCAGTCGCCGATCACGTAGAACCACACAGCGATCCGGACCCATGCCGATGTGAGGACATCCGACACTGACGGTTGACCGTGTCCGTAGAGGCCGCGCCAACCCCTCGCCCCTGGGTG
>JAAEOR010001167.1 GCA_024222895.1 Hyphomicrobiales bacterium | reverse complement strand
GCAGCCGCCGAGTTCGGACAGGACGGGGACAGCTTCATGGCGTCAATGGATGTCACCGGCGACCCACGCGTCCTCCGGCTTGGCCAGAGGCTGTCACAGGGCCTTGTCCCCCGCGACACTTTCGAGAGCCAGTTCGCCGACATTGTCGGCATGGTTTCGGACCTCGAGCCGATGATCCTGACCGATTTCATCGCGACAGTGGATGAGCCAATGGTGGCGGATGTGGATCGCCCGGTCGCGGATCGGCGTGACTTCGACATCGCCCTGTTCTCGGACCGTGCCGCCTATCGGGTCGACGACCTCGCGGTGTTCACGGTCGCGACCGAAGAGGCCTGCTTCCTGACCCTGATCAATGTCGACAGTGCCGGCACGGCGACGGTCATCTTCCCCAATCGTTACCAGCAGGACAACTTTGTCGCCGCCGGCGTCGACCTTGTCGTCCCTCCCGACGACGCAGGGTTCCAGTTCCGGCTCGGCGATCCCGGCACCGAGACGGTGATCGCAATATGCAGCCT
>JAAEOR010001166.1 GCA_024222895.1 Hyphomicrobiales bacterium | reverse complement strand
GACCAAGACCCAGCTGCACACGGCGGGGCTGGTCGATCGGGCCAAGCGGCGCGGTGCACACCGACGCAAGCGGCCGCGCAAGCCTTGCGAGGGAATGATGTTGCATCAAGATGGCAGCCGCGACCCTTGGCTTGCCGGCCAGGGCGACCTCGACCTGATCGTGACGATGGATGATGCGACCAGCACAATCTACTCGGCCTTTCTGGTTGAGGAGGAAGGTACTGCGTCGAGCTTTCGAGGTCTTGAAGAGACGTTTGTTGCCAAAGGGCTGCCCTGCTCGCTCTACACCGACCGCGGCAGCCATTATTTCCATACGCCCAAGGCCGGCGGACCGGTGGACAAGGTGCATCTGACCCAGGTTGGGCGGGCGCTTCGTCAGCTTGGCATCGAGCATATCCCGGCCTATTCGCCGCAGGCGCGGGGCCGTTCGGAGCGCATGTTCGGGACGCTGCAGGATCGGCTTGCGAAGGAATTGAAGCGCGCCGGCATCGCCGACATCGAGGCGGCCAATCGCTTCATCAG
>JAAEOR010001165.1 GCA_024222895.1 Hyphomicrobiales bacterium | reverse complement strand
CACCGTCCCCCGTCAGTCGGGCGAACCGGCGGAACGCGTCCGCGAAGCGGTCCTTCCCATAGGGGGCGAGGCCCATGACCTTGTATTCGCCGTCATTGACGCTGAAGCCGAGATAGGCGGTGATGGTGCTGTAGAGGAGACCGAGGGAGTTGGGGAACCGGATCTCCTGGGACAGAGATACCATCGCGCCCTGGCCGGCGCCGTAAGCAGCGGTCGCCCATTCGCCGACGCCGTCGACCGTCAGCACGGCCGCTTCGTCGAAGCCGCTGAAATAATAGCTGCTGGCGGCGTGTGACAGGTGATGGTCGAAACAGGTGACGCGGCCGCTATAACCGAACCGCTCCGACAACTCGCGCAGCGGCCGCATCGGGTCGAAACCGTTGAACTCGTCGGGTCCGCCGTCACGGATCGTCTGCAGCCGGGTCCAGATCTGCCGCTCGAGCTTCTTTTGCGGGGTCTCGTAATAGGCAATGCAGTCGATGTCGGCCAGCGACAGACCGCCCTCCTCCAGGCAGTAATCCAACGCGTTCAACGGAACGCGGGGATCGTGCTTGCGCCGTGAGAAACGTTCCTCTTGGGCGGCGGCGACGAGGATGCCGTCGCTGAGGAGGCAGGTGGCGGAATCGTGATAGTGGGAGGAGACGCCGAGAATGTGCATGGCCGGGCCGGTAAAGGGTCGTGCTCGGCTTATAACAGGTCGTCAGGGTCGCCGCTCGCTGCCGCCGAGTCCGACATGATTCAATCCTTCGGCCCCTTTGCGCCGGTACGCTCGACGATCAGGCCGTAATGTTCCGTGCGACGATGGGCATCGAACCTGAACGAGCCGCGCTTCTGACCGAGACCCAGATCCAGATCGAGCGTGGCGCAGACAAGCTCGTCGCCTTCGGTCGCGGCCTGAGCGACGATCTCGCCGAGCGGTGAGATGATGCAGGTGCCGCCGATCTGATGCACCCCCTCCTCGATCCCGGCCTTGGCGACGCCCACGACCCAGGTGGCGTTCTGATACGCACCGGCCTGCATGGACAGAAGATTGTGGAACATGGGCAGGTGCGGCGGTTCGTCCAGTCCATTCACGCTGACATACGGCGTGTTGTAGCCAAGCAGCACAAGCTCCACGTCCTGAAGACCCATGACGCGATAGGCCTCCGGCCAGCGGCGGTCGTTGCAGATCATCATTCCGACATTGCCACCGAAGGCCCGCCAGACCGGCCAACCCAGGTCGCCGACGTCGAAGTAGCGTTTCTCGAGATTCTGGAAGTTTTGCCGCGGCTGGTGCTCCGCGTGCCCGGGCAGGTGAATCTTGCGGTACTGGCCCACCACCCCTCCCCGCTCATCGACCAGGATCGAGGTGTTGTAGTGGCGCACAACGTCGCCTTCCCGCGCAAGCTCGAAGTAGCCGAGACAGAAGCCGATCTCCAGGCGCCTGGCCTCGTTGAACAGCGGCTGGACGTCCGGGTTCGGCATGTCCTTTTCGAAATAGGCGTCGATCTCCGCCGGCTCGTCCATGAACCAGTGCGGGAAGAAAGCCGTGAGAGCGCCTTCGGGAAAGACGACGAGGCGGGCCCGACGGGCCGCTGCTGCACGCATGAGCGCAATCAGCCGATCGAGCGCGGCACCGCGGCCTTCATCGCGCGGAATGGGCCCGAGCTGGGCGGCGGCGACGGTGAGAAGGCGCGTGCTCAAGGGTGGGACTCCATTGTGCTTCGTGCGCCGAGCATGGCCTGCCGCCGGCCTATGTTCAAATGGCCCTCAACCGGCACCGCGGAGATGAGCGTTTGGCAGTGATCAGCACCAGCTTGCAGGGCACCGCCAGCACTGCTAGAGCGTCCCGGCAAGAGCGAAGAACAAACCCGACGACCGGCAATCCGAAGCTACAAGGATGGATTGCGGCCGAGGGCTGGACGGACGCCGGCATAGCTCAGTTGGTAGAGCACCTGATTTGTAATCAGGGGGTCACGGGTTCAAATCCTGTTGCCGGCACCATATTGATTTTATTCAACTTTTGTGGCCTGAGCAGACGCATTCTGTCGCTGGCCACAAGGGTAGGACTCAGGGGCGCGACCGGTCGACGCCATAACGCCATAACGGCCACTCGTACTCGAACCTCAGTGAAATCCGGGAGCCTACCGCCGTCGGAATAGCCGCCACCGCTTGCGAGCGGCCGGCAGGTTTTCCTCGAGGAGATCCTTCATGCGCGCATCGCGGGCCCTGCCGGTATCGCCGCCAAGGACGACGGCGATAATCTCCTGATTGCCACGCTTGGCCGAGCAAACCAGGTTGAAGCCCGACGCCCTGGTGTAGCCGGTCTTGATGCCGTTGACCCCGTCGACCCGGCCAAGCAGCTTATTGT
>JAAEOR010001164.1 GCA_024222895.1 Hyphomicrobiales bacterium | reverse complement strand
GCCGTTTCGGTGCAGCGCGGTGATGGTCCATTGGTCGCGGTTCCGCACCATGTGGTTTTGGTCGGTGAGGAGCTGCCGCCGATTGCGGCGGGTCACGATCTCGTCGCCGACGTACAACCGTCCATCTCCGAGGGGGAGGTGGCGGCGGGTGTCGAGTTCGCCGGCGTCGACGCGGCGTTGCTGGGCGGCGCGGTTTAGGGCGTTGACTGTCTCGTTGGTCGGAGCGGTAAGCAGGACTGTCTCGCCCAATTGCCTGGCCGAGTACCACGCGTCGAGAGCTTCTCGGTGTACGCGGGTGGCGGTCCCGTCGTGAAGGCGCCCGTGCGCGTTGTAGACGGTGGCGGCCGACGGGTCGCCTCGACGGAGCTGAAGGGATGCGGCTCGTTCCCACTCGTTGCTGAATCGGTGGACGTGGTCGAGTTCGATCGCTCCGCAGGTGTCGATGAGGTACTCGAACATGCCTCCTCGCCCGACGGCGGAGAACTGCATCGGGTCGCCGACGAGCACAACTCGCCAGGCTCGATCGTCTGCGAGGCGTGCAAACCGGTGGAGCTTGTCGGTCGACATCATGCCGGCTTCGTCGACGATCACCGTCGTGCCGTGGGGTAGGTCGTAGGTGTGGGTCGGCGGTCGATTGGCCGAGTGCTCGAAGAGCAGCTTGTCGATCGTGTCTGCGGTCGTCCCGGTTTCAGAGGAGAGGACCTCGGCGGCACCGGCAGACGGTGCCAGGCCGAAGACGGCTCGGCCCTCGGCGTGGAGTTGCTCGACGGCCGGCTTGAGTGAGGTGGTCTTGCCCGTGCCCGCCGGGCCGACGACGAGCACGAGGTGGGCATCGCCGGCGACGGCAGCGGCGGTCTCGGTCTGGGCGGCAGTCAGCTCGACCTCGGCTCGACGCGGTGCCGCGGTCGAGTCGTTCGAACGCGCAGTGGTTCTGCGCTCGGCCCAGCCGGCCAACTCGTGCTCCTGAACGAGGATCTCCGGTGTCGTGAGTGCCCGGTCGGTTGCTGCTTCCGTGATGGGGCGGCCGTCTCGTCGCAACGTCGCTTCATCGGGGATCGGTCGCGAGATGTCGACGCAGCGCTCGCCGATCGCTTCGGCGGTGAGCCGGTCGAGAATGCTCGTGATCGCCTCGGGGTCGATCCTGAGGTCCGATGGGAGGACGGCCGCAAGTTCGCGGGTGATCTCTGCTGGTCGCCAGCTCGACTGCTTCTCGGCCAAGGCGTGGAGCGCTTGGCTGATCATCGATGATTCAACCTTCGCAGTGAGCGGTCGGGCTCGGCTCGGCCAGACGGCCTCGTCCACGACCATCGCCGGGTCTAGCCCGAGAATCTGGACTTGCATCCGCCACTGCTCGTGGAGTGCCTGGCCATCGATGCCGTGGGCTTTGGGCGGGCGGGAGTCGATCACGGCTTCTCGTTCGAGTTGCCATCGTTCCCGAGGCGTCGGGTCCCGGTCGAGAGTGTCGATGAACCGGTCGAGCTTCTCGTCGAACCGTCGAGCGACATCGGCGGTACGAGAGGAGAACTCTTCGAGCACGATCTTGTCGATGCCGTCGATCTCGGCAATCCCATTCTCCACCGGTTCCCAGTGCACGCCGAGCCGTGCTGTCAGCTCGCTGCGAAGCGTGGCGTGGTAGATCGCGGACAGGGTGCGCTGATCGAGTTTGAGGGTGCGAGCGTCGAGCGCCAGCCACCGACCGTCGGGGGAGCGGACGCGGTTGGCCACGACGACGTGGGTGTGGAGATGAGGGTCGAGCGCTCGGGAGGTGTGCTGGCGGAACGTCGCCGCGACGATGCCCTCGGCATCGACCACGGCGACCTCTCCGTTGATCCGGAACCGGGTGTGCGCATGCGCCTCGATCCAGCGGATCATCTCAGCCACCGCGGCGTCGTGCGACGCGAGGGCCTCATGGCGAACGAAGTCGTCGCCGACGGCGAACAGGACCGACACCGATTTCGGCGCGTTCGCCGTGATGTCGAACCCGCGCACCGATGACTCCCCGTAGGCGCGGCCGAGCAGCAGTCCACGGGAGCCAGGGTGGACGCCGGCCATGATGTCGAGGAAGTCCTCGTCGCGGATCTCGCCTCGCAGGCTGAGTATGTCGGCGCCGCGGCCGTGCCAGCGGCCAGGCGGCTCGTTGGAGTCGAGGTAGTACGACGGCAACGCCTCGACGTAGTAAGCGCCGGCGTCGACGCCCTTGAGTGTCGTCACCCGCGCTGTCATCGCCGCCACCCGGTGGGTTCTGCGGAACTCCCGGCACAACGTGTGCACCCGTCTGTCACTGATTGGTGAGGGGGCGGGGAGATGGGTTGTGCTCGCTGGGCGGTTGCGTAGCTTGCGGCGAGGTGTCGGGCGAGGTTCATCGTTCGGCGACGCGCTGGGAGTCGAGCCAGGGCTCGATCTCTGCGGGGTCGAATCGGATGAATTTGCCGATCTTGAGGAACGGGATGCGTCGCTCGGCGACGAGGCGACGGATGAATCGATCGGTGACTCCGAGCCAGTCGGCAAGCTGCTCAATGCTGAGGAGCGAGCCACTGGCCGTGTCGACCTGAGAGGTCTGGGTCGTCGGCATGCGGCCGATCGTGCGAAACCCTCCTCCCTCGTCACCTACCGTTTCACCTCACATTCCACCTCCCATTCGGGAGAAATCTCTGGGAGGTGTGGCAGGTGATCTCCTCTTTCACCTCCCAATTGCGGCGACTTAGTGCTGAGCCGCCTGAAACTTGGATTACAGCACTGTAATTCCAAGTTTCGCGCGCGAGACTTGGTTGTTGTTCGGTAGAATCCAAGTTGTGGGTGCCGATCTATCGAAGTCGCCTGTGGGCTCCACCGTGCTCATTCGAGGCACGGACAATCAGTTCAACGCGCCCTATGAGCTGGGTGCCTTCGTTCCCGCTCCGTTGCCACGCAACCTCGATCTACCCGGCGACGTCTGGATGGCTCTGTCTGACGCCATGGGCGCGCTCGGTCGGCTCGACTCTGCCGCCAGCCTGATCTCGAACCCGCAACTCGTGACCCGCGTCGCAACTCGACGTGAGGCGATCGGCACCTCAGCGCTCGAAGGGACGTTCGCGAACCTGACGGAGCTGTTCGCCGCCGAAGCGGTCGCTGTTGAAGAGGTCGACCCGAGCATCCCGCCCAATGTTCGCGAGGTGATGAACTACACGCGAGCGGCTGACGCGGCCTTCGATTGGATCAGGGAACGCCCGGTCACGATCCCCTTGCTCTCGAGCCTGCAAGCCGAGATCGTTCGCGGAACCGACAGCGACGGTCCCGAAGGTGGTGCGCTGCGGGAACGGCAGGTCTTCATCGGCACAAAGAACCGTCCGATAACCGAGGCCCGGTTCATTCCTCCACCTCCCGGCGATCAGCTCGTTCTGCTGCTGGACGACTGGGTCACATGGCTGAACGACGAGACGCTCCGCGAGTCCCTACATCTTCTTGTTCGAGTCGCGCTCGCGCACTACCAGTTCGAGACGATCCACCCTTACACCGACGGCAACGGTCGTCTTGGTCGACTCGTCGCCGTGCTACAACTCCTCGCTGAGGGTGCGCTGAACACCCCCGTGTTGTCGATCTCGGATTGGTTGAAGGATCGAGGCCCCGAATACCGGGATCACCTGTTGCGTGTGAGCGTCACCGGTGAATGGGCACCGTGGATCGACTTCTTCGCTCAGGCGGTGGCGGCATCAGCCGACGATGCGCATCACCGAGTAATGGGCCTGCTGGCACTCCGAGAGGCGCTCTCCGAGCAGGCCCGCCAGGCGCTCCCACGCGCACGGCTCGCCATCGAGATCGCCGATGACCTGATCGCCTTCCCGATTCTCACCGTGGCTGCTGCTCAGTTCCGCTACGGCAAGTCCAACCAGGCCAACCGGAACGCAATCAACCGCCTCTGCGAGCTCGGCCTCCTCGAGCCCTACGGCGATGCCCGTTACGACCGTCTGTACTGGAATCGCCGTGTGTTCGAAGTCATCGAGAGCTAGGGGACTCGACGATCTCTTCAGTACTGAGTCTGAGGCCATGACCAAGCGAAGGTTCGTGGACGGTTCCTGGCCTCCCTATGGGCTCGCTACCACGGCGAAGTTGATCCGAGCGCTTCGAAGCCTCGCCCGGAGCGAACCGAGCAGCGTGCGGGCATTGCGGCCGGTGCTCTTGCGCAGCGCCGCGGCCGAGATCCCGGGGTGGAGTACCCAGATCTCGTTGGATCGTTGGATCGGATCGGCAGAGAGGATCTCGTCGAGCACCGCAGTGTCTCCAACGATGAATCGGCTCGGGTGGTCCGAGGCGCGTTCGGTGATGTGAGAGACGACGACGTCCGCTGGCGAGAGCAGGAACCCAACGGATCTGAGAACTTGTTGGGCAACCTCCTGGATCGCGATCACCGATGCCCCGGCCGTCTTCGGCTGGCCCTTCTTCAGACCCTTTGCCTTGCAGTGGACCAGGCGCACATGGGGGCTGCTGCGAAGCCCGTATTGCCTCCAGCCGAGGATGAGGTCGGCCATCTCACCCGACGCGTCGTCGCAGTACACGAAGTCGGCCCCTTCTGCTACAGCGCATTGGCTCGCGAATTGGAGAAGACTGCTCGGCGCCGCGGCGTTGATGTTTGCAGCGTTCGCAAGGATCTCAACGAGCTTCTTTGAGGACTTTTCGGGGAGTGCTGCTGTAGTGCTATCGACCGTGAGGACTTGGTTTGCTTCCGAGAGGGCCCGATAGGGCTCGCTATCAAGTTTCGGCACCGAGTTGGCAACGCGCAGATAGTCGGCGCTGTGCTCAGGTGCGGCGACATGCCCCCCGGCGCCGCGGAGAAAGCTCCCGTCGTTGAAAAAGACACTCGGCGGAGCGTGAAGGAGCGCAGTGAGCATCGGCTCTGTCGCGCCTTCCCGCGCGATGTCCCCATCCGCTGTGAGGGGTGTGCCATTCGGGTCGATCGTGATGGTCGAGACCGGCGTGCGGCGCCCAGGGATCTTGAGTAGAAGGAGGATCTCGCCGCCAGATTTGGGTCGCCGCGCAAGGATCTCAATCCGACGGAGTTCATACGTGCCGCCGTCCGTTACTAGCTGCGCCGACCCGTGCGGATCGAGCGCCAGGTCCATCTCCGCAGCGATCGGGAGTGCCGATGCATCTAGTTGACCACCGGGAACCCGGAGTCCGGCCACCCTGGCGTCTACCGCCCCGTTGTCCAGCGCGTCGGCTATGTCCACCCCAAGCGAATGGTATTGGTCGAGGTTCAGATAACCGTGGCGCCAGACCTTGTGGCTCTCGAAAGCGACACCAACCTGTCGGCGTTCACCGGGGGCAGAAGACACAGCTATTGCGTGACCTGCTGCGGTAAGCACCTGGTCGTCAGGAGTAACGGACTGCTGCACGCTGCGCCCAGCTCCTGTTTCATAGGTCTTCACTCCTGCCGTTGCGGGGTGGGCCGATCGTTGTCCCAAGGCGGTGTAGTCACCGGTCGCGAACAACTGTGCCTCGAACTGGGCGAGGGCCACCCCGGAAGGTGGCTCGCGGTCTCCGATCAACTCATCGAGCACTGCAGACGTCAGCTTTTCAGGGAGAGTAGACCTCACGAACAACCAGTGGCCTCCTTGCGATCTGTCGACGACGCTGAACACGAGGTGATCGTTCTCGGCGTAGTTGTCGGGGGTAGCCCGTAGCCAAGTGAGGTCATGTCGCCGTTCGATGAGGAGCGCGTACGTGGCGATGTCCGGTCGCTCAATCAGTGCGAGGACCCGCGCCTCGTCACGCCCCTCGGATCCCTCAACGAAGAAGCAGTGGTCGATGTCGACGTAGGAGGGAAGGTCGCTGAGGTCAGGCGTTTGCTCGAGTGCTGCAGCCTGAGCGAGCCCATAGGTCCGGAAGTTCTCCTCGGTAAAGGCGTCAATCATTGCGGACGGATCGACCTCGGGGGCGCTCCACAGCCGAGTTGGTTGAGTTTGGAAGTCTGCCGCAAGACCGTCGATGACGAGATCCCATCGCTGGTTGTCCCGGTGGAGCTCAGCAACGATCTCAGGGTGCGAAGCTGCGGCCGCAAGGAGCAGGCCAGGCTCATCAACATCGCCCGTTCTCGCGATTCGGCCTGCGAACTGGATAGTGACCGGAAGCGATCGATGTGGATTGTGATACGCAGCGATCTTCAAAGAAGGGAGGTCGAAGCCCTCGCCGAGCACACCGACGAAGGCAACGCCGTCGCTGCGTCCAGCTCGAAGCCGCTCCTCTATCGCAGCTAGTTGCTTTGCCGGCGTCTTGAACGTGACGAGTTCGAGCGTGATCGACGAATCGATGGACCTGTAGAGCTGAGCTAGCTCTTCGGCGCGGTCGATCGTGTCGGCACGAACCAAGAGCCTTGCGACATCAGGGTGTGCTTGGCTGCGATGTTGATGTTCGGCGATTGCAGCCTCGGCGACGGCGCGGTCGCGTGCTGGCAGATCTTGGTCGGAAGGCACACTCTGGTACGTGATGGGAGCAAAGAGTCCGTCGTCTACCGCCCGGTGAAGCGGGTAGTCAAAGATCACTCGGCCGGGGAGCGGGAGACGATCGCGCCGGAAGGGTGTTGCGGAGAAGCCGACAGCCTCGGCGTTCGGGAAAGCTGCCAGGAGTGCGGACCACGTCTGGGCAGCTAGGTGATGCGCCTCGTCGAACACGATCAGGTCGAAGAGTTCGGCATCTGGTGGAGCGGGGATCGCCTCGCTTCTCGGACTGAGGGCTTGTGGATGAGCCACGACGACGTCGGCGCTGGCGAGGTTGTGCCATGCGGCGGTTGTGTCTATGCGCTGGCTCTGCGTCGCCACGCTCGGCTTCGGAACCGATGCGTCGATTATCCCCGACTTGCGCAGGAACTGCTGGTCCTTGATTCGCTCGCCGAGCATGTCTCGAACGATCCTTGAGGGAGCGATGACAAGCGTTCGCCGGGCGCGGAAAATTGCTGGCGCAATGGCGATGATCTCGCTCTTCCCGTAGCCCGTCGGCAGGGAAACCAACGCTGCTTTGTCGCTGCGAGACAGCGTGTAACCGCGGAGCGAGTGAATCGCACCCCGCTGGCCGGGTCGAAGGGCCGCGAGTCTATGGTCGCTGAGGTCGAGCTCAAGCTGCTGGTAGTAACTCATCATGTCCCTTGAGGCGGGTGTCGGGCGTCTTTGATGGTCATCGGCGACGGTCCTCCGCCATCCGTTGCTCCATAGCCTCCGCTATCTCGGCATCACGGCGCGCCGAAGCCTTGAGGTAGCGAAGCGATGCATCTGAAGAGGCGTGACCCATCCTGGCCATGATCTCGCGGAGCGAGGCTCCGGCCGTCGCCGCAGAGGTGCCGGCGTGGTGGCGGAGGTCGTGGAATCGGATCGTGTCGTCGAGGCTGGCTGCCTTCAGCGCCTTCTTCCAGTAGGGGGCGAAGTAGCGGTTGACGAGCGGGCTCTCCTTCACCGAGGTGAAGACGAGCGCGTCGGGCTCATCTGCGACGTACTCCTCGATGTGAGCTGCGAGCATCTCGGTCACCCCGCTCGGGATGACCACGGTGCGGTGCGCTGCTGCTGACTTCGGCGGGCCGAGGGTCGGGCCCTGGCCCTTCACGAACGAGAGCGCTTGGTCGACCCGGAGCGATCGGTCGTCGATGTCGACGTGGCGTCGGGTGAGGCCAGTGAGCTCGCCGTAGCGCAGGCCCGAGGTGGCACCGACCCACACCAGCGTCCGGAACCTCGGATGAATCGCATCGGCGATGCGCTCGATGTCGTCCCAGTCGAGCATCGGGCGCTCGATGGACAGTTCGACGGCAGCGCCCTTGATGTGGACCGGGTTCGTTCGCAAGAGACCGTCGTCTACTGCGGTGTCCAGCATCGTCCGGAACAGTCGGTAGACCTTGGCCACCGTGTTGGCGTGGAGGCCCGACTTCGACAGGCGGCCGTGCCAGGCTCGGACTGCGGACGGCGTGATCTTCCGTAGCTCGACGGCCTCGAATTCCTCGAGGATGTGGGCGAGTTGCGAGGCGTAGGTGTCGAGTGTCCGCGGACGGAGATCGCGAGACTCGAGCCATCGCTCAGCGAAGACCCCGAACCGCTCCCGGCCGCTCGATGGGTCGACGTGGCGTCCCGAGAACAGGTCGGTCTCCATGGTCGCCAGCCATGCTCGGGCGTCGGCCTTCGTGGCGAAGGTTGTGTCCGCTGGGACCTGCTTGCCGAGGTGCCAGTAGCGCGCCTGGTAGCGACCTGACGGGAGCTTTCGGATGTTGCCGAAGGGCCTGCTACTCGCCACTCGTGCCTACTGTTCGCCGTTGTTCTAGGCACACTGTAGGCACGAAGGCCAGTGGCGATCCAGTGGGTTGGGCTTGAAACCCCTGATTACCAGGGCTCTCGCTTGGAGCGGGTGACGGGAATCGAACCCGCGTTATCAGCTTGGGAAGCTGAGGTTCTACCATTGAACTACACCCGCGACGAGCGCCATCTTACCCAGGCAACTCCCTCCCAACGTCGGCCGAGCATCGGCGTCCTACGAGTCCCGATCGATCCTCTAAGGTCCGCGCCGTGATT
>JAAEOR010001163.1 GCA_024222895.1 Hyphomicrobiales bacterium | reverse complement strand
GGCCGCGGGCAGGTCGTCCGCCGCGGCATGGCGCATCGCGACGGCCAGAGGGCTATTTTGGTCCGGTTCACTCACGGGCAATTCCCCGGAACGGCTTGTGCACGCGCCGATTGCGTCTGAGCATCCTATCTGGCGTTGCCGGGGTCAAGAGCCGCCGGGAGCCGCGACCCGCCGCGACCGCCGCGCGCCGCCGTCAGGCGTTTGCTTCGATCAGGGCGCTGACGCTTCCCGCCCCGCTCAGGACGCAGGCCGTGTGGCGATAGGCGGCGTCGGCGACCTGGCGGCCTTTCTTCCAGTCCATGAACCCGACGCCTGCGGTGCCCTTCGGCACGAGGAACAGGTCACCCTCGGTCGAGACGCTGCCAAGCCGCTGTTCGCTGGCCATGATCATGCCGCGGACCAGGACGTTTGAGAGAGACGGATAGGACCGTGTCCGTCGGGTCAGGATGTTGCGCAGTACGGCGCCGGGCGCCGGGAAACCATCATAGCGGGCCCGAACCCGCCAGGGCCGCGGCCGCCTCAGCCTTACCACAACGTTCGGTCCGATCTTGAGCTTGCGCATGATTGCCACCGGTACGTTGTCGATCATCGCGCCATCGATCAGCACCTCGCCGGCGCCGGTGATGAAGGGCGGCAGGATTCCCGGGATGGCGCCCGAGGCCCGGACCGCCTCCCAGGTCGGCCCCTTGCGATGGACGTGAGCGTCGTTGCTGGTGAGACTCGCCGACACGGCAAAGAAGTTGAAGGGCAGGTCCTCGATTGCCCTGCCGGCATAATTGCGCCGGAGCTGAGCGTCGAAGACCCGATGGTCAAGCAGGCTGTGCAGCGGGATGGTCAGGCGTCGCATCGCACGCTGATGGACAAACATTTCCTCGGTGAGGTCGACGATCTCATCCGGGGTCAGGCCCAGGGCCAGCGCTCCGGCCATGGCGGCGCCGACGCTGGTGCCACCGAAGAAATCGATCGGCTCACCGGCTTCCTGCAGAGCCTTGGCGACACCGAGATGGGCGCAGCCGAGCGCCGCGCCACCGCCGAGCACCAGGCCAAGCGCCGATCCGGAGAGGAACCGGCCGACCCGCGCGAAGTCGGCCCGGCTGTCGCGCGCGACGTGATGATGAAGCTTGACCTCACGCGGGGCGAGCCAATTGTCCGTATCGGCGATCGGTTGGGCGGCGGTCTGCCGCCATACCACCAGGGCGCGGTCGGCCACCAGGAAAAGACCGGCGGCGTGGCGTTCAAACCCGTCCGGTGTGGTCGCTTCACCGCTGCTCTCCGAGGCCGGGGCCACGAGTAGCAGATGGTCGGCGAGGCTCAGGCAGGCGCGGGCAAACGGGTTGTCGCGCCGCTCCATAGCGAAGAGGAGAATGTCGGCGTCCCTCTCCAGCGCGGCGATCTGTTCGCGGAGCCGATCTTCGTCTTCGCCGCGCGCCCATTCGGGAAGCGTCTCTGGCGAGAGAACCACCGCAATCGATGGCGCCATCGTTTCGGCGAGCGTTGATGCAAACCCGTCGGGAAGGCGCGCATCCGTACCGATCGGCAACAGGGCAACGGTTCGCGGTTTCTTCGGCCGCATGGCGGGACTGGCACTGGTCACCCGCGCTAGCCGCCTGGCTACCGAAGCGAGGATGGCGGTCACGATGCCGGGCAGCTCGTGGACGATCCGCGCATAGTCCTCTTTGCTGAGAACCATCACCTTGCTGTCGCGGGCGGCAACCACGTTCGCGGTCCGCTTGACGCCGGCGAAGAACGCCAGCTCTCCGAGCGGCTCGCCGGGCCCGATTTCCGCAATCGCTTCC
>JAAEOR010001162.1 GCA_024222895.1 Hyphomicrobiales bacterium | reverse complement strand
GTTGACGACGCGCTGAACACGCGACACACTTAAACGTGTCGGGATCGCCCGACGCGGCAACGACCCAGTGCCCAAATCTGCCGTCCGTTCCGAATATAGGACGTTGTCGAATGTGATCGACTGTCTTGCCGCGGCTGGCAGGGCTGAGAAGACGCCGGCAAGGCTGTTGGCAGTGTTCTCCGCTGTTTTGGTTGGCAGGGGGGCGGCGAGGACCAAACGGCTCTGGCGCTCGACCACGGTGAGGAGATTTCCGCGTTGGGTGCGGAACTGCATGAGGTCGCCTTCCCAGTGACCGAAGACCTGACGATTATCAATGTCTTGGCTGCGTTGGTGGATGGAGCGGCGGCCAGGAAGCGGCTCGCGCCTGCGTTTGAAATAGCGGCGGCCCCGGCTCGCCTTGGCCCGCGCCAGGTAGCGGTGTAGCTTCTCGCGGCACACCGACCGGCGATAGATGAAGCGGTAGATCGACTCGTGGCTGACCGTGTGCTCAGCTCCCATCAGCCTGAGCCGGCCGGCGATCTGCTCTGGCGACCAGCCCATTGCAAGGTGGTCGCGGACGTGATC
>JAAEOR010001161.1 GCA_024222895.1 Hyphomicrobiales bacterium | reverse complement strand
GATACCATCATTGGTCGCGCCCGGACCCGCCACATGCTGTTGTGGGTGATCTCCCAGAACGGCCGGATCGCCGGTGCGGCGGCGACCAGCGAACACGAAGATGACTGCGGCCCCTTTGCGATGCTGGATGCGTTCGCCGGCAACGGCTGGTTCCGGTGGGGCGGCGAAGTCCTCGACGACTTCGAGCAGCGCGTCCGGCAGCGTGGCTTCGACCGAATACGCGGCGGCGGTCGGCCGGGATGGATCAGGGAACTGAAACGCCGCGGCTACCTCCAGGATGAACAGGGTTTCGAAAAAAGGCTGAACGATGGGTAACAGGACGCAACAAGGCCAGACGGTCAACACGCAAGCTCCCTATTTCAAGAAGAAAGTCGAGGGTGCTGTCAAGGACGCCAAGGGCCTCTACAGGCAGGGGCTGGGCTTCAACCCGTTTCCCGGCAAATGGTATGTCGACGAGTCCGGCGCGACCGACAACGCGCTTCGCAAAATGGCGAAAATTGCCAAGGGCGGGCACAAGCTCGGCAAGCAGTCGACGGGCTTTGTCGGCGACCTTGTGGGTGGCGCTTACAATCCGGATGTGTCCAGCTATCGCGCGTTGCTTGGCAATACCAACAACGAAACCTTCCAGGGCGTGATCGATACGCAGGCCGGCAAGCTCGGCGACGACATCACCCGCCAGTTCGGCGGCTCGGCATTCGGCTCAGCGGCTCATTCGGGAACCATTGCCGATCAGGTCGGCGAGTTCCGCAACAAGATGGCGTCCGACAACTGGCATCGGAACAACATGATGCAGCGCGGCCTGCTGGGCGACATTACCGGCGTCGAACAGATGGGTGTCCAGAACCAGATGGCCGGCCTGTCGGCGGCGCCCGGCGCCTACGACTTCCAATATGCACCCTGGGAACGACTGGCTGGTGTGGGCGCGGCACGGGAGGGCTACGATGCTGCCAAGCTGGAAGGCAAGATGAACAAGTTCACCGCCAAGGACATGGCGGACCTCAACCGCCTCGGCTGGTATTCAGGTCAGATCGGCGGCGGAGGCAATTACGGCACGACAACCAGTCAGGTTTCCAACGCGGGTAATCCATGGGGTGGCGCCGCGGCCGGCGCCCTCGGCGGCCTGCGGACGGGTGCCGCGATCGGCATGCCGTTGCTCGGCGCCGGGCTCGGCGGCATTGCCGGTCTGCTCGGGGGTTAGGACCGGGTCAGGTCGACCGGTCGAAGGCTGTCGGCGCGGCCTGCCCGTCAGGGTCTTAAGACCACCCAGAGCACGCGATCCGGCCTCTTTAATCTCTGCTCATGGGCCGACAGGAGCGATACCGCCATGAAACGCATACCCGACAGAGATGTTTTCAAGCATGGCTTTCTGGGCCTGTCTCACCGGCCCGGTCTGATCGGTGCATACAACGATGAAAACTCGGGCCTGGCGCGAATATTCGCCGGCGTTGGTGCATACATGGATCCGCTCTATAGCGGCGATCACATCATGGTCGAACGCCAGACCGGCAGGGCCTGGCCGCAGGGGCTGGGGGTCGCGGAAATGTATTATCAGAACGATCCGGAATGGCTCGGCGGAGGCATGAGTCGGGCTGACCGGCAAGATACCGCTGAGCGAATCCACGCCTTTTTCAAACCCTGGTATTGAAATCCAGCGACGGTGGAGGGCACGAGCCAAGGCGCAATGCGTGGCGGCGGAACGCTCAGTGGCGAGAGAAGGCCTTCAGCGGACCCGACGCCTCGCAACCCGGGTAGGTGGCGGCATCGACAGAATGGCTGCGCCGATGCTTTGCCCACCCCTGGAGCCTGGCCCAGCGCTTCCGGGCTCGGCGGACTGACAACCAGCGCACGGCGAGGCCGATGCACACTGCGGCAAACAGGATGATCAGCGGGAACGACGCGGGCCTGAACGCCAACAGGGCGACGAGAAAAAGCGCGACGGTGATGCCAAGAGGACGGAGCGACAACACTGGCGCTATTCGCAGCGCCGCAGGGCGTATGTCCTGCCGTCGTCGAATATGAGGGTGGCGGTATCACCGGCAATTTCGAAAGTGATGACTTCGGCTGTAGGCGACTGGTCGCCGGCTTCCTCGCAGAAAGCGGTAACCGGGCCAGTCGATGGCGCGGCCTCAAACCGGCATGACCATTCGAAGCTTAGTAGTTGATCGGGCCTTAGCAGCAGGAGCGGGTCGTCCGGGTCGTCCTCAAAAGCATAACCGAGTGTTCCGCCATTTGTGGCGACCGCTTCCTTGCCACCCAAGTCGTACAGTTTACAGGCGAGAGGCGACCCAAAAGTACTGCTTTGCGCGCTGGCTGTGGAAGCGAGCGCGCATAACACCAGCAGGGAAACGCAGGAAAGTTTTCCTCGCATTTCCTATAAATAGGCACACCGTCCGGATGAGGCAATAGCCATGGCACAACCTGAAGCCAAGACAATCAAGAATTCCGGCCGCTCCCTGGAAGAGCCGGCTTCGGCACGGATAAAGAACGTCGATTGGCGGCTCGTCGAGATTGTGCGCGAGGTCGCCAGGACGTTTCCCTACCGAGTCGCTGTCACACCCGATGGAGGTGCGAACAGCCGCGAGAGCGGGACGAGGAATCATCCTACCGGACGCGCGATCGACATACAGATCTACGACGCGTCCGGCAGGCCGCTGGGCAACTTTCAAAGCGCTGCGACCTTCCACTTTTATGAGGATTTTGCTCACCGTGCGCGCCGGTACCAGCGACAGAGGTTCCCGGAACTCGACGACACGTTCCGTTTTGGCGGGTACTTCGGAGGCGATTACACCTTCGATCAGATGCACCTCGACATCAGCGGCGGCGGCATGAGTCAGGGCTCTTGGGAGAAGGGACTGTCAGAAGGAGGTCGGAAGCGGCTGGCCCGCATAAATGGCGGTATCCAGCCCAAGCCGATTGATATCGCAGCCATCGCCGCCGGGGACGATGATGCCAGCGCCGCGGCGTTGTGGGATGCCATCCTGGCCGGCAACCCGCCCGACATCAGCGCCAGCATGACGGCGGCAGCAGTCCGCGGTGATACGCCGGAGTCCGGCGACAACACCAGCCCATCGCAGACCGTGATGAATCCGGGTTTTCTGCCGATGACGCCGCCGCCGGCGGCGGCGCTCGAGCAACAGCAGGTGGCGGACATTCAGGCCATCCTGGCCGAACAGGGGTTCGACCCGGGGCCCATTGACGGCATCGTCGGACCACGGACACGGGAGGCTGCAGCCGCGTTCCGGAAGGCGAGGGGAATCGATGGCGGCGATGCCGTCGACCGGGACTTGGCGCGTGCCCTGGTCGACACACTGCCACCTTACACACCGGAACCGTCCGGTCATCACGGCCGCGCGACCGATATCAGCTATCAGCCACTTGATCCGGGCAAGGACCAGGTCCGCCAGCTGCAGGCCGATTTGAAGGCGCGCGGGCAGGACCCGGGCCTGATCGACGGTGTGATCGGTCTAAGAACGCGGGACGCGGTCCGACGCTACCGCATGGGCAACCGGCTCGGCATCAGCAGCGACGTGACGCCGGCCGTTCTCGAACACGTTGCCGCCAACCCGCGGAGGTCGACACCGCCGTGGCCTCGGGTGAACCCGCGCCGAAACCTGGACGCAGCGCCGGCAATGGCCTTCGGGACGCCGCAGACCATGCCGCCGGCTCTTCCGCCGCTCCCTACCGAGCGCCCGCCGCGGGCGGTTCTCGGTGCCGGGAAATTCGGGCCGCCAAACAACGCGCCAGTCCTTGCGTATGGAGCGCCCGTTCCCCTCCCGCGCCCCAATCCGCGACGTGAGCCGCCAACCCTGGCGACGCGAGGCGACGAGCTCTACGGCCCGCCATCACCTTTCGCCCTTGTTCCCCCGTCCGATTCGCTTGCCGATCGGTTCGACCATGCCTTCGCCTATCACTCCCCTGTCAACCGCGCTCCGCCGAATGAGCATGTCACCGGCCTTCCTCGTCCGGTTCCGCCGTCGGACGCGCCGTCTGGTCGGTTTGCCGATGCCTTCGCATCCAGGCCGCCCGTCATCGGCACCATGCCATCCCCGGAGCCATCGTTTTGGAGCCGGGCATTTGGCACGGTCGACGGCTGGTTCAATCCGCCGTTTGCGAACGTCACGCTGCCACCCGGACCCGGCGCAGGCTTGAACAGCCCTCACGTCGCGATGAAGGACCAGTCGCGGCTGTACGAGGCCGGCGCGCCGCTCAACGCGATGCTCGGCGAGGTGCCGAACAGCTTGCCGCCGACACGGTCGCTGGATGTCCCCGATGCTATCGACATGACGCCGGCCGGCCTGAACGATGCGCCGACGGTGGGCCAGTCGGACGCCGCGGCAGAGTTGGCGGCCCGATCCGCCGGCATGGGCTCAGGCGCGTTCAATTTGTCCGCCGAGCCCGCGCGACTTGAGCGGCGCCCCGGCCTGGCAATACTTGGGGAGGGCGAAGAGGGGTGGAGCGACTACGCTGGACCAACGCGAGCCACCCTGGCCACCGCGTCGCCGCTTGATATTCGACCGCGGTCAGCAATTGCAACATCTCCCGGCGCCGGCATTTCGGCGAGCCCCGGCGACTTCGACAGCATCGTGCAGCCCGCGATGACGGTAAGCCCGCAGGTAGCCGAAATGGTTCGCCAGACCGTCAGCAGCGCTGTTGACAACCTGATCAACGGCAATGGCCCAGGCGGCGGCTTCAACCCCTTCAACGGTCGTTCCATCCCCCCGACCTCCTACAACACGCCGAACGGCTTCTCTGGCACGATGAGGAGCGTGTCCGGGCCGGGGCCATCTTCCGGAGGAACCGAGGCTGGTCGTTACCTCGGGGACCAGAACTGGAAGAGCCGGAACTTCGACCCTGTCAGCGGCGGTTCCCGGTACGATTATTTCACCGACCCCGAAAGCGGGACCGGCGGCTATGTCGACAGCCAGGGCGACGTTCACACTTATCGCATCTGACTCATGACCGCGCGCATCGTCCCGCATATCTCAGGATATGCCCATACCCTGCTCAAGCTTGCCGACGCGGACGCGCTCGCGGCTGAGCTGACCGATACCGGATCAGGCGCGGTCACCATCGCTTTTGCAACGCCGGGGACGTCGTCATTCTCGATGTCGCAAGACGCAATCACCTGGAAGAAGTTCGGGCCGGTCGTGATTGCGGACGTGAACCTTCAGTTCACACCGACGATCGGAACCGGGTCGGGCGACTTCATCGTTTCCGGACTGCCATACACGCCGGCTCGTTCGATCACCGGGACGCCGATCTACGTGTTTTTCACGCTGAGCTGGGGGACCGGCTACACCCAAATCAACCCGCTGATTCTGGCAAACTCAACCTACAAATATCGGGTGTCCGGGTCGGGCAAGTCGTCGGCCATCATTGGCGCCGGCAACATGTCCTCAGCCAACTACTACAACATGTCCGTGACGTTGATCTATTGGACTGACGCATGACCCACACGCTGCACTTCGACCCGCCGCTCGCAGTCGCGCGGGTCGGCCTCTACAACGGGAAGGGCGTCCGGACGCTGCAACGGACCTATCACCCGGGCGCAGACATCTCCGGGCTTCCGAGCGAAGTGCAGAAGGAGATACGCGCTGCATGGACGGCAGATGCCATGCGGACTTATGCCCGATGGCAGGCAGACCAGGACGCAGAAGCGGCCCGTCTACGCGCCGAGTCGGCCGATGCCGAGCAGTCCATTCAGGATAATGCGCGTTTGCTTGAGGCGATGCTCGACGACTTCGCCGTGCGAAAAAAGACCGAAGTGACACTTCCTCGCGACTTAAAGGACGCCATCGCCCGGCGCGTAGCCGGGGTGCCAGCGCTCAGCCCATAGTGCGCTACGAGAGAGGACGGTCGGCCGACGCGGGGCCGCGTGAAAAAAATTTCGCGACGCGCCTTCAGCAAGCGTCGGAGCCGATAAACAGGTGATCGCGCGATGCTCGTACCCCGATGTCTGTGAGGAGGAAGCAGCCGCAACTGCGGGCGGACCCATCGGAGGCATCACCTGCAGCGGTGAAGGGTCCAAGCACCGCCGGTGTCACTGGTCAGCTCAACCGAATCTCCTGATCCCGACACCGTGAAAATTCTCTCGAAACTCTCGCCTTCGCCGGAACAGTTACCGTTCATCTTGCCGTCCCCGAGGGGTGAGAGATCGCACGCCGTCTCCCAGAAGCGCAGCTCCGCCGCACCGTCGTAGTAAACCGAGGTGTCGGATATCAAGCTAATGTTCGGATTAGCCCTGGCCCACTCGCAGCCACCCTTACTCCCGAAACCGTGCGGCATAACACCCGCCAGGGCAGCGGGTGCAGCGGCAAGCGACAGACAAGACCAGAAGAGAGCGCGGCGCATTTAACGACCATACCACACAACCGAGGGCTGCTCCATCAGGATCGGCTTTTTCATTGACGCCGCATGCGACCCGTTAGCACTTGACATCCAATGCCTCGATCGCCGGGTCCATCAGGTCTCCGGGTCGCTTTCGAACGCGGGCCCCGCAGGATCGAGGCCGTTCGCAAAGGGTATCCCGCGCGGACGCCATTCCCCTGTTTCTCCCTGCCCCTGGCCCGAAACTCTGACCCCGGCGAACCACCCATCTCCGGCGAGAGGAGGGCGGTCCGCTGGCCTCGACGCTTCCCTTCACTTAAGGAACAGCCACCATGAGCAATCGTATCGATTACGACGTGGCGATAGAGATCGCCTCGCACGAAGCCATTGTCCGCCAGGCCTACAAGGACAGCGTCGGCGTCTGGACCTGGAGCGTCGGGCTGACCAGCGGCAGCGGCCACGACGTGACCCGCTATATCGGCAAACCGCAGTCGCTCGAACACTGCCTGGCTGTATATGCCTGGGCGTTGGAGACCTACGCCAAAGCCGTGCGCACGGCGTTCGCCGGCCACACATTGACCAAGTCGCAGTTCGCCGCGGCGTTGTCGTTTCACTGGAACACTGGCGCCATCGGCCGCGCCGAATGGGTGAAGTTGTGGAAGGCCGGTGACATTGCCGGCGCCCGCGCCGCGTTCATGAATTGGCGCAAGCCGCCCGAGATTATCGGTCGCCGGACCAAGGAGCGCGATCTGTTCTTCGACGGCCGCTGGTCGAATGACGGAACGATGACCGAGTTCACGCGGCTTACCTCCAACTCGACGCCGGACTGGTCGAGCGGCAAGCGGATCAATGTCGCGCGCGAACTGAAGTCGGCGTTGGGTGGCGGCGGGGGAACACCGGAGCCGCTGGTGGTCGGCTCGGACGAGATCCGCGCCTGGCAGCGCCAGCTCGCCAGTCTCGGCTTTGCGGTCGGTCCGATCGACGGGATCGCCGGCGACAAGACGGTCGCAGCAGTCAAGGCGTTCCAGCTTCGCCAGGGGTTGACCGTCGACGGAGTGGTTGGACCGGAGACACGGGCGGCGCTCGACGCCGCGGTGACCCAGCCGAAGCCGGACGGTCCAGGGCCGGGGGCGGGATCCAGCGTCGGTTTCTCGTGGCGAGCTGTCGTTGTTGGCGCAGTGTTTATCGTGATCGTGGCGGCGATCATCGTGTTCGCTGCCTGACGATCGACCGAGTACAGACTTGGCAGGGCCACAGTCGCTGCTCGCGCGGTTCGCGCTTGGCGGCCACACGACCAAGTTCTGATTACCTTTGAAGCACTGAAACGATCCGGCTGAACCTCTTTCTGAACGCCACGAGCTGTGATGGCCCGGCATCTGCGACCGCCGTCGGGCATTGAAGAAATACTCGACGTCGTGCAGATCAGAGCGGGCAGTCCAGTACGGGGACCCTAGGCGTTTGACCGACGTGAATACCATGGAGCAGGCAATGACGGCGTTCCGCCGGTGCAGCCGGAGTGGACCGATCCGGTTCAATGACTCAATTGTACAGTACTGCCGGGGATCGGAAGACCGCCGCGAGGCGGTGTTGGCATGAGACTTCTGGTCGCTGTTGTTCCGGTTGTACTCTTTGTCGCAACGCTTTGTTTCGGCCTCGGGCTGGTGCTGCCGATTGCGGTGTTCGAATCCTTCCTGTTGTTTTCCGAGCGGCCGTCGCTGATCGAAATCCTCACCGGGCTGTGGCAGGACGACGACCGGCTGATCGCGGCGTTGGTCGGGCTGTTTTCGGTCGCCTTTCCAGCGGCCAAGCTCATTGTGCTTCATATGGCGGCCTATACGCCCGAACGACTCCACTGGGTCGAGCGGCTCGGCGTGCTGTCCAAATGGTCGATGGCCGATGTGCTGATCGTCGCACTGGCGATCTTCGCAGCGAAGACCAGCGGTCTGGCGGAGGCCGCGACCCAGGCCGGGATCTGGTTCTACGCAGCGGCGACCCTGCTGTCGGCCGCGGCCGCAGTCATCTTGACCCGCAAGCAAGGGTCTTGAGTCGGGCCCAGTTGTCCGATCATTTGAGCAGTGGTTCTGGCGCCAAGTCAAAACCGCTGATTGGTGCAGGCAGGCGGGAATCCAGCAAGAAGAGAGTCTGGGTCCCAGCCCTCGCGGAGGAGGAGCGGACGATAGAGCGCACAAGCCCGTCAGCAGAAGCGGCCCTACGCGACAACGTTGCAATCATGGCGGTGGGCCACAAAAGTGTTCATCACCGAGCGACCGGGATATATGCGTGTCCTGGCGCTTATACCAAGGGTGCCTAATATTGACCGGTTTGATGGCCCCAATTCGTCTGCCGACAAGGCTCGTCTCCAAGGGCGATACGGGGTCATCGTTCGAGAGGCGTAACGTAGCTCGGCGGGCGAATTCGGGCCACCGCAGGCCGGAGTTTCCGCGCGTTGTGGATGTCGTTGCGATCGGCTCGTGGTACCAGTACCACGTCGCCAATCGCGCCTTGCCAAACCCTGCGGAAACTCCAGTCAAACGAGTCAATATTTCAGCACCCTTGGTATTACGCCGGCAGGGCGGTGCGGGTGAGATAGACCAACAACACGATGACGCCGGCCACCAGGCTTCCGGCGATGACCGGCGACAGCAGCGGGGTCACCCGCGCCTTGGCACCGACCGATGTGATCGCAGCGACGACCATGGACGGGACGAATACGATCGCCCATCCTCCGACCCATAGCGCCAGTGTTTCTTCCACGGGTGCATTCAGCCATGGCGAGGGGGCCGCGATGTTGACCGCCGACCACATCGCGATCGTGATGGCGATCAGCCAATCCGTGAAGTGTGCCTTCATCTCGCGCCCCGATTCGCCCCGTCGAGGATGGGCGGCAACTGTGCACCGAAATCTGGTGCAAGGCACCTGGCCGGACTGCGATCCGTCTTACTGAAAACGCTGTGCCCCATTAGGCAGCGGCAGCCCGGCGCTCGTATTGGGTCGTCTGACCATCAAGCCGGGAGTCGGTTCGGGGCCTGATCGAATAGCTATTTCGCGGCGGCTGCTGGTCAAAAGACCTAAATGGCCGAGCTTTCTACGGTGATCCACCGCAGTGGATGCGCTGGCTCTGATCACACCGTCTGTAACTCAACAGCCAGGTCGCCGCGGGCAAACATCTGGCCACTTCAGCGATGAGGAGCGTTCCTTCCACGCGGTCGGCGGGCCGCCCTTGCGCTCATCAGTTTTCGCAACGCACCCGCTGGTCACCGCTGGTGTGAACGCTCATGACCCAGTCTCATAACCTCGAGGATATTGCCATGCTCAAGCAGCTCATTACCGGCCTGATCAGCAATACTGCCATCAAGGGCAGGGCCGGTGGCCTTGCCGGCGCGGTTCTCGCCGTTACCGGCTCGGTGGTCGATGCCTTTGCCGACGGGTTCGCGGCCGGCGTTTTGCCGAATATCGAACAACTTGGCTTGATGGTCGGTCAGGCAGTCGGCGGCTTCCTCGTCGGCTACGTCATCACGTGGTTCAGCGCCCCGAATGCGCTCGGTGCGAAGAGTGGCGCCGCCGGCAACAGGACCCCCTGACTATGGACACCCATCCGGTGGCATCTTCCAAAGCCGACGGTACGCCACCGGGCTCCGGCTGGCACCTGGACAAGCGGGTACCGCTGGCGATGATCTTCGCCATCATTGTCCAGACGATTGGTCTGGTCGTCTTCGTCGCGCGACTGGAGACCCGCGTGGCTCATCTCGAAGCCAACGACGCTCGGACAACATCGTTGGATCTGTCCGGAAGGATTATCCGGGTCGAGACTCAGCTGGCCGGCCTCAACGAAACCACCGTCCGAATCGAACGAAAGGTCGATAGCCTGATCGACCGGGTCCCGCGCTGAGGGCGCCCGGTTGACCGAGCGGGGCACGCTGAATCGGCAGCGCCAGGATGGCGGGCCCGGTGGTCGCCTACCGTTCAACCCACTCGCCATCCGGCCCGCCGCCTCGGGATTCGTTCGTGGGCGCCTCTTCGATTAGCGTGAATGCTCGCGCCGATCTGCCTCCCGAAGCCCTGTTGCGAAGGCCATCATGGTGCATGCTTCCCTGCAGGGCGAACCCCCCATTTGGAAAATGTCGACACAACCCGGCGCGAAGCATGAGCGCACATGGGTTGTTGAAATCGCGCCGACACGGCGGCAAAGCCGCCGACCACCGGTCCGCCAGCCGTCGCCGCGGTTCCATGCGCGTCGGTGAAACCGCAGCAGCGTGACCCGCTGCCTCAAGGGCCAGATGCCCGCCTCTTGAAGAAAGGAAACCGTCATGTTTCTCCGTGCCCTCGCGGCCGCGGCCGCTCTTCTATTGTCCGCTACCGCTGCGCCTGCCGAACCGCCGGCCTCCGGCTTCCAGGGCACCATCACCGATCGGCCTGTTCTACACTGCTGGAAAGAGGAGGCGTTGCGCCAGCTGGTCGCCGCTTATCAGGCCGACTTCAACAAGGGCGCCGATCTGTTCATGGCGCGACAGGCGACCGGTGTGTGCGGGATCATCGGCCGCCTCGGCACCGTGGCGGTCGGCGACGTGGAGGCTCTGGGGGTCATCGATCCCGGCACAGGCAATCGCGTCCGAGTGTGGATAATCCACGTTGGTAACGCGACCAAGCACACCTGGATCATCTACGACGAACCGGACCCGGGTCTGGATGTCTGAGTCGCCCGGACAAGCTTGTTCCGGTCGACGCTGGATGCCCCTGCGCCATTGGGTCGGTGCCATCGTGGCGCTGGCCGTGGTGGTAGCGGTGCTGTGGTCGGCGGGGGTTCAACCAAACTACCTTATACCAAGGGTGCTTAATATTGACCCGTTTGATGGCCCCAATTCGTCTGCCGACAAGGCACGTCTTGAAGGGCGATACGGGGTCATCGTTCGAGAGGCGTAACGCAGCTCGGCGGGCGAATTCGGGCCACTGCAGGCCAGAGTTTCCGCGGGTTGTGGGCGTCGTTGCGCTCGGCTCGTGGCACCACTCCCACGTCGCCACTCGCGCCTAGCCAAACCCTGCGGCAACTCCGGTCAAACGAGTCAATATTAAGCACCCTTGGTTTTCAGCCAGCCGCCGACTATGGAAGGTAATGAGCGGTGCCCGTGGTCACCGACGCCCGCTGCGTCTGATCTTCTTGCCCCCGGTCTCCGCTTCGGCGGGGCCGGGGGCCTCTTTGCGTTTGCGGCGATGCCTGGCGGAGGATTTATCGCCTCGCGTTCTTCGTGTCGGTGCACATCTTCGGCCGCCGGACCTCAGATCAAGTCGAAGTCGTTGTGGTCGAGTTTCGGATTCTTGTGGAGCCGAGCGAACAGCGTGTCGCCACCGGTTCCGTCGCCGTTCTTGTCGTAGGACAGCCTGCCGGTCTTGTCGTCATAGATGATCGGGTTGTGTTTATCGGTGACGACGTTGCAATGCCGTCGTTCGTGAGTCCGTTACTGGAGGACACCTGCGCTCCACACAGATGTCATCCAGCCCGGATTTCTGAGGCGAAGCCGCCTGATCTTACGCTCGTCGTGAGGCGAACGGAATAGCAGGCCGGCTCTTCCTGGCCCTAGTCGGGCCTGTCCGTTACGTAGAGGTAGTCGTCGCCTGGTGCTGCCGAGTGACAAGCGATGCAGCCCATCTCCGCGCCCTTGGCAACGCGCCCGGCGAGTTGCATCCCGGCCGGGTTCTTGTCGAGCTCGCCGTTAGGCAAATACTTCGCCCAGAACCAGTTCTTATTGTCGTCGTCGTATCCGGCCTCTCGCCTGAACATCACGGTGACCGCGGCCAGATGCCCGCCAGGGTCGTCCGACACAGCTTCCGGTTCGACGCCTTCGGGGCCGTAATTATTTTTCACCATCACCCGTCCGGTGTGTTCGGCGACGGTAAGTTCGGTATCGAATATCTCCAGCACGAATCCATGCGGTTCAGTGCCTGCATAGAAGTACGAGTGGATGGGATTGTCGCCAACCAGTCGCGCCTCCTCAAGCTCCGTCCACAGAGCTTTCGCATAGGTCACATCGTCCGGCCCGCCAAACACCGGGGTCTGATCGACCGCCGGTTGAACCTGAAAGACCAATCCGGCTGCCACGACCACCGCGGCAACGCTGGTCAAGGCCATTGTCCTCGATTTCATTACGCGCTCCTCCATCAAACGCCATCTGATGACGCACGCCGATGGTGAGCTTTCCAGAGTTCGAAGCCCAATCAAGCAGTCCTCAACTTAGTGTGATGATTAAGTGTACCGCTGCCGCAATAGCTTTCTCGGCGTAGATTGATATATGCCCTTCGGCTGTCAGCTGGATCAA
This sequence comes from Hyphomicrobiales bacterium, assembly GCA_024222895.1. GTDB lineage: Bacteria > Pseudomonadota > Alphaproteobacteria > Rhizobiales > Kaistiaceae > Bauldia. The sequence goes on along the minus strand of JAAEOR010001161.1, from coordinate 1,668 downwards.
AGAGAAAAAGGCAGGGAACAATGAAGGCACGATATCTGGCGCCGATCATAGCCGCGGCGTACCTTCCACTGGGCCCCGCCCAGGCTCAGGAGATTGGTGATCCGGAGCAGGGGGCCATCGTCTTCAAGAAATGCGCGACCTGCCACAAGGTCGGGCCGGACGCACGCAACGCCGTCGGACCGGTCCTCAACGGCATCATCGGCCGGACGGCGGGAACCTATCCGAAGTATCGCTATTCCAAGGCCAACAAGGAATCGGGCGTCACCTGGGAAGTGGAAACGCTAACGGTCTATCTGCGGGCGCCGCGAGAATTCATCCCCGGCACCAAGATGCCGTTTGCCGGACTGAAGAAGGATGAGGATATCGCCAATTTGATCGCTTATCTCAGTCAGTTCGATGCCGAGGGCAACACGGTCATGGAGTAATCGGCAGGTAGGGCTACACGGGTTGCGATCGCTGGCGCCTGCCGCCGGCGCTCGTGGCTGGTCTTTATCTTACGGAGATCCTGGCCGGCCGCAGGTGGGGCACGAGGACTGAATCCGTATTACTCGTCGCAGTGGAGCCGAAAATCGAACCGGCTGAGACCGTCCGACGTGAACGTCGCATCGATTTCGCCGTGGGATCGCACATAGGCGTCCGATCCGCCAATGACGACGATCGAGTTTTGGTCCGATGGCTGGGTGTCCCGGGAGAGGATGTCCTCATAGCGGATTTGCCCGGTGGCGTGGATTGCGCGGTCCGGCAGCGAGTAGACGAGCTGATTGAGCGCCACCTCGTCATGGACCTGGCCGTCCACGACATCGACCACCCGCGAGACCCATCGCAGCACGCCGACGGCATTACCATCGGTGTCCAGTAGCACCCGCTCGCCGAGGCGTTCGTCGCCGATGCTTTGTCCCGGCTCACCGGCATCAATCGTCACATATTCGAAGTCGCCACCTTGCAGGACGAAGGACCCGCAGGGTGGAAAGGCGTCGGTGGACCCCATCGCCACGGAAGAGAATGACACTGCGAGCGCTACGACGGTCGCGCACTTCAGCCAATTTGAATACAGCATGGTGCTCCGAGCCCTGGGTGGTTTAAACAGTCACCATGGGGCAGCCGACGACCGTGTCTGTCAAGTCACCTGCGGACGTCGGGGCAAACGCCTCTCCGGATCCTCGCGGTTCGTTCCCGGAATTCTGAGGCGACAGTCAGTGGTCTCGGCATGCGCCGGCGTTAGGGCTCGTTCAAGAATTGTTGAATCCGGTGGTTGGTATTGGGATTCCCATGGTGGCTCTGTGGGTGTAGCAGATTCGAGATGATCGATGATGCAGCGATTCGTTTGCGCTTTCTGGCCCTTGAGCCGTTGCTTGACGAGCAGGGCCGTCGGCGCTTTGCGGCGGCGGAGGCGCAGGCGGCCGGTTACGGCGGGGTGCAAGCGGTGGCGCGGGCCACCGGGATTGCGCGCAGTACGATCGGGCGCGGTCTTGCCGAATTGCGTGGTGTCGTGACGCCGCCGACGGGCCGGGTACGCCGGCCTGGCGGCGGTCGCAAGCGGCTGTCGATCAAGGATCCGACCCTGGTCGAGGACTTGCGCCAACTGGTTGAGCCGGCGACGCACGGCGACCCGGACACACCGTTGCTGTGGACGGCCAAGAGCCTGCGCAAGCTTGCCGCTGAGCTGTG
>JAAEOR010001160.1 GCA_024222895.1 Hyphomicrobiales bacterium | reverse complement strand
TTCGCCGACACTCATCACCTCAACGGTGTCGGCTCTCAGGAGCTCACCGAGGCGACTGCAGCGTTGCCCATTCCAGGTGAGGTCCGCTGTGAGGAGTCCCGATGAGCCGACCTGTCGTGGCAGCCGTACTCGCTGTGCTGGTGACGCTCGGCCTCGGCTGTGGCGACGACGGAGGCCGCGACGACTCGACATCTCCTTCGGCCACTGACGCGAGCACTCCGAGCGGTGGCGGAGGTGCAGTCGACCCAGCTTCTCTCGTGTCCTACGACGATCTCGAAGCCCTTCGGACGGCGATAGCCGATGCCGGCTGGACGTGTGAGCTGGAGTACGAAGGCCTCGAAGAAGCCGACAAGACCCTCAGCATCTGTGTGATCGATGGGGGGCAGGCGACGCTCACCATCTGGCGTGACACGGCCGACATCACCGCGCTGGTGGGCGCAGAGCTCGGTCTGGAGTTGGTCGCCTACGGGTCGAACTGGACGATCGACGTGGCCTCTGCCGACAGAGCGCGGGCACTCGCGA
>JAAEOR010001159.1 GCA_024222895.1 Hyphomicrobiales bacterium | reverse complement strand
GCCTGCTTTTCCACCGCGTCGAAAGGCGCCATCATTGCCAGGGCGTTGACCAGTGTCTCATTGGTGGCACCGTTGACGCTTTCCCAGTCGGCATCAAGTCTGTGAGCGCTCAGATAGGCGCGGAATGTCTGAAGCACGGCGTCGCGATCGACGGCCGAATCCGCCTCGGGCATGAAATCGACGGAAAAGGATGCCGTGTCGATCCGACATTGGCGAAAGGGCAAATCCGCAGTCAACTCGTCGACTACGGCAAAGCGCGCGACGCCGGTCAGCGTCACCATGTAGCGGCCGTCACCGGTTTCCGACAGGGTCGTGATCCGTCCGACGCAACCGACCCGTCGCAAGCACGGACCGAGCAGGCAGGATGGTTTGGTATTGTCGGTCTGGATCATGCCGATCACCCGATCCCCGGCCAGCGCCGAGTCGATCATCGCGACATAGCGCGGTTCAAAAATGTTGAGCGGCATCTCCGCCCGCGGCAGGAGCAAGGCTCCCGGCAGCGGGAAAACTGGAATCGTCCCCGGCAGATCCTCCGGACTGCCGTAGTCGCAGTTTCCCGCCTTCACAACGACCTCAAGCGAACAACATCGACGACAGCCGGCGACGCCCCGCAAGTGTTGCTTCGTCCATCGGGCCCCACGCCTCGAAGAACTGAAGGAGCTGCTTGCGGGCGCTCTCCTCATCCCAACTACGGTTCCGGTCAAGAATTTCAAGCAGCTGATCGGCAGCGGCGCCACGATCGCCCTTCTCGTTCAGCAGTAAGGCGAGGTCGAAACGGGCCTGGAAATCATTGGGATTGCTTGCGATTCGCGCCTCCAGCGGAGCCTGATCGCCCAACCCCTCGGTCTGTTTGGACAGATCAAGCTGAGCGCGAATGGCCACCACACGCGGGTCAGCCGCGCCCGAGTCGGGCAGAATGTCGAGGGTCTGGGCAGCGCGTTCGACTTCGCCACTTTCAAGCAGGCAACGGGCAAGCCCGACGACCGCCGGGATCGACTGGGGATCGATTTTCATCGCCGCGGCGAAGCGTTCGGCCGCGGCCGCAACGTCCCCGGATTCGAGCAATTGCTCCCCTTCGGCCACCAGCGCCTCGTCGTCCGATGGGCCCGCCGGACCGGCGACACGGCCGATGAACTCGGCGATCTGTCCTTCCGGCAACGCTCCGACGAAGCCGTCAACCGGTTGCCCCTTGGAGAAGGCAATCACCGCCGGGATCGACTGGATACCGAGCTGTCCGGCGATCGCCGGGTGCTCGTCGATATTCATCTTGACGAGCTTGACCGCGCCCTTGGCGGCGCGCACCGCCTTCTCGATGATCGGGCTCAATGTGCGGCAGGGTCCGCACCATGGTGCCCAGAAATCAACCAGCACCGGCTGTTGCTGTGAGGCCTCGATGACGTCGGCCGTAAATGTCTGGGTGGTCGTATCGGTCACCAGACCGTCGGCGCCGCCGGCAGTCGGATCGGGGCTACTGCCTCCACCTGTAAAAAGCGTGCTCATGCTTGTCCTTGCTGTCGTCGGCGCCCGGGCGCCGCGTGGAATTTTTTCAGAGCCCAAAGATGGCGGTTTGTGCTTTATTTTTCAATGAGGTTGGTCACTTCGCGTCTTTGGGTATATCGCCACGTTCTTCAACTCTCCATAGGCGCAGGTCTTGGTGCGCTCATTGCAACGCCGCGGCGCAATGGCGCGATCTTGCCGGCGAAGCCAATGTCGCTGTTGCGGGTTTGACGTCAGCAAAACGACTGAACTCAGGGTATAGGTCGAGCAGTCCGATGGTGACCCCGTTTGTCCAGCCGAAGCCGTCCTGCAGCGGGTACTCGCCGCCACCGCCCGGACGGGTCGTCACGACATCGTACTTCTCGACCATTTTGCCGCTGGTACAATAGGTGCGGGCGACGGTGTTGAGCCAGCGCCGGGCGATCGTCCGGGCGAGATCGTTCTTGCCATAGGCTTGCAGTCCGTTGACGGCAATCCAGTGCAGCGGCGCCCAGCCATTGGGCTTGTCCCACTGTTGCCCGGTGGCGTTCACCGTGGTCATCAGCCCCCCGGGTGCGAGCAGCTTCCCTTCCACCAGATCGGCCGTCATGTTGGCCTGTGCGTCGGTGGCGACCCGAAAGAACAGCGGATAGAGCAT
>JAAEOR010001158.1 GCA_024222895.1 Hyphomicrobiales bacterium | reverse complement strand
GAGGGTCAGTCGGCTCTGGCGCTCGACCACGGTGAGGAGGTTTCCACGTTGGGTGCGGAACTGCACGAGGTCGCCTTCCCAATGACCGAAGACCTTACGATTATCAATGTCTTGGCTGCGTTCGTGGATGGAGCGGCGGCCGGCGATCGGCTCACGCCGGCGTTTGAAATAGCGCCGGCCACGGCTTGCCTTGGCTCGCGCCAGGTAGCGATGCAGCTTCTCCCGGCGCACCGACCGGCGATAGATGAAGCGGTAGATCGACTCGTGGCTGACCGTGTGCTCAGCTCCCATCAGCCTGAGCCGGCCGGCGATCTGCTCTGGCGACCAGCCCATTGCAAGGTGGTCGCGGACGTGATCGCCGAGCGGGCTCAGGCGCTCGATCTTTGACTGGCGCCGCCGCCGCGTGAACGCCATGTGGTCAGCCGCGGCAGGTTTGTAGCCCGCCCTGGGGAGGCTGTTGCGCTTCAGTTCGCGACCGATCGTCGAAGGATGTCGTCCCATGATCCGCGCGATCTCACGACGAGTTGTGCCGGCTTCATAAAGCCGGGACAGCTCTATCCGATCATCAAGATCGAACTGTTGATAATGCTTGCCCATTGCAACTCCGGAGCATACCGGTGTTGCACTTGGTTTGTGAATCTAAGCCCACAACAATGCGTTCGAGTTCGTCGACATGCTCCAGGCGGTCAAGGGCAAGGGGCAGCCGGAGCACATCGCCGACGTGGTCGCGTTCCTGGCGTCCGACGATGCCCGCTGGATCACCGGCCAGACGCTCAATGTCGACGCCGGCATGGTTCGTCACTGACTGACGAGAACGCCACGTCACTGATCACCCGGCTGCAGCATCCGCAGTGGTGCGTGCGCGGCCACGTTCCAGACTCCCGTTGACCAGTCGCCTGGCTGATCAATCAAGAGCGGTGTCGGAGCGCGTGATTCG
>JAAEOR010001157.1 GCA_024222895.1 Hyphomicrobiales bacterium | reverse complement strand
GTCGCGCCGACGGAGATCCCGATGCTCAGGGCTAGCTGCTGGGCGACGCTGGTAAGCGCTGACGCGCGGCTCATTTGCTCCCGGCCGACATCGGCAAAGGCCAATGCGCTGACGCTGGTGAACTGCAGCGAGCGTGAGAACCCGCCCATCAACAACAAGCCTGTCATGATCCAGATTGGCGTCGCGGCGGTAAACAGCGCCGGCAGCATGACGAAGACACCGGCGACCAGCGCATTGACCACCAGAACCGACCGGAACCCGAATTGCCGAAGGATTGGTGTGGCGACGAACTTCATCGCGACGGCGCCGATAGCAGTGGAAAACGTGATCATGCCCGACTCGAATGGCGTCATTCCGAAGCCGACCTGGAGAAGCAGTGGCATCAGAAAGGGCGTGGCACCGACGCCGATGCGGAACAACATGGTCCCGGTCGTGCTGATGTTGAAGGTGGGGATGCGAAACAGCGTCAGGTCGATGATCGGGTGAGGTGTCCGACGACTGTGGAACCCATACCCGATGAGCAGCAAGGCACCGGCCACGAGCATTGCGATCACATAGGACAACGGCAAAAGGTCGAGGCCGGCCGTCGTTGATCCGCCCATGAAGAGCGCCAGGCCCAGTCCCGACAACAGGAAGCCGAGCCGGTCGAACCGGGTTTTCGTCTCACCGCGGATGTCCGGGACGTGCAGCGTGGCAAGGACCAGGCCGAGAATGCCGACCGGAACATTGATCCAGAATATCCAGCGCCAGTCGAAGAAGGTGGTGATGAAGCCGCCCACCGGCGGTCCCATCAGCGGTCCGACAAGCGCCGGGATGGTGAGCCAGGCGAGTGAGCCGACCAGCTCGTGCTTGGCGACACTGCGCAGGACGATGAGGCGTGCGACCGGCACCATCATCGAACCGCCGATGCCTTGCACGATCCGAGCAGCGACGATTTCGGTGATCGAATCCGACAATCCGCACCAGATCGAGCCAAGCGTGAACGTGGCGATCGCAAGCCGGAAGATCGTCCGTGCCCCATAATGGTCGGCGAGCCAACCGGATGCGGGGATGAAGATCGCCAGCGCGAGCAGGTAAGAGGTGAGGGCGAGTTTCAGGTCGATCGGGCTGACCTGGAAATCCGCCGCGATCGCCGGAAGTGCCGTCGACAGCACCGTCGCGTCAAGATTCTCCATGAAGAGCGCCGAAGCGACGATCAACGGCAGCAGGATGCGATCAGGCAAGGATTTGACCTGTTGGCTGGACGATGCTCTCCGCTAGCGCGCCAGGCCGTTGTGCAGAGGCAGGGTATCTCGACGTTCACACGGATCGCTGGTTCGCGGACTGGCCGCGGCGAGGAGCCGTGAACGGTCAACGGGGAGATATCACAACGGCGTTGTGAACAGTCGAATCACCCGGGATCGAGAGGCTCCGCCCGTTGGCGCGAAAAACCGCCTGGGTCGACGGGCCGCCGTCGAGGTTGATGGCGACATCACAGCCAACGCCGCCGTCCTTCTCCGGAATCGCCAGCAGACTGGCAAGCTGGAACAGATTGAGACCGTCACCGTCGACGACGATCGCGACGATCTTGCCTGGTCTGGTGCAGATCGCACTGCGTCGGCGCCGGTCACCCTGAATGGGGTGAATTCCGACCCTGCCTCCCGGGTCGACAAGGATTGGACCGACCTGAACCGCACTTTCGAGCGCGTGCGGCGGTGGCGCGTCGTCCCGATAGGAAATCTCCGTGCCATCCGGGCCGGTGTGCAGGACGCCCGATCCGGCCCGTGGATGGATGTGTGCCACGATGGCGCCGTCGACGACCAGAAGCCCGCTCGGCGAAAGTCGCCCGCGGCGATCCTTTTCGAAAAAACCACCGTCGATGGCGAAAACATCGTCGTCGTTTCGCAGAAAATCCTCGATCCTGTCACCGGTAGGCGCGCTCTGGACGACGAGCCGCGGGCGGAAGCGCCGATCATCAAAAACGAAGGTGTGGACCGTCAGCCCGAATGGCGGGACGGCAACGAGCCGATGTTCAAGTCCGGCCGACAGACGCTCGGCTCGTGCACTCCGGCCGGCCTCCAGGATTACCGCGAGATCAGGTTCCGGCAAGTCTTCGGCGTGAACCGGGTCAACAGGTGACCAGGACGCTACAAGGGCGAGAAAACCGGCGGCGCCGGCTAAAAGCTGGTTCATGGCTCGGTCCGTCCGTTGCAACACCGGTGTTTTCGAATGGTAACCACGTGTGTGGGGCGTCCATCATGTCGCGGCAGATCGTTTTCGACAACCTGCCGGGAGACCGCTGTCGTTCCGGTTCGGCGACCCTTGCAATAAGGTTGATGCGGGTTGGCCGTACGCGGTCGATCCGGTTCAGGCGGCGTCAGCCGGGCTAGCGCCAGGCGGCAGCCGAACCTCGACTCTCAGTCCGCCCGCGGTCCGGTTCGACAAGACGATCTCGCCGCCATGGGCAAGAACGATCGAGCGGGCGATCGCAAGGCCGAGACCGACCCCTCCCGTCTCCCGGCTTCGCGATGCCTCCAGTCGAACGAAGGGCTTGAAGACCTCGTCCATGCGATCCTCCGGAATTCCGGGCCCATCATCCGTGATGATGAGCTTTGGGCCGGACGGCGTGCTCTCAAGCGAGACCTGCGCACGGGCGCCGTAGCGGACGGCGTTCTCGATCAGATTTCCGAGTGCCCGTTTGAGCGCCGCGGGGCGGCAAGCATAGGGAATGCGTTCTTCACCTTGAAATACGACGTCGTGGTCGAGGGTAGAAAGGTCGTCACACAGACTCTCGGTCAGGGCACCGAGGTCAACCGTTCGTACCGGTTCGGCTGCCGCATCGTCGCGGGTAAACGCCAGTGCGGCTTCCGCCATCGCCTGCATATCGTCCAGGGTCGCGATCATCCTGGTGCGTGCTTCGTCGTCGTCGAGAAGCTCGGCCCGCAGTCTGAGCGAAGTGATTGGCGTTCGCAGATCATGCCCGATCGCGGCCAGCATCCTGGTCCGGTCTGCGATGAAACGCTCCAATCGCTCCTGCATGCGATTAAACGCGGCAGTCAGTCGGCGGACCTCGCCCGGCCCGGTTTCCGGCAGAGGACGCGATGGTCCGCCGCGACCAAAGGCCTCGGCACTGTCGGCAAGGGCGGCCAATGGGCGGGTGACTCGCCGGGCGGTGAACCCGACGATGGCGAGAATCGCGACAGCCATGACGACGGCTGAAATCACCGAGGACCAGGGGAAGTCGACGGTTTCGGCGCGGACATCGGTTTGCGCGTTCAACCACCCACCGTCCGGAAAGGGAATGGACGCCAGGACATCATAGCGCTCGCCGTGTCTTGGACCCCGGCCGCCGGGGCGTCGGCGGTAATCCCCCGGGCTTTTCCTCGAGATTTCGCCGTCGTCGTCAATGACGGCGACGCGCGGCCGCTCACGAAGCGGAAATTTGAGCATGCGCTCCAGCGGGTGAGCGGGCATGGTCTCGCTGCCGTCTTCGGGTGGGGCGACAGCGCTTGTTTCACTGACCCAGTAGCGCAGGCGCGGTGTCGCGGCAGCGTCGGCGAGACCCGCGCGAGCATCTTCGGGTGAGCGGACCAGGACGCGCATCACCGAGGCCATGTTCTCGAAGAGGCCCGCGCGGCTGGCGGATCGAACAGCGCTGGCGCGGTCACCGGTGAAGACGACAAACCCGATCACCTGAACGACAATCAGAGCGCCAATCAGCAAGGTGACGAGTTGGCCAGCGAGGCTTCCGGGGAGCAGCTTCATCAACTGATCTCCGACACGTCAGAAGCCAGAACGTACCCACCGCCCCACACGGTCTTGATAATGGTCGGCGATTTCGGGTCTGCTTCGACTTTCTTGCGAAGGCGACTGACCTGGTTGTCGATCGATCGCTCGAATGGTTCGAGGGATCGGCCACTTGTCAGGTCGAGCAACTGCTCTCGCGACAAGACCATGTGCGGCCGGCGAACTAAGACCGACAGCAAGCGGAACTCCGTCGTACTCAATGCAACCGCAATGCCGTCCTCGGCGACGATTTCACGTCGCGCCGTATCGAGAGTCCAGCGGTCGAAGCGCAGCTGCCGGGTCTCCCTTTCGGGTGCCTGCGGCGGCAGGGCGCGCGAGCGCCGGAGGACTGCCTTGATACGGGCAAGCAATTCGCGGGGGTTGAACGGCTTGGTCACATAGTCGTCGGCACCAATCTCGAGGCCAACGACCCGGTCGGTGTCCTCCGTCATTGCCGTGAGCAGGATGACCGGCAGCTCGGTGGTTTCGCGCAGCATGCGACAGAGCGACAGGCCGTCCTCGCCAGGCATCATGATGTCCAGGACGACCAGGTCGATGGCATTGGTCTTCAGCACCCGCCGCATCTCCGACCCGCCGTCGGCCGTGACGACGCGCAGTCCCGACTTGGCGAGATATCGGGCCAGCGGTTCGCGAATATCGGCGGAGTCGTCGACAATCAGAATGTGCGGGGAAGTGTCCATGGTCCTTCAATCGCGTCTTGAGCCGGCTTTTACGAGACCGGGATACGGCCCCTCGGTGATAAAAGTGTAACGTATTGTATCAGCCGGCTCTTCTGCCAAGGCTCGATACAATCGCGCCAAGTCCAGCCACACACCAGTCGCCGATCGGTCCTATCTGTCGTTTGTCCACCCCCCGGACACGAAGGAAGGAAAGCTAGAATGAAAACCCGCAACAAAGTTCTCATAACCGCACTGGCGGCCTCGGCCATCGGCCTGGCGGCCGTCCCCAGTTTTGCCGACTCCGACGATGGTGTCCGCGAACGCCCACAGCAAACGGCATTCCGCGGCCATGGTGATCGCGACGACGATCGGCGTGGCCATCACATGCGCGGTCATGGTCCGCACGGCAAGGCAGAGATGCGTGGCCGCCACAAGGGTCCGCGCCATTCCGGCGGCCCCGGTAGAGGCGATTTCGCCGGTGGCCCCCGTGATGGAGGTATGACCGTGTTTCTGATCGAACGCTTCGACACCGATGAGGACGGCAATATCACCGCAGCCGAGATCGCGGCCGTCAACGCCGAGCGCGTCGGCAACTATGATGCCGACGGCGACGGTGCCTTGTCGCTCGCCGAGTTCAAGGCGCTATGGTCCGACACCCAGGATGAGCGCATTGTCCGCGATTTCCAGCATCTGGATCCCAACGGCGATGCAACGGTCACCCTGGAGGAGTACAGCGAGCGCTTCGATCGCCTGATGAGCCGCCTCGACCGTGATGACGACGGCGTGATCGGTGCCGACGAACTGCGCGGCCCGCGAGGCGGCCCCGACGGTAAAGGTATGGGGCCCGGCAAGGGTCCCCGGAAGATGGGCGAAGGCCCAGGTCCTGGCCCGCAGGCTCCTGCGCCTGATGTGGCGCCCGAGGAACAGGACGGCTGACCAGTCGCTGATCCAGTAAATGACCGAGGGGCGGGAGCAATCCCGCCCCTTGAACTTGTGGCCGCTTTGCCGAATCGCGGGAGCGTGTTAATCACCCGCGCCAACTCGTAAAACACGCCGCAGCGCTTCCGGTTCTCTTCCCGCCGGACTGGCGGTCTATCCGGAGTTGGTGAATGGCCAGTCTTGTTGAAACCGCTTTCGGGCGGGATGCGCTCGCCTTTGACGACGTTCTCCTCGCTCCCGGGGCGTCAGCGGTGCTTCCCGCCGACGCCAATGTCCAGACCCGCTTGACCCGCTCAATCGGGCTGAATCTACCGATCATCTCTGCGGCAATGGACACCGTGACCGAAGGTCGATTGGCGATCGCCATGGCCCAGGCAGGCGGTATCGGGGTTATCCACCGCAACTTGTCGCCGGATGCTCAGGCTGAACAGGTTCGTCAGGTCAAGAAATTCGAGTCCGGCATGGTGGTCAATCCGGTGACGATCGGCCCGGACGCAACCCTTGCCGACGCGCTGGC
>JAAEOR010001156.1 GCA_024222895.1 Hyphomicrobiales bacterium | reverse complement strand
GACTTGATCGGGGATCGGGTTTCGCGCGCACAACGCTCGATGCTTATGCAGGCCCGCAACGATTCTCCGGTCAAGCCGGAGAATGACGAAGGAGGGGAGACTGAGTCGCGCGAACCGCCGAGCCCAACCGTATGCTTGCGCTGGCCTGGAGACCTGGGCTGTTTCGTCCCCGGATGATGTGCGGCGACCATCCAGCGCAGCGCCGGTCAGCGCTTGCCAGAACCGTCCGACCCTTCCATTCTGCCGAGCGATAACCAGTGGACGGGATCATGATCAGCAAGGATCAACTGGCACGAGCGATTGCCCAGGGTCGGGGCAGCCAACCCGCCGATCTCGTAGTCAAGAATGTCGGTCTTCTCGATATCATATCCGGTGATGTGGTTACGACCGACATTGCGATCTGCGGCGACCGGATCGTCGGCACATATGAAAGCTACGACGGGGTCGAAGAGATCGATGGACACGGGCTATTCGCCGTGCCGGGCTTCATCGATACCCATCTCCATGTCGAATCGTCTCTTGTCACGCCGGCCGAATTCGATCGGTGCGTCCTGCCGCACGGCGTGACGACCGCCATTTGTGATCCCCATGAGATCGCCAACGTCCTCGGTGTCGAGGGCATCCGCTACTTTCTCGCTTCAGCCGAGGTGACGGTGATGGACCTGCGGGTGCAACTGTCATCCTGTGTGCCGTCGTCCGAGTACGAGACCTCCGGTGCCCGGCTGGTGGCGGCGGACCTGTTGCCCTTTCGCGACCATCCGAAGGTGATCGGCCTGGCCGAGTTCATGAACTTTCCCGGCGTGCTCGCGGCCGACGCGGATGTTTTCGACAAGCTGGCACCGTTCCAGGATGGCCACATCGACGGACACGCACCGCTGCTGCGGGGGCGCGATCTCAACGGGTACCTTGCCGCCCGCATCGTTACCGATCACGAGACCACCTCGGCGGACGAAGCGCGTGAGAAACTGAGGAAGGGCGTGACGGTCCTGATCCGCGAGGGATCGGTATCGAAGGATCTCCGCGCCCTCGCGGAGGTCCTCGACGAGAACACGTCGAGTTTCATGTGCCTGTGCACGGATGATCGCAACCCGCTCGATATCGGTGAACAGGGCCATCTCGACCATATGATCCGCACCCTGATCTCGCTTGGTCGACCCATCCATCATGTCTATCGCGCTGCGACCTGGTCGGCGGCGCGGGCGTTCGGATTGCCCGACCGCGGTCAGATCGCGCCCGGCCGGCGTGCCGATGTGGTTCTGGTCGGCGACCTTGCGGCGTGCTCGGTATGCAACGTGATCTCGGCGGGGCGCATCGTCACGCCGCAGCTCTTTGAGGGGCGGCCCGAAATCGCGCCGGTGGGACTCGACAGCATGAAGGCGCGCGTGGTCTCGCCGGCGGATTTCGAGATCGCCGGTGGTGCCGACGAACTGCCGGTGATCGGCGTCGAGCCCGGGTTGATCATCACCGCCAACCGCCGCCTGCATGTGCCCTCGGAGGGAAACAGGCGCGTGGCCGATCCCGGGAACGATATCGCCAAGGTCGCCGTGGTGGCGCGGCATGGGCACAACGACAACATCGGCCGCGGCTTCGTGACCGGATTCACCCTGCAGGCCGGTGCGATCGCGACGTCGGTGGCCCATGACAGCCACAACATCTGTGTGATCGGCGTCAACGATGACGACATGGCCGTTGCGGTCAACCGCCTGGAAGATCTTGGCGGCGGTTTTGTCGTCGCCTCAGGCGGTCAAGTCCTTGCGGACTTCGCCCTTCCGCTTGCCGGCCTTATGAGCCTGGGGTCGTTCGAGTCGGTCCGTGCCGGCCTGGTTCCGCTGCGGCAAGCGGCGCGCGGTCTTGGCTGCACGCTGGAGGAACCATTCCTGCAAGTCGCGTTCCTTGCTCTGCCGGTCATTCCTCATCTGAAGATCACCGACCTCGGCATGTTCGATGTCGACAGGTATCGATTGATCGAGGATTGAGGTCTGCGCCGCCCTCTCCGATCCGGCGGTTCGCAGGATAGCGAAGGCCAGCAGGCCGAGTGCGACCGCGATCGCCATGGGTAATGCGGCCGATCCGAAGGCATCGATCAAATACCCGATCGGCGTCGATCCCACTACGGAACCGGCGGAATAGGACATGGCGAAGACCGTCGATACCGCGGCGAGCTGTCGGCCTCGGAAGTCCTGGCCAATCAGGATCAAACATAAGGTGTAGATCCCGCCGAGGGTTCCTCCAGCCAGAAAGAGCATCGGGTTGAGAAGGGCCGGATCATTCATGGTCAATGGCAGCGCGATCGCCACCAACGCCGTCGGTATGGCGCAGATGCGGAGCAACCACCGACGATCGAACCGGTCGGCCAGGAAGCCGAATAGACCGACGAACAGGGCTTCGCCGAGACTGAAAATCACGACCAGATCGGCGGCACCGCGATCCGTCAATCCGTTCAGCAGGCCGAACAGCGGCAGCAGGCTCAGCGCCGCTGTGGTCGTGACGCCGACCAGAAACGTAATGACGATGATCGCGCTAGCGAGAGAGAACGCCGTGCGCAGGCCGACGGGTCCGGCAATTCCTGGTTCCGGCTCCGCCGTCCCGGTCGAGCGGATGGTCAGCGCGATGACGATGGCGAGCGCCAGCGGTGTCATTACGATGACGAAAGGCAGGAGACCCACCACACCGGTCAAGCTGACCGTCAACGGGCCGACGAATTGCGCGGCGGTATAGAGGATCATCGCCAGCGAAAGGACCCGACCCCGCTGCCGGTCGCTGACGACACCGTTCAGCCAGAT
>JAAEOR010001155.1 GCA_024222895.1 Hyphomicrobiales bacterium | reverse complement strand
GCAGCCTTCGAACTCCTCGAAATCGACCCCGCACGTGTCCAGTAACTGAAAAACCAAATCGGCTCAAAAACAAGGCTGGCCAACGGGTTTGCTCAATCCAAAAGCCCAAACTTCGGTCTAAGGTAGCTTGTCCGCATTCCAGCCATCCGGCGCTCGACCTCACCAAATGGCAGCTTCCGAGTGTTGCATTGCGGCATTTCAAAGAGACACGAACGTCCGCAAAGGGCCGGCGTTGCCACCGGCCCGGCACTTCAGATCTCGACACTCTCTGAGATCGAAAGCGCATCCTCAAGATCGACGCCAAGGTAGCGGACGGTGCTGTCCATCTTTGCGTGGCCGAGTAAGAGCTGTACCGCGCGCAGGTTGCCAGTCTTCTTGTAGATCTGAGCGACTTTCGTTCGGCGCATTGAATGCGTGCCGCAAGCGCTTGGCTCCAAACCGATAGAGCGCACCCAGTCTTTCAGCAGACGAGCGTATTGGCGTGTTGAGATGTGTGGTCGGTCATGAAAGCGGCCCGGCCAGAGGTACTCATGACCCGACATTAGTGGATGAGCAATCCAGTCGGCCAGCGATTTGCGGGTTCCGTCGGTAACCTCAAAGCGGACCAGTGCGCCGGTCTTGCTTTGCAGGATCGAGGCGCGCTCCTTGACGGCGCCGGCAGCATAGATGTCTGCGACCTTGAGCCGGACAAGGTCACAAGCCCTCAGCTTGCGATCCACAGCCATATTGAAAAGAGCCAGGTCGCGCACGGCGCCTGCCGGCTCGAGCCGAACGCGGATTGCCCATACATATCTGGGAAGCAGTGGTCGTTTCTGGCCAACAATACGGCCGCGATTCCAAGCCTTCCTTGAAGGGATAACTATTGGCAGGTTTGAAGCGGACATGACGTTTCCTCCGAACCGTCCCTTTCCCGCCACAACGCTCGCGACATTCGAGCAGGCCCCGGTAGACCATATTCAGAGTAATCGCTTTGACCGTTTCGAGCCCATTTGACGCGGATCAATGCTGGTCGCACCAGAGGCAGATGTTGATGACCAGACACGGCAAATGAAGAAGAGACGTGTACAGGGAAGGAGCATATCATGAACAAGCCAATCCTTGTCATCGGAGCCACCGGCAAGACGGGCCGTAGGGTTGCGACGCGCCTCACTGACAAGCGTATTCCGATCAAGGCCGCGTCGCGCAACGGTCAAACTCACTTCGACTGGAACGACAAAAGCACTTGGCCATCCGCCCTGGAAGGTGCGGGTGCTGCTTACATCACCTACTTCCCGGACCTCGCCTTCCCCGGCGCTGCCGAGTCCGTCGAGGACTTTGCCAAGCTGGCGGTCACCAACGGAGTGAATCGTCTTATTCTGTTGTCTGGTCGCAGCGAAGCTGAGGCCCAGCTAGCTGAGCAGAAGGTCAAGGAGTCGGGCGCGGACTACACCCTCGTGCGTTGCGCCTTCTTCAACCAGAATTTCAGCGAGATGTTCGCCGAGGTGGTGCAGCACGGTGTACTTGCCATGCCGGGCGGCGATACAGCCGAGCCGTTCCTCGACGCCGAGGACATTGCCGACGTCGTCACAGCTGCCTTCACCGACGACAAGCATATAGGTGAGCTGTATGAACTCACGGGACCTCGTCTTTTGACGCTGACCGAGGCCGCCGATGCAATTAGCGAGGCCATTGGGCGTCCGCTTCAGTACATCCCGGTGACTGCCGCCGAGTACGCCGAAGGTCTGGTCGCAAGCGGACTACCTCCTGAGGTGGCAACCCCGGTTGCCGAGATGTTCGCCGAAGTGCTGGATGGTCGCAACTCCTATCTGACCGACGGTGTTGAGCGCGCGCTCGGCCGCAAGCCGCGCGACTTTGCCGACTGGGCAAGAGAAACTGCGGCCACCGGAGTCTGGGATCGTGCCGAGATTGCATCCTGAATGAGTGCTTCATCATCGCTGCACTGGTAGGTGCGGGACAAGAAGACTGACAGCCACCATCATTTTCATCAGTTGGTCTGATTGCCGGGAAGGGGCCGGTCGATGGCATCTGTCAAGATCATGGCTTGATCACCAGCTTGCCTTTCACTTCCCCGGTGCCCGTACGGCGCAACGCCACCGGTACCGACGACAGCGGCAAGACGGCTTCCAGATGCGGAGCGATCTTTCCCTCAACGGCCATCAGCGCGACGCGTTCTGTCAATTTCCGACCAGCGGGAACCATCAGAATGCCGATCGACGTATTCTGAAGTCGGAAGCGCAACCCTCCAACGACCAGAGACAGCAAAACACTCAAGTCACCACCCAATGCTTTGTACGCGCCGCCGTACGAAAGCGAGTGCGCGATCCGGGCCGGGCCACGCGTTGCGACCATGTCCAAGATCCGGTCCCACTGTTTTCCGGTGCTGGCGAAATCCTGCGCTCTATAGTCGATGACCTCGTCGGCACCCAGCGACTTGAGCCACTCGGTTTTGACGCCGTTGTCCACCGCCGTGACATGTGAGCCCGCGGCTTTCGCCAATTGCAGAGCCATTGTTCCCGACCCGCCGCCAGCGCCATTGATCAGCAGTTTGTCGCCCTGTCTCAGGCCTTCGGTTCCGGCCACCGCGATGCCCCCGGCTTGTGGCAAACAAGCGGCGACTTCATCGGAAAGCGCGGCCGGTACCCGGATCATCTCGGCGGCGGATACACAGGCATATTCGGCGAAGCCGCCCCGCACCATCACAAGATCCCCCATGATCCTGTCGCCAATCGAAAAGCCCGAGACAGACCGGCCAAGCTTGTCGACGACACCGACAATGTCCGAACCCAGCACGGCGTGCCGTGGTCGTGTCAGTCCGCCCGCGAGCCGCGCGTAAAACGGGGAACCGATCAGGTATTCCCAGTCGGACAGGTTCACGGCACATGCCAGAACCTTAACCCTGATCTGAGCCTTTCCCGGTTCGGGAACCGGAATGTCGACGATTCGAAGATGCTCCGGTCCTCCATATCTGTCCTGAACGACAGCTTTCATCCAGCCCCCTGAATTCCGATGCGAAATGCCCGCCAAAACAGATTGCGGGGTTTCAGACACGCATTCAATTGCCTGTTTCGAACGGCAACTTAGGGTCCGCGGACAAATAAATGAATCTCCGATCACCCGAAAAAAACACCTATTCAGTCAAGCTCGGTGCCGTTTGCGCAGCAGTTATTTCGCCACGGACCCTTAGGTGGAGGTTTTTCGATGCAGGCCGCTTCGCGACGGCGGTCGCTTGAGCTGTGTCGGCCTGGGTTGGAAAACCTGGCAAGGAGGAAGCCGCGAGGGGCCGGCGCGACGGCTATGGGGAAAGCGTGCGGACGTCGGTGCCCTCGGCGCGCAGACGACGGCTCCGAGCCGGTTCTGCCTCTTGCCGTGTGGCGTGATTGGCGGTGCCTCGAGGGGCTGCGCGCGGTGCCGTCGAGGCGGTTCCAGTGATGGCGTGATTGTGCGGCGCAGGCTGATGGGCTTGCGGCCCGCTGCAGTCGTCGACGAGCGCGTCGGACCAGATCCAAAAGCAAGCCGAACTGGCGATCCGCCGCCAAAAAACCAACAGCTCCCCAACGTTCGATGAGATATCGCTGCCGCCAAAATCCGCCTCGATAGGGCGACCACAACACCGTGGAAATTCAATTCTCGGAGGGGTACAATTTGTCACCTTCGTTTCTTGCGTTTGAGACAGTCTAAGCGTTTGAATCATAACGGAAATCAGGGAACGCAGGTAACCTCTTCATGGATCTTTCGGGTTAGTTCTGTCTATGTAAGCCCGCATTCGCCGGATGACATGGTAATTTTCTGTGATTTTGCGGCGATTCAGATATAATAATCAATATCTTAATATGGATCGCGCGAGGACATCATGGCGAACCCGGCGGGTGAATCGGTTGATGGTCCTCTGAGGCTCGATTTCGACCGCCGCCTGAAGCTTGAGTTCCACGGTTCCAGGATCACCACCGACGCCGGATTGCTTGCCTACCGAGAGCTCGATGACGCCCTCGGGTTGACGGATATGGTTGGCGACGAGCTCGTCGATCCACGCACCGGTAAGAACGGCCAACACGCGATGACAGGATTGTTTCGCCAATCCGTCTTTGGCCGCCTCGGTGGCTATGAGGATGTGAACGACGCCGATCGTCTGGGACGTGATCCG
>JAAEOR010001154.1 GCA_024222895.1 Hyphomicrobiales bacterium | reverse complement strand
GAGACGCGCGAGGTCGACGCGGCGATCGAGGCAGCGGCGGAATATGCCACGATGCTGACCGAGCTCCAGTCCGACAACCTGCCTCGTTTCGAGGCGCGCTTCAAAGAACTCCTGAATGAGAACACCATTCGCGAGGTGGCGAATTTCCAATCCCAGCTCAACCGCGAGAGGCAGACCATCGGCGAGCGGATAGATATCATCAATCTGTCGCTCAAGGCGATCGACTATAGCCCGGGGCGCTTCATCGTCTTGGTAGCCGAGGATAGCGCCGACCCGGAGATTCGCGATTTTCGACGGGACTTGCGCAGCTGCACCGAGGGGGCACTCACCGGTTCGGAGGACGAGGCGTACGCGGAAGCGAAATTCCTGCAGGTCAAGGAGATCATCGAACGGTTTGCGGGCCGCGAAGGCAGCACGGATGCCGACGATCGCTGGACGAGCAAGGTAACGGACGTGCGCAACTGGTTTACGTTCTCGGCGTCCGAACGCTGGCGCGAAGATAATCACGAGCATGAGCACTACAGCGACTCCGGCGGAAAGTCGGGCGGGCAGAAAGAGAAGCTCGCCTACACCGTGCTCGCAGCGAGCCTCGCCTATCAATTCGGGCTTGAGTGGGGCGAGAGCCGGTCACGCTCGTTTCGCTTCGTCGTCATCGACGAAGCCTTCGGTCGCGGCTCGGACGACTCCGCACAATATGGACTCAAGCTGTTTGAAAATCTCAATTTGCAGTTGCTCATCGCGACGCCCCTGCAAAAGATCCATGTTATTGAGCCTTACGTGTCGTCGCTCGGCTTCGTCCATAATGAAGATGGCCGCCTCTCCATGCTGCGGAACCTCACGATCGAGGAATACCGGGCGGAACGCGCCTTGCGAGCCGGCTCCGCCGCTGAATGACGTGGACAACGCCCGCTGATCTTGTCAGCCAGGTCACGCGCCTTTGGACTCGCGGCCGCATCCTTTGCGCGATCGTCTCGGGCGAGCCGCTCTTTCCGCGCCGCTTGCTGTTCCGCCGGCCGGACCGCAGAGCCATGGCCGAGCGCTTCGGAGACGTCCGCGAATGGATACGGGCGCTTGAGAACGGCAGCAAGGCAAAGCGCGGCTTCGGCTACGAGATCGACTGGACCGAGATCAATCACCGCCAGTTGGGCCGCAACCGTATTCCGGGTGCGATCATCATACCGGGCGAACGCGACGCTCTTCGCCTCATCGGCAAGGAAAAAGCCGCCAGCCGATTCTGCACCCTCGCCCAAGCGACCATGGACGCCTTTCCGACGCTCAAGGGCTGGCTGGCGCGCCGCCCTCTGACCCTGCTTGAGCATGCGGACGACTGGCCCCGCGTGCTTGCGGTGGTCGCCTGGTTCAAGAATCATCCGCGATCCGGCCTCTATCTTCGCCAGGTCGACATCCCGGGCGTGGACACGAAGTTCATTGAAGCGCGCAAGAGCCTGCTGTCCGAGCTGATCGGCCTCGCAAGAGGAGACGGCAGCGAAGAGCAGTTATCTGGAGCGCGGAGCTTCGAACTGCGCCATGGGTTGCGCGCGAAGCCGGCGCTGGTGCGGTTTCGCATACTCGATGCTCGGCTCGCGATTGGAGGAATGACGGACCTGACCGTGCCCGTGATGGAATTCGCGAACCTCGGGATATCTCCGGCCCGCGTCTTCGTCACGGAGAACGAGACCAACGGTCTTTCTTTCCCGGACGTTACCGGTAGCATCGTCATCTTCGGGCTGGGTTACGGCGCCGAACTCCTTTCGGATGTCCCGTGGCTCGGGGATCGCGAAATCCACTATTGGGGAGATATCGATACCCATGGCTTTGCCATGCTCGACCGGGTCCGCAGGAACCATCCGCAGGCGCAAGCCTTCCTGATGGATCGATCGACCCTGCTCGCCCATCGCACCCTATGGGGCGTCGAGCCATCGCCGTATGTCGGTGAGCTGACCTGCCTGCCCGACGAGGAACGTGCGCTTTATGACGACCTGTGCAGCGACCGCCTGGGCAATCGGGTGCGCCTTGAACAGGAACATGTTCGATTTGGCCGGCTTGAGCAGACGCTGCGAGGAATCGGAGCTCCGCGGACGAGTGCCGACGACCACCGGTGGTCTCCCAAAACGTTGGGCGACGGTGGTTGAATCTTCGGAAATACAGCAGGTTCGCCACGCCGATCGGCCCGGCAACCTCGACCGGTCGTGCCGGTTGCGATCGGAGCGTCTTCAGGAAAAGCGTGGCCACATATCCGCCCGGAAAGAGCGAAAAGCAAAAATCGACGACCGGCGATCCGATCCAAGATGAATGGATCGCGGTCTGGATGGACTTTGCTATCGCCTCGCTTCTGCAAGCGACGCGGCAATCGCGGTACTCGGGTGGAAGAGGACCAGCGGGTCGTCGCGCAAGGGAACAAGGTCCCTCCGTTGCCACAACCGGGCTGCCTCATCATCCACAGCATTTACCACCAGCGCCGGGCCGCCGACCAGCCCTGCCACCGATGCCGACACAAAGGTGGTTGCCATTTCCCCCCAAAGTTTCTGTATTCTCGTCAGCTTGAGACCGGGGAGGCAAAAATGGCGATCGGAAACCAGCAGGCAGCCAGCACCGATCCCCGAACCATTGAAATCGACACCGCCCGCATCCTCAAGCGCAAGCAGAGCCACTACGGGGTCATCGACATCGGCTCCAATTCGATCCGCCTCGTCGTCTATGACGACCTGAGCCGGTCGCCTTTTCCGCGTTTCAACGAAAAATCCCTGGTCGCTCTGGGCGTCGGTGTCGACGAGAACGGCCGCTTTACCAAGGCGACGATCACCAAGGCGCTGCGCGTGATCGCGCGCTTCGCCGCCATCTCCAGGGCGATGAATGTCGGGCGCGTCGATGTGCTTGCAACCGAAGCAACCCGCAAGGCCGCCAACGGCGCGGAGTTCGTCAAGGCCATTCGGAAAGAGACGAGCCTGAAGGTTCGGATTCTGTCCGGTGAGGAGGAAGCGAACTACACCGCGCTCGGCGTGATATCGGGTTTCTTCCAGCCGAAGGGGCTGGTCGGTGATATCGGCGGTGGCAGCCTCGAGGTCGCCGAAGTCCTCGGCGACCGCGTCGGCGAACGGACCGCGAGCATGCCGCTCGGCGCCCTGCCCGTCAAAGCGATGCTCCAGGACGGGATCGACTCCGCCAAGGAGACGATCGACACGGTGCTCGATGGATCAATGCCGCCGCTGTTGACCGAACCGGTGTTCTACGCAATCGGTGGCGGTTGGCGGGCCCTGGCCCGGGTGCACATCGCCAAGAACGATATCCCGATCAAGGTCGTGCACGGTTATGACGTGCCGGCGCAGGAGCTTTCGGCGCTGGCCAAGAAGATCGCCAGGATGGGTCCGGAAGAGGTGGCCGAATTGCCGGATGTCCCCCGGCGGCGCATCGACACCTTGCCGGCATCGGCGCTGGTTCTGTGGCGCGTCCTGCGCAAACTGAAACCGGACAGGCTGGTCTTCTCCGCATTCGGTGTGAGGGAAGGCTGGCTCTACTCGCAACTCGACACCGAGGAACAATATCGCGACCCGTTGCTGGAAGGCGCCCAGGCGATTGGCTTACCGGTATCGCGGGTTGCCGGTTTCAGCGAAGCGCTTGGTCGCTGGACGGAGACACTGTTTCCCGGAGAATCGCAGCATGATCGGCGGCTGCGGCTGTCGGTCTGCTCGCTGACCGACATTGCCTGGCGCGACCATCAGAAGATCCGGGGAACCGACAGTTTTCTGCGATTACTGCAATTCCCGTTCATCGGCATCTCGCATCCCGAGCGTGCCTTTCTCGCTGTCGCGATCCTGGCCCGCTATGACGGCAAGGTCGACGACCTGGTGAAGTCGAGGGTCGGCAACCTTCTGACGCCAAGTGAGATCCAGAAGGCGGAGATCCTCGGGCGGGTGCTTTTGCTCGGCCATCGTTTTTCGGCGAGCGTGCCGGAGATCCTGAAGCACGCGCGCGTGCGCATCGATGCGGATGCGGTCCGGCTGGAAGTTCTCAACCCGGAAAGCGTTCCCGATACCGAAGCGGTTCACAACCGACTGCGGCAACTGGCAAAGGTCGCCGGCGTCGGCGGCGCGGAGATCGTCGAAGCGGTTGAGTGATCACGGCCGAAGCACTGGTCGGGCTCCGCTTCTTACAAACGTTCATGACACAGCTCGGCTGGTTGATGTTCGGATGCCGGCTCGCGGTCGATAGTCCGGAACAGTGTGCGTGAAGACTTGCCCGCTGAGGATCGGACAGCAACGAGCCTGTTCTCACCCAGCCGGGAGTGTTCTCCTGAACTCTCCGGGCGTTACTCCCTTCCAACGTCGGAAGGCTCTATTGAAGCTCGCCGCATCCGGGTAGCCCACATCGGCTCCGATGCCGGATATCGATTTGTCGCTAAGGGCGAGCATTTGGCAGGCTGCTGACGATCTTACGCTGTCAAGTTCGCGGCGAAACGATGTGTCCGCTCGCTGAAGTGCTCGCCGCAGGGTCGAAACAGATCGCGCGGCTTCATTTGCGACCACAGCCAGTGAAAGTTCGGAATCAGCAAACCGCAGCCGCAGGACTTCACGCAAATCGTCCACAAACCCGCCTTCGACTGATGGAGCCACGAGACCAGACTGGCGCAGAACTCCGCCGGTACGCTTCACCAGCCAAACCGCAGGGAAATGAAACGCCGTGCCATCCAACGATCCGGCCTTGAGCCGGTTCCGCGGAACCTCACCAGGTGGGACCGCCGATCGATCGCAAACCGTTGTCATAACATCGTTGATGTTCCACGCGTCGCCGGTGCAGGCGCGCAGTAGCTGGACCATGAACCCCAGAAAGAAGGCGTCTATCTGGGCCGGCGG
>JAAEOR010001153.1 GCA_024222895.1 Hyphomicrobiales bacterium | reverse complement strand
TCCAAGTCCCAGGCGCTGCTCTCGCGCCGGAAAAAGGGCAAAACCGCGCTCGTCCAGCGCCTGTTCAATATCCTCTATTCCAAAAACGACCCGCAAGTGATCCCCTTTTTCTTCCGGATCCCGGAACTACCGCTCAGCATATCCGATTTTGGTCACGTGTTTTATCGCGCATTCCTGAGCCAATATCTCGGCTTTCGTCGCAGAGATCCGGGTTTGATCAACAAAAGTCTCGGCTTGGGAGAGCTCAAGGAGTTGGTAAAAGACGACCCGGGCCTGAGCCGCGACATTCGGGAGATGGAAGATATTTCGGCAACCACGCCCCCGTTGGCCTGGAACCACGCGCAGTCGGCGCCGCACCGGTTTGCCACCGATTACGATATCCGCATCGTACAGATCATCGACGAGTTCCAATACATGAACCGTTTCGTTTACAACGACCGCGACCTGAAAGTCAAGGTGGATCTCTGTCATTCCTACATGGGTCTTGCCGAGAGCAAATACGCGCCGCTGATCGTTACCGGCAGTTACATCGGCTGGTTGACCACCATTCTCAACCACATGACCGCCCGCTTCGAAGACAGCGAACTGGGCAGCCTGACCGACAAGGAAGCGCTTGAAACGGCTTACAACTACGCGAGGATTTTCGGGTGTTCGGTCAACGAAAGCACGGCGGCCTACATCGCCGAGGTCGCCTATAACGATCCCTTCTACATTTCCCAGGTCATCCCCACCAAAAAACCCGATCTCGACCTGGCCAACAAAGAGGGTGTGCGCGCCGCGCTCCAATTCGAGACCACCTTCGGCAAGGGCTTCGTCGCTAAAATCTGGATGGAATACATTGCCGAGGGACTCG
>JAAEOR010001152.1 GCA_024222895.1 Hyphomicrobiales bacterium | reverse complement strand
CTTCCCTTTGTCTTGGCGATCAGCACGAGGCTGCGAGCGAGGCCAGGATTTACAAAACGGTCACCGGCTCGCGGTGGATGGCCACCGGGCATGAATGTCTCGGCAAAGCCCGGCTGGTCGCTCAGCAGCTCCGCGTCATACGCCCAACGCGCAGCTATCATGGGTGTCACGACAAAGCCAACTTCGGCATAACGGATTGCGGGCTCGAACAGCGCGTCAAACGGCAGCGCGCCAAAGCGCTCCGAAAGCGCGACCCAGGCGGATACCGCGCCCGGTACAGTCACGCTTTCCCACCCCGTGCTCGGCATGGCGTCCATGCCGTCGAACCGTTCCGGTGTCCAGCCGGCCGGGGAACGGCCGGAGGCGTTCAGCCCGTGAAGCTCCTCCCCGTCCCAAAGGATCGCAAAGGCATCGGAACCGAGACCGTTTCCCGTGGGCTCGACCACCGTGAGGGTGATTGCGGTGGCAAGTGCCGCGTCGACAGCGTTGCCACCCTTTGCCAGCATCGACAGACCCGCCTGGGATGCCAACGGTTGCGATGTGGCAACGACATTGTCGGCCATGACCGGCGACCGCCGCGACGGATACGGATTGGCGGCGCTGATGTCCATCTTGCGGTGTCCCGATTCAGTCAGAGTAAAGATAGTCCGCCATCGACCCGTATTACTTGCCCGGTGATATGACGCGCCTCACGCGACAACAGGAAAGCGACCGTCGCGGCGACATCCTCCGGTTCGGCAATACGGCCATTGGGCGTCGCCTCGGCGGCGGCGGTCCACGCATCGGCGCTGATCGCTGCATGCCCGCCAACCTTGCGGGTGTAGCCCGGCGCGATGCAGTTGACGGTCACGCCCTTGCGGGCAAGCTCGAACGCCAGCGCACGGGTCAGCGCCTCGGTCGCCGCCTTCGCGGCGGCAGTGGCCGGAAAAATAGTCCCGTTGATTCCGAAGTCATTGGCGACGAATGATGACAAGCTGACCACCCTTCCCCATTGGGAGGCAG
>JAAEOR010001151.1 GCA_024222895.1 Hyphomicrobiales bacterium | reverse complement strand
TTGTACAATGCCGGCCTCGGCCTCGGTGCCAATCCATTTCGGACCTTCAGGGACATCGTTCTGCCGTTGATTCGGCCGGGAGTGATTTCCGGGGCGCTGTTCGCCTTTGTCACCAGCTTCGACGAGGTCGTATTGGTGCTCTTTCTCGCTGGCCCTGAACAGCGCACAATCCCGCGCCAGATGTTTTCCGGGCTGCGCGAACAGATCAACCCGACAATTCTTGCGGTCGCAACCTTGCTGGTCATTGTCTCAATCGGCCTGCTGATGACCCTGGAGTTCCTGCGTCGACGCTCCGCTCGCCTTCGCGGAGCCCAGACGAGTCGGGCCGGCGAATAGATGTCAACGACGCCTGTCCCACCTCCGATTGGTTCGGGAGCCCGAAAGCCAAATGTCCCACAAGACTGGAATGGCCGGCAGAATATTATGGAAGTCATGCAGGCAATGGTGACGTTAGTCGCATGTCCGAGGACCGTCCTATGAAAACAGTGATCATGGCAATCCTGGCCCTCTCCGCCGGCACCGCCCTGGCCGGAGTCGCCCATTCCGACACTCCAATCGGAATTGCCGGGCCGATGAGCGGTACGTTCTCGGTCTTCGGTGAACAGATGAAGGCAGGCGCCGAGCAGGCGGTCGAGGACATTAACGCTGCCGGCGGAGTGCTCGGTGACATGCTGGTGCTCGAGATCGGTGATGACGCCTGTGACCCCAAGCAGGCGGTTGCGGTCGCCAACCAGATGGCCGGCCGAGACATCGCCATGATGGCGGGGCATATGTGCTCCGGTTCATCGATCCCGGCGTCCGACGTCTACTCCGACGCGGCGATCATCCAGATCTCCCCGGCTTCCACCAATCCGAGATTCACCGACGAGCGTCCCGGGCGGGGCATCATGCGTGTCGTCGGCCGCGACGATCAGCAAGGCCTGATTGCCGGCGCATTCCTTGCCGACAACTTTGCCGACAGAAAAATCGCCATCGTCCACGACAACACCACCTATGGCAAAGGTCTGGCTGACGAAACCAGGAAGTCCCTGAACCAGACAGGCATCAATGAGGTTCTTTATGAAACCTACGCCCCTGGTGAAGAGGACTACAGTTCGTTGGTATCAAAACTGAAGGCCGCCAACATCGATGTGCTCTATGTCGGCGGCTATCACACCGAAGCCGGCCTGATCAAATTGCAGATGGTCGATCAGACGATGGACACGGTTCTGGTTTCCGGCGACGCCCTGGTTACCCGCGAATACTGGTCCATCACCGGCGATGCCGGCAACGGCACGCTGATGACGTTTACGCCCGATCCGCGCAAGGACCCGATTGCCGCACCGGTGGTCGAACGACTCGAGGAAGCTGGCCGCACCACGGAGGGTTTCTCGCTGTTTACCTATGCCGCCATCCAGGCTTGGGCACAGGCGGCGGAGCGGGCGGGCACGCTGGACCACGACCCGGTCGTAACGGAGCTTGAGACCGGCTCCTTCGACACCATCCTTGGCGAATTGGACTTCGACGACAAAGGTGACGTGAACCTTCCCGGCTACGTCTTCTACGAATGGAAAAACGGCGACTACGACTATCATTAGCCCGCGTTTCACGGCGGCCGATCGATCTTTGTACCGGTACAGGCAGTTGCGCTGGCTGGAGCCGACCATCGATAATTGGCCGGTCCTGTCGGCGCTGGTTGGGTCGGAGCTGATCATTTCAATGGCACATGCGGCGGCAAGCCCGATAAACGCTCAATTGAGCATCACTCCAACCGGTTCTTTCATTACCCGGGCCGGTGGCCGATGATTGCCTCTCTCGCCGACGACAGCCGCAACCTGCTGACCGACGTCCCGGGGCTAAGCGTCGGAAACGCAGACGACGACGCCATCAAGTCCGGTGTCACGGTCGTTCTCTGCGAAGAGCCGACTGTCGCCTCGGTCCATGTTATGGGCGGTGCGCCGGGGACCCGCGAAACCGATCTGCTGGCCCCGGAGCAGACCGTCGATCGCATCGATGCGCTCGTGCTGGCCGGTGGCTCGGCTTTCGGGCTCGATGCGGCCAGTGGCGTTGTTGCCGCGCTGGCAGCCGAGGGACGTGGCTTCCCTGTCGGCCCCGCCCGAGTCCCGCTGGTGCCCGGGGCCATTCTGTTCGACCTTTTGAACGGTGGGGACAAGAACTGGGGCGACGATCCGCCCTATCGGCACCTCGGCCGTGTCGCGCTCGCAAACGCCACGAGAGACTTTGTCCTCGGCACGGCAGGTGCGGGCGCCGGGGCGACCACAGCCAACCTCAAAGGTGGGCTCGGCTCCGCTTCCATCAAGCTTGCCAACGGCATCACTGTCGCCGCTCTCGTTGCGGTCAACGCTTTGGGACAGGCAACCATCGCCGACACTCCCAATTTCTGGGCAGCGCCGTTTGAGACCGATAGCGAGTTTGGCGGCCATGGCCTCCCCGTTCCCTTCCCCGCCGACGCAACGAAGCTCCGGCACAAGTTGCAGCCCACACCCCAGCAAAACACGACGATCGGCGTGGTTGCCACCGACGCCGCCCTTACCAAAGCCGAGGCAAAGCGGCTGGCAGTGATGACACATGATGGCTTCGCGCGAGCGCTATGGCCGGCCCATACGCCGTTCGACGGCGATCTGATCTTCTCGCTTTCCACCGGACGCGTCGGGCTGGAGGACGCGGCCTACGATATGGTTGCCCTCGGCTCTGCCGGCGCCGCGTGCATGGCTCGCGCTATTGCCCGTGGTGTCTACGAGGCGAGTCCCGCCGCCGGCGACACCGTTCCCACCTGGCGCCAACGCTTCGGCAGTTGATGACACCGGCTGCGCAATTGCACGCTCCTGGGCCGCGTGGTACCTCGGTTCCACCATGGCTCCCCCGCTGATTGCACCCTCAATCCTCGCCGCCGATTTCGCTCGACTGGGCGATGAGGTGCGCGCCATTGACGAGGCCGGAGCCGACTGGATCCATATCGACGTCATGGACGGTCATTTTGTTCCCAACCTCTCCTTCGGATCGCCCATCATTGCGGCAATCCGGCCGGTGACGTCCAAGCCATTCGATGTGCATCTGATGATCGCACCGGTGGACCCTTATCTCGCGGCATTTGCCGAAGCCGGCGCCGATCGTTTGACGGTCCACCCGGAGGCTGGACCCCACCTCCACCGCACACTGGAGGCGATCCGCGCCCTCGGCAAGAGCGCCGGCGTCGCACTCAATCCGGCCACGCCGGTGAGCGCCATCGACCATGTCCTCGATGTCGTCGACCTGGTGTTGGTGATGAGCGTCAATCCGGGTTTTGGCGGTCAGGCGTTTATCCCCGACGCCATCGACAAGGTGGCCGCGGTCAAGCAAGCGATTGGCGAGCGCGATATTCTTATTGAAGTTGACGGCGGGGTCTCCCCGGCCAATGCAGGTGCCCTTGCAACTGCCGGAGCCAATGTCCTGGTTGCCGGTTCATCTATCTTCGACGGCAACCCCGCCGGTTCGATTTCCCGACTGAGAGAGGCGGCAAGCGCACAATGATTCCCCGTTACAGCCGGCCGGAAATGGCTGCGATCTGGTCGCCCGAAGCGCGGTTTCGCATCTGGTTCGAGATCGAGGCGCATGCACTCGATGCCATGGCGGAGATCGGAACGGTGCCGGCGGAAGCAGCGCGTGTCGTTCGCGAGCGGGGTGAACAGGCGATCTTCGATGTCGCCCGCATTGATGCTATCGAGCGGGAGACCCGCCACGACATCATCGCATTTCTCACCCATCTGGCTGAAATCGTCGGGCCCGAGGCTCGCTTCGTCCATCAGGGGCTCACGTCATCGGATATTCTGGACACCTGCTTCAGCGTTCAGCTCGTTCGCGCCGCCGACCTGTTGACTGCCGATGTCGACCGGCTGCTCGCGGCACTGCGGACAAGAGCGCACGAATTCAAGGACACCGTCTGCATCGGACGCAGCCACGCGGTCCACGCGGAGCCGACGACTTTCGGACTGAAGCTTGCAACCGCATATGCAGAGTTCGCCCGGGCGCGCCGGCGGCTCCATGCGGCGCGCGAGGAGATCGCGACCGCAGGCCTCTCCGGCGCAGTCGGGACATTTGCCAATGTCGATCCACGGGTGGAGGAGCATGTGGCGCGTGCGCTTGGACTGCGACCGGAGCCGATCTCGACACAAATCATTCCACGCGATCGGCACGCCATGTACTTCGCCACCCTTGGTGTGGTCGCGTCGTCGGTGGAAAACCTTGCCACCGAAGTGCGCCACCTGCAGCGCACCGAGGTCCGCGAAGCCGAGGAGTTCTTTGCCCCGGGTCAAAAGGGCTCGTCGGCGATGCCGCACAAGCGCAATCCGGTGCTGTCGGAGAATCTGACCGGACTTGCCCGGCTCGTCCGTGCTTCGGTAACGCCGGCGTTGGAGAACGTGACGCTTTGGCATGAGCGCGATATCTCCCACTCTTCCGTCGAGCGTGTCATCGGCCCGGATGCGACCATCGGACTGGACTTCGCCCTGACGCGCCTGGCCGGCATGATGGAGAAACTGATCGTGTATCCCGAGGGCATGCAGGCCAATCTCGACAGTCTCGGCGGACTGATCCATTCACAGCGGGTACTGCTTGCCTTGACCCAGGCCGGACTCAGCCGGGAAGACGCCTACGAAGCCGTTCAACGCAACGCGATGCAGGTCTGGGAGCAAGGCGGAGACTTCCTGTCAAACCTCAAGAACGACCGCCAAGTGACTGAAGCAATTTCGGAATCCGACCTCACCGGCCTCTTCGACCTCGGATACCATCTGAAGCATGTCGATACGGTATTTCGGCGGGTCTTCGGCGTTGACGGTTAGTTCGGAGGGAGCGGTTCGGCGCCTGGACACTCTGTCCAAGGATTGGAGCTTCAGCGCAGCCCGTCGAGCAGAGCGCGGATACCGGCGGCCAGATAGACCTGATCCGGCCCCATGGCAATGAAACGGTAGCCAAGAGAAGCAAATGCGCGGGCGCGGGTCGCATTGAACGCGAATGCACCAGCGATCTTGCCCGCCTCGCCGGCGCGATCGACGATCCGCTTGATGGGCTCATCCAGCCATTCGGCGGCTGGCTCGATTTCCTGCCCGTCCGAAAGCGTGACGGACAAATCCGACGGGCCCATGAACACGCCATCGATTCCATCCAGGGCGAGGATGTCATCGACAACATCGGCAGCCTCACGAGTCTCGATCATGGCAAGAACGATCGACGACGTGTCGCCGGTCGCGAGCTGGGTCGACGGATCGAGTCCGTGGAGCATCATTGCACGCGCCGGCCCCCAACTACGTCCGCCGATGGGGGGATATTTGGTCGCCGCAACCAATGCCTCGGCGTCGGCCAGAGAGTTGATCATCGGAGCAATGATGATCTCCGCCCCCATGTCGAGGGCGCGGCTGGCCATCGCAAAGTCACCAACCGGAACACGCACGCCCGCAGGCTTGCCAGCATGGACGATGCCGCCGATCGATCGCATCACGGAGATCGGATCATGAAGTCCATGCTGCATATCCAGAGACACGCAGTCGAAACCCTGACGGGCAGCAACCTCGGCGATCAGCGGCTCGGGAGTCGCTATCCACCCAGAGTAGATCGTTTCGCCGCAGCGCAGCCGATCCGCGAGCGTCATCATGGCATGGCCCCCTCGCCCGTATCGCCGAGTCGGTCAGTCGCCGGCTTCGATTTGGGCAATCGCGGTTCCAAGCAGATCACTCATGGTGCGGCGAATCTGATGGTCGGATTGATCGACACCGCCAGCGTCGAAATCTGTACGCACCTTGCGAAAAACATCCTCATCACCGGCTTCCTCGAAGTCGGCGGCGATGACCTCCTTCGCGTAGGCCTCCGCGTCGGCACCGGACTTGCCGAGCTTTTCGGCGGCCCATAATCCAAGGAGTTTGTTGCGCCGCGCCTCGGCCTTGAACCGGAGCTCTTCGTCACGGGCGAATTTCGCCTCGTAGGCGTCCTCTCGTTTGTCGAAAGTCGTCATGATGTGCTCCTCATCGGCCCTGACCCTGTTTCGCTCTCAATATCCCGCACCCCTTCCCAAATCAACGTCACCAATCGCCGCGCCGACCTCGATCCGGACGATGATTGTGCATCGGCGGCTGATCGAATATGGTTACCCGCGATGGATGGCAAACAGCTGTCGAATCGGCCGTAGGTTGTTGATGTAAAACGATTTTGCAACGCAATCCGGTCATCGCACCCTAAGACACACGGCCCGCAATCTCGGCCTGGAACCTACGGAACTTTCGCAAATGAATCGGCGTCGGCGCATCTTTGAGGGGAAGGGCAAGATCCTGTTCGAGGGCCCGGAACCCGGCACTCTTGTGCAGTTCTTCAAGGACGACGCGACGGCATTCAACAAGAAAAAACACGAAATCGTCGATGGCAAGGGCGTGCTTAACAACCGGATCTCTGAATACATTTTCAACCATCTGAATAGCATGGGGATTCCCACCCACTTCATCAAGCGCCTGAACATGCGCGAGCAGCTCATTCGCGAAGTCGAAATCGTTCCGCTTGAGGTTGTCGTTCGCAACATCGCCGCCGGATCGCTGTCGAAGCGGCTCGGCATCGACGAAGGCACGGCCCTCCCCCGTTCCATCATCGAGTTCTATTACAAGAGCGACGAACTGGACGATCCGATGGTCACCGAAGAGCACATCACCGCCTTCGGCTGGGCAACGCCCCAGGAAATCGACGACATCATGGCGTTGTCGATCCGGGTCAACGACTTCCTCGCCGGCCTCTTTCTCGGTGCCGGAATCCAGCTTGTTGATTTCAAGATGGAATGCGGCCGCCTGTGGGAAAACGACATGATGCGGATCGTGGTTGCCGACGAGATTTCACCGGATTCCTGCCGTTTGTGGGACACGCGGACCCAGGACAAGCTCGACAAGGACCGGTTTCGCCGCGATATGGGTGGCCTTCTCGAGGCCTACACCGAGGTCGCACGGCGGTTGGGCATTCTGGTCGATCAGGAACGTCCGATGGGAACGGGGCCCGTGCTCGTCCAGTAAGGGTCGCCAGCGATGAAGGCGCGCATCACCGTCACGCTAAAAGCGGGCGTGCTCGATCCACAGGGCAAGGCCATCGAGGGATCGCTGGCCGCCCTTGGCTTTGATAGTGTCGGCGCCATCCGCCAGGGCAAGGTTTTCGACATCGATCTCGACGAAGCGGATACCGAGCGTGCCGGGCAACTGCTTCAGGACATGTGTGAAAAGCTGCTGGCCAACACGGTCATCGAAGACTACCGCGTCGAGTTTGTCTGAAGCGGCGAGGCAAGGCGCGACGATAGGCGTGACGACGCGAGCCATGCACAGAGATCCGAAGGCCGTTTATCGGGCCGGTTCGAGTTTGTTCCTGGGCATATCCTCGCCGCGGCCAGGAATTCGGTCACGAATGGGGTAAGAATCAGCGTTCTCGGATCGTCAGAATCGGATATTGCCTTCCCCATGAAATCCGTGGTCATCGTCTTTCCCGGCTCCAATCGTGAGCGGGACATGGTTTACGCATTGGAGACTGTCACCGGCCGGCGACCGACGCTCGTCTGGCACATGGAAACCGACCTCCCGCCTGCCGATCTGATCGTTCTGCCCGGCGGCTTTTCCTACGGCGACTACCTGCGTGCCGGAGCGATCGCGGCGCGTTCTCCCATCATCGACGCATTGGCCCGTCGAGCAAGGGTCGGGGTTCCGGTGCTCGGCATATGCAACGGCTTCCAGATTCTGTGCGAGGCGGGCCTGCTGCCCGGTGTCCTGATGCGAAATGCGAGCCTGCGTTTTGTCTGTCGCGAGGCCCATCTGCGCGTCGAGAGCACGGCCTCTCCATTCACCGCCGGCTATCGTACCGGCCAGGTCATCCGCTCGCCGATCGCCCATGGCGACGGCAACTATCGTTGCGACCCCGATATGCTGGCCACCTTGCAGGATGAGGATCGGATCGCCTTCCGCTATGTCGACGCGACAGGCACTGTCTCCGAATCGGCCAATCCGAACGGATCGATAGACAACATTGCCGGTATCCTCAGCGGTGGTACGATCCTGGGAATGATGCCGCATCCTGAGAACCTGATCGAACCGCTGCAAGGCGGGACCGACGGGCGACCAATGTTCGAGAACATCCTGACCCGTCTGGAGACCGTCTGATGGATCGACCGTACCGCATTCGCGGTTGTCTCGCCGGGGCCACGACCGGATTGGCGTTTCTGGCCGCTGCCTTGCTGGCGCCCTCCCCTTCGTTGGCTCAGGCGTCACAGGCCGCCTATGACTTCAGCCGCCGCCTTGGTACTGCGATGGAGAAATGCTGGTTCGGTGCCAATGCGGGCGACTTCGCGAAATACGTCTACTCGCCTGAACCGAATGCGACCGGTGGGCCACGCATCCTGATCGTGCCGCGCGGCTCACCCCACGAACTGCCCGTTCTTGTGATCGAAATACACATGCAAGGCAACACGCCGCGGCTCAATGTCTATGGCCCGCTCGCAGCCACCAATCTGCAATCCCGTATCGCAGCAGACCTTCGCCGTTGGATGGATGGCGGCAACGGTTGTGGATGACGTGGTGACAAAGACAGCCGCGACAGCATTACCTGCGTCAATGATCGCCCCGGACCTGATCGCCGCCCACGGCCTGTCCTCGGACGAATACGATCGCATCCTCCAACTCATCGGCCGCGAGCCGTCGCTCACCGAGCTCGGCATCTTCTCGGCAATGTGGAATGAGCACTGTTCCTACAAGTCCTCGAAGAAATGGCTGCGGACCCTGCCGACTACCGGACCGCGAGTCATTCAGGGGCCCGGTGAAAACGCCGGCGTGGTGGACATCGGCGACGGTATGGTGGTGGTGTTCAAGATGGAAAGCCACAACCACCCGTCCTTCATCGAGCCCTATCAGGGCGCGGCAACAGGGGTCGGCGGCATTCTGCGAGACGTGTTCACGATGGGCGCCCGGCCGGTCGCTGCGCTCAACGCACTGCGGTTCGGCGCTCCGGACCATCCCAAAACCCGTCATCTGGTTGCCGGAGTCGTCAGCGGCATCGGCGGCTACGGCAACTCCTTCGGCGTTCCGACAGTCGGCGGTGAGGTCAACTTCCACTCCGGTTATGACGGCAACATCCTGGTCAATGCCTTCGCCGCCGGGATCGCACCAGCCGAAGGAATCTTCTACTCAAAGGCATCGGGTGTCGGCCTTCCTGTGGTCTATCTCGGCTCAAAGACCGGCCGCGATGGCATCCATGGCGCCTCGATGGCCTCGGCCGAGTTTGACGACGCGTCTCATGAGAAGCGCCCGACGGTGCAGGTCGGCGATCCGTTTTCGGAGAAGCTGCTTCTCGAAGCCTGCCTGGAACTCATGGAAACGGGCGCGGTCGTCGCCATCCAGGATATGGGGGCCGCCGGCCTGACCTGCTCGGCCGTGGAGATGGGCGCCAAGGGCGACCTCGGCATCGAACTCGACCTCGATCAGGTACCGTGCCGCGAGGACGGAATGTCGGCCTACGAAATGATGTTGTCTGAAAGCCAGGAACGCATGCTGATGGTGCTGCGTCCTGATCTGCAAGCAGCGGCGGAGGCGGTCTTCCGCAAATGGGGACTCGACTTCGCCGTCGTCGGCAAAACAACCGACGACCTCAGGTTCCGTGTGCTGCATGACGGGCGCGTCGAAGCCGATCTGCCGATCAAGGACCTCGGCGACGAGGCACCGGAATATGACCGGCCCCACAGCCCCGCCATCGCGCCCACGTCTATGGGAGAAACACCCTCAGAACCAGATAGTTACGATGATGTTCTCGTTAGGATTCTAGGGTCCCCGGACATGTGCTCGCGCCGCTGGGTTTGGGAGCAATATGATCATCTCATCCAAGGCAACACCGTCATCCGGCCCGGCGGAGATGCAGCCGTCGTCCGGGTCGACGGCAACGGCAAGGGGCTGGCATTCTCTCTCGATGTCACTCCCCGCTATTGCGCCGCCAATCCGTTCGAGGGGGGGAAGCAGGCAGTCGCCGAGTGCTGGCGCAACCTGACCGCGGCAGGCGCCCAGCCCTTGGCCGTCACCGACAACCTCAATTTCGGCAATCCGGAACGCCCGGAGATCATGGGTCAACTGGTCGGTGCCATCCGCGGTATCGGCGTCGCATGTGGCGCTCTGGCGTTTCCCGTCGTGTCCGGCAACGTATCGCTTTACAACGAGACCAACGGCACGGCGATCCCGCCGACCCCGACCATCGGCGGCGTCGGTCTTCTGCCCGATATCGAGGCGGCCGTCACCATCGGGTTCAAGGCCGAGGATGAAGCGATTCTACTTGTCGGCGCGCCGGCTCGGTGGGGAACCCATCTCGGGCGGTCGGTCTATCTGCGTGAGATCCTCGGGAGCGACGACGGGCCGCCGCCACCCGTCGACCTCGACCATGAGAGGCGGGTTGGCGACCTTGTCCGCGGAATGATCCGCGCCGGGCTGGTGGCCGCGTGCCATGATCTCTCCGACGGCGGCCTGGCGGTCGCACTCGCGGAGATGGCGATGGCATCGGGCATCGGCGCCACCATCGACCTGCCCGCCGGCGGTTCACCGCTCGCAACTCTGTTCGGCGAAGATCAGGGTCGGTATCTGCTGACTGTGACAACCGACAATGTGAGTGCGTTGCTCAAAAGGGCTGAAATCGTCGGGGTTACTGCTCAACGCATTGGCGGGACCGGAGGCACCGAATTGAAACTGGGTGATATCGCGGCCATATCTGTTGCAAATCTGCGCCAGTCCCATGAGAGTTGGTTTCCGGCGTTCATGAGCGCTGGTGCAGGATAGCGGTTGGAGGTTCGAACGACCATGGCGATGCAGGCGCGCGAGATCCAGACACTGATCAAGGCGGCGTTGCCGGACGCGACAGTGGTGATCCGGGACCTGGCCGGCGACGGAGATCATTACGCTGCCGAGGTTGTTTCCGAGTCCTTCCGCGGCAAGAGCCGGGTGCAGCAGCATCAGATGGTCTACAATGCCCTGAAGGGCAACATGGGCGACGCGCTGCACGCCTTGGCGCTGCAAACCAGTATTCCGGAGTGATATGGCCCTTCTGGTGCCGTTAACCACCGCTGATCCCGTTTCACCGCCAGACTGATATCTCCGTGATCTCAGTGGCGTGACTGGAAAAGCGGAGCAGACAGGACTACTTTCCAGCCACGGAGTGGCCGCGACCTGCGGCCATCGGCAGGATCTCCAAAGGACGAGTGGTATGAGCGATATTCAGACCTGGATCAAAAACGAAGTGACGTCTAATGACGTCCTGCTGTTCATGAAGGGAACGCCGACCTTTCCGCAGTGCGGTTTTTCCAGCCAGGTGGTCCAGATTCTGGATTATCTCGGTGTTGACTACAAAGGCGTCAACGTTCTGGACAACATGGATATCCGCGAGGGTGTGAAACAGTACTCCGACTGGCCAACAATCCCGCAGCTCTACGTCAAGGGCGAATTCGTCGGCGGCTGCGACATTGTTCGGGAAATGTTCCAGGCAGGCGAATTGCAGAGCACCTTCAGCGACAAGGGTGTTGCGGTCGCGGCACCGGCGCCGTCCGCTTAAGACAGAGCCGCTTTTTGCCCCATCGGGTAGGAGGCGGGATTACTCCCGCCGTCCTTCCACACGAATCCAGGCGCTAGCGCGAGTAGAACTCGACGACGAGATTGGGTTCCATCTGGACCGCATACGGGATTTCGGCAAATGCCGGAACCCGTGAGAAAGTCGCCGTCATCTTCCCGTGGTCGACGTCAACATATTCCGGCACGTCGCGCTCGGCGAGCTGTGTCGCCTCCAGCACGAAGGCCAGATCCTTGGAGGAACCCTTGACCGAAACCAGATCGCCCGGTTTGCAGCGGTAGCTCGGGACATTCACGCGTTTGCCATTCACCCGGACATGGCCGTGGTTGATGAACTGCCGTGCGGCAAACACCGTGGACACGAACTTTGCCCGGTACACGATGGCGTCAAGTCGGCTTTCGAGCAGCCCAACCAGGATCTCGGACGTATCGCCCGGGCGCCGGACCGCTTCCTTGTAGATGTTGTTGAACTGCTTCTCGGAAATGTTGCCGTAGTACCCCTTCAACTTCTGCTTCGCACGGAGCTGGATACCAAAATCGGAAAGTTTGCTTTTCCGCCGCTGGCCATGCTGGCCCGGGCCATATTCACGGCGATTGACTGGGCTCTTGGGGCGGCCCCAGATGTTCTGGCCCATTCGGCGGTCGAGTTTGTACTTTGCAGAAGTACGCTTGGACATCGCATAATCCCTTTCCAAATCAGGGGTTAGGCGCCCTCCTCTACCGCTCGGGAGAGCGGTCGACAGGAAGCCCGAGGCAAGCACCTCGAAACTCCCGCGGGTCGCATGAAAAATCGCGCCGGCCCTTCGGGCAGCGCGAATGACGGGGTCATAACCCGCACGGCCCGGCCGTGTCAAACCATTGGGCTGGAGCAGAGGGTTGCCGCCCCCTCCCGTCCAGCACTCCTCCGTCACGCACCGGCGAGCTGGTTGATCTGAATCAAGGTCCGTTCCTGTCCGGAGAGCACTCTTCTCTGATCAATCGGCGGGAGGAAGGATCATGCCAGGTGAAACAATCGTCGTTGTCCTGGTCGTCGTCGGCGCCTTTGCGGTGTTCTCGATAACGCTGTTGTGGGCATACCATACGACCCGAAAGCGCTAGTCGCGACGAGCACCAGCCCGACCGTTTTCGCCGGGTCCCCGAACGCTATCCTCAATAACCGCGGAACCCGGCGCCATCTTCGCTACGCTGCGCCCCGATGATCAGGACGGCGATCGTTCCAGTGTCACCGTCTCCACCACACCGCCCCAGCCGTGAACGCTGTCGCGCGCGCGTATTTCGACCGCTTCGACGTCAGCGGGGATTTCAACGCCACTGAGACTACGGGTGAACGGCTGCTCGTTTTCGTGCGGATGAAGCAGCGTCCGGGTGCCGAGCACGACACCGTCGGGCGTGCGCACCTCCCAGGCGTCGGCATAGTGATCCCAGCCCTCGTCGCTGTGGCGGACCGTGACGTCGAAGCGCCAGGTCCCTCCCGAGTCCTCGCTGGCAACAACGCCAACAACATCCGCCTCTCCAGCATTCACAGTGGTTGCACAGAGGACTGCGACAGCAATCAAAGCAAGCGTCAGGCGCATTGGTTCATTTTCCATGTTGCAGCGACTCGCCATTTTCAGCGAGGTTGGGGTCAGAACGTCAACCGGCTTGGGCATATTGGCATGGCAGCGCACGGCTCCAAAACAGTTATCTATGCAGCTCTTGTCGGCAATGGCCTGATCGCGATCACCAAGTTCGTGGCTGCCGGCCTGACGGGTTCGTCGGCCATGATGTCGGAGGGAATCCACTCTCTCGTCGACACCGGCAACCAGATCCTGCTGCTCTACGGAATTCGCAGTGCGTCGCGACCGGCTGATGATCGCCACCCCTTTGGCTACGGCGCCGAACTCTATTTTTGGGCGTTCGTCGTGGCGATCCTGATTTTCGCTGTTGGCGCTGGCGTGTCCATCTATGAAGGCGTCAGCAAGATCGCCGACCCCCATCCGATCGAGAGCCCGCTCATCAACTACGTCGTCCTGGCCCTCGC
>JAAEOR010001150.1 GCA_024222895.1 Hyphomicrobiales bacterium | reverse complement strand
CGACGCCGGCGACCCACCGGGTGATCGGTGACAATCTCGACCGCTCGGCGATGTATTCCGGCCGGATCGAGAGCCGGGGGCCGCGCTACTGCCCGTCGATCGAAGACAAGATCGTTCGCTTCGGCAATCGGGACGGCCACCAGATCTTCCTGGAACCGGAAGGGCTGGATGATGATACCGTCTATCCCAACGGGATTTCGACGTCCTTGCCGGAAGAGGTTCAAGAAGCCGCCGTGGCGACCATTCCCGGGCTCGAAAAGGCGCACATCGTCCGGCCCGGTTATGCGATCGAATATGACCACATCGACCCGCGGGAACTGGCGCCGACCCTTGAGGCTCGGCGTCTGAAACGGCTCTTCCTTGCCGGGCAGATCAACGGAACAACGGGGTACGAGGAGGCGGCCGGCCAGGGCCTGGTCGCTGGCCTGAACGCCGCCCGATCCGCGTCGGGTGTGGTGGGGGCCGTCTTCAGCCGAGCCGACGCGTATATCGGCGTGATGATCGACGACCTGGTGACACGGGGGGTCACTGAGCCCTATCGCATGTTCACCTCGCGGGCCGAATATCGGCTTTCCCTGCGTGCCGACAATGCCGATCGGCGGTTGACCGAACGGGGCCTGTCGCTCGGTCTTGTCGGGCAAGCGCGGCGCGCCCGATTTGAGAAGAAGCGCGCCGCCCTGGACGATGCACGGACGTGCCTGGAATCCCTGACCGTCACGCCTGATGCTGCGGCGCGCGCCGGCTTGGCGCTGAATCGGGATGGGGTGCGGCGATCGGCGTTCCAGCTTCTGGGTCGGGCCGACGTAAGCCTTGACCAGTTGGTCGCCATCTGGCCCGAGCTTGCTGCCCTCGATCGGTCCGTGGCCGAACAGATGGAGATCGATGCGGGCTACGCGGTCTATCTGGCGCGGCAGGCCGACGACGTCGAGGCTTTTCGTCGCGAGGAAAAGGTCCTGCTGCCGGCAGACCTGGATTATGCGTCGATACCCGGCCTGTCGGCTGAGATGTGCGAGCGGCTGACGGCCGCATCACCGTCGACGCTGGGGCAGGCGGCCCGCGTTGACGGCGTGACACCGGCGGCGCTGGTGGTGCTCCTGGCGGCCGCGAAACGCCGTTCCCAGCGCGATGCCGCCTGAACCGGACGAGGACTCGATCGAAGCAGTCCGGGCGGTTGCCCCTGTTTCACGTGAAACAGCGTCACGATTGACTGCGTTCGTCGGTCTCGTCCGGAAGTGGCAGCGGGTTGAAAACCTGATCAGCGCCAAAACCTTGCCGATGATCTGGCATCGTCATGTGGCCGACAGCGCCCAGCTGGTTTCGCTCTTTCCGGACTCCTTGCGTTGGCTGGATCTCGGAACGGGAGCTGGCTTTCCCGGCATTGTGCTGGCCTGCCTGCTGGCCGAATCCGCCGAGGCCAAAATTGACCTGCTCGAGGCCAACGGCCGCAAATGTGCGTTCCTGCGCCATGTCGTCCGGGAAATCGCCATACCGGCGGTTGTCCATCAGGGGCGGATCGAAGCGCTTGTTGCCGACTGGGGCGAACCAATCGACCGGGTGACCGCGCGCGCCGTGGCGCCTTTGAACCGCCTGATTGGGCTGTCACAGCCGATTCTGGCATCTGGGACGCCCGCGGCGTTCTTCAAGGGGGCAGATTTTGTGGGTGAAATCTCTGAGGCCACTCAATATTGGAATCTCGATCTGGTAGAACACAAAAGCCGAATCAGTGAAAACGGTGTGATTCTCGAAGTTCGAAGCGCCGGCCGTCGAACCGGCTGACGATTGTTGGGACCCAACGG
>JAAEOR010001149.1 GCA_024222895.1 Hyphomicrobiales bacterium | reverse complement strand
GGTGCAAAACCAAACAAATCCGGGTTACACTCTGTTGGCATCGGGAACCTCCTCGAACCAGATATAAGTTACTGTTGCACAACAACTTTCTCTGATTCGCGGCCCCGATGCACCACTTACCTTTGAGAGATGCGGGCTAGACGAACTCAGCCGATCCGAGCATGCCTTGCGTCAGGAACCCATCACGTCGGAGCTGCTTGATGTTGTCACGGGGTCAGCGGCAATTCTCGCGAAGATCGATCGCTGAGAGTTGATCTGCCGATGATAACCAATTCGGATTTCAGGTCGACAAACGCCCCGGAACCCTGACTGTGGCAGGTTTTCCCCCAAACCACCTGGCAATCGCCATGAGGCGCGTCAACCCACCTCATCAAGTGTAATCCCGAACAAGGGCCGGGCGTCCCCCTGCAGCTTCAACGCTGCATACCACGCGGATCAGAGACCTTGAGGGAGATCAAGAAGATCGATCGCCAACCGCTGTATGTGACATTGGGGTCGAGTTGATGCTTTCACCGCCGTAACTAGGAGGATATGTCATGAGCGCCGTCGGACTCGAAGGAATCGATCACGCCGTCCAACAGACTCATATCTGGATCAACGAAGTCGACAAAAAACTGGGCTGGGAAAACAAACCACGCGCCTATCGGCTGCTGAAGACCGTGCTCCATGTATTGCGCGATCACCTTCAGGTGAACGAGGCAGCGGATCTTGGAGCCCAGTTGCCAACATTGATCCGAGGCGTCTACTACGATCAATGGCGCCCCGCCACCACATTGGTCAAGGAGCGACATGTGGAAAGCTTCCTCGCTCGGATCGACGACGCGTTCAAGCCCGATCCCATCGACAATACCTCGGAAGCTGTTACGGCCGTGTTCGGCCTCTTGTCGGAAAAGATCTCACCCGGTGAAATCGCGGACGTCCGCCATTCGTTGCCGGCAGCGTTGCGCGCGCTCTGGCCGGCAGAAGTGAGCGTCGACAGTCCGGCGCGACCCTGAACGGCGTCGACTCGGACGGCGACTGGTCAGGTCCAGGACAGCGCCAGGAAACCTGACTCAGCTAGGCGGACGCCTCCCCCGAAACGGGCGCACTCGCGATCCATCATCCGCCGGAGCCACTCCGTTTCCTCGCTGCTGGTGCGGTTGAGGCGAATATTGCGAATGCGGAACGGCACCATGTCGAGTGAGAGGAGGTGGCGATCGGCGGGGTCGAACTCGACGAAATACATGAGCGACAAATCGCCTCGAAAGGCCTCGTGGCCTTCGATCCCCTCATAGTCATTGATCAGGTCGCCACAGCCATAGAAGATTGGCTTGCCGTGATGGACCTCGATGGCCTTCGGGTGATGAGAGGAGTGGCCGTGAACCACGTCCGCAGCGCCGGCTTCGATAAGTCGGTGCGCGAAGGCGCGGTCGGTCTCGCCGATTTTGTAACCCCAGTTCGCGTCCAAGTGGATGGACACGACGACGATGTCGCCCGGCTGGCGGTCGCGGCTGATTCTCCGGGCGATCGTATCGGCAGTCTCGGCCGACGGATGTTCGAGATAGTTGACCCCCGAGCTGTTGTCGTCGGCCGCCCAATCGGACGGCACACCGCTCGACGGGCAGGCGATCCCGTAGACCAGTATGCGCGGCTTGCCCAGACCCGCGAGCGTAGCGGGCGCCGATGCCTCCGTCGCGTCGTGGCCGGCACCAGCGGTGCTAATCCCAGCATCGCCGAGAACGGCCAGCGTCTCCTCGAGCCCCTCTCGCCCCCAATCCAATACATGGTTGTTGGCGACCACACAGCAGTCGATCCCGGCCGCCGTCAGGCAGGGCGTGTTGTCCGGGCTCATGCGGTAGTTAATGCCCTTGGGGACAAAGCGGTGGGAATGGGTCACCGCCGTTTCCAGATTGATGATGCTGAGGTCAGGCTTTCGCTCCTCCAGCACTCTCAGAGCATCGCCCCAGATGTAAGGGAACGGCATCGGCCGCGCGATCGGCCCGTTCGCCTCTTCGGCGAGGCTGACATAGTCGAGCGCCGATCGGATATAGGCCTCGTGGAGCACCGGCGGGCTCGGATGCGGCAGCACTTGATCGACTCCGCGGCCGGTCATTACGTCGCCAGAGAGCATCAGCGTCATGCTCGATTGGTTCATGGCCGCGGCCCTCTCGACACAATTTTCGACGTCATGAAGAATATCCGCCGGGCGTACCCGACCAGCCCGGTCGGGTGGACTTGTGCGCTTCGCCCCCGATAGGACACGCATGGGGGCGCCGTGAACGTGGAATGGATTTGCCATCCCGTTCGCGCGGTCGTGTCGAACGGTCGCCATTGATCGAATGGCTTGGTCCAACGCACAACAATGGCGGGTTTTTCGTTGGCCCGAATTGTCGGAATGCTCGCCACGCTGCCTGAAATGCCCGGGGTCGACCGAGAAGCCGATGCCCGCGCTCCTTCAGAGGCCTGCAATTACCAGCTTCAACATGTCTCTGACCTCACCGGCTATTGGTGCCAGCTTCGGATTCTCGACAGCATTCATCGAGGCGACTGGATCGACCGCCGCGACCTCCACTTGTCCTTCCACGATTTCCTGGACGATGACGTTGCAAGGGAGCATCGTTCCGATCTTGCCTTCACTTTGAAGTGCCTTGTAGACGTATTGAGGATTGCAGGCGCCAAG
This sequence comes from Hyphomicrobiales bacterium, assembly GCA_024222895.1. GTDB lineage: Bacteria > Pseudomonadota > Alphaproteobacteria > Rhizobiales > Kaistiaceae > Bauldia. The sequence continues at coordinate 17,747 of JAAEOR010001149.1, read as the reverse complement.
GATCGTATAGGGGCGGAAATCGACATCGAGCTTCTTTTTCATCGTGGCCTTGACGTCGATTGTCGTCAAGACTCCGAAATCCCTTTCACCCAACGCGACCGTCACGTCCTGTATCGCCTGATCAAAGAGCAATTGAAGCGTCTTGATGAAGTAGTAACTCATAGGAATCCGCTCCTTCGTGGGCGGGTCCAAGAACCTGGTCACGTCGCGCTGCTGCCGGCACCAATCCGCTGATTGGCTACCTTGTTCTGTACGACGGTCAGCGCCCGCAGAACCCACAAAGACACGGCAGCGGGTTGCCTCATCTCGGGGCACCGAGACACGGCGGGTGGCGACAGGGCTGGTGTGGAGGACACTGTCCGGTTCGCCGCCATGAGTCCACGGACCATATGGCATCGCATCTGGTCGCCAACCCGGCCGTGTCCATTACCGGTGCATCTCACTCCCAGCGCCGTGGGCAGTTCCCGTCGCCAATGCCGCAACGCTCATGCTCGCGATGGCAAAAGACGTTCTGATCGGACAACGCGCAGACTCGAGCTGCTGCTGCTATGCTCACTCCTTCCACAAGTCAAAGCATCTGACTTCCTCGAAACGGTCAGGCCTGAAAATGCTGGAAAGAAAAGTTGCAGATGAACCGGAAGGCACTCTCAGGGCCGATGGTGCCGTTATCGCCATTCGTGGCGACATCGTAGATGCGCGCTTCACGACCGAGCCACCTCGGATGCGCGAAATGCTCGAAGTTGACCAGCGCGGCGTGCTGCGCACCGAGGTTGCGTCGCTGCTTGACGCCCGTACAGTCCGCGCCATCGCGCTGGGCCCGACCGACGGGCTGGCACTTGGAACTCCGGTTCGCAAGACCGGTCGGTCGGTGCAAACGTCCGTGGGGCCCGCCGTCCTGGGGCGGATGCTAAACATGTTTGGCGAACCCATTGATGCCAAGGGACCACTCGAAGGTGTCGCCCACTGGCCCATTCATCGCCCGCCACCGCCGCTGTCGCTTCGACGTGTCGGATCGGAAATCTTTGAGACCGGCATCAAAGCCATTGATGTCCTGTGCCCGATCGAACGGGGCGGCAAGGCGGGGCTCTTCGGCGGCGCCGGCGTTGGCAAGACGGTGCTGATCGCCGAACTCATTCACAACATGTCCGGCAAATACCAGGGGATCAGCTTGTTCTGCGGTATCGGCGAGCGCCTCCGCGAGGCGGAGGAGTTTTATCGCGACATGACGGCGGCAGGCGTCATTGAGAACACGGTGATGGTCTTCGGTCAGATGAACGAGCCGCCGGGCGTACGTTTTCGGGTCGGTCACGCGGCGATGACTATTGCGGAGTACTTTCGCGACGAGAGAAACCGGGACGTTCTTGTGCTGATCGACAACATCTTCCGGTTTGTCCAAGCCGGCGCCGAAGTCTCAGGATTGCTGGGACGGATTCCATCGCGCGTCGGATACCAACCCACGCTCGGCAACGAACTCGCCGAGTTGGAAGAGCGCATTTGCAATACGGCGTCCGGATCGATGACGTCGATCCAGGCGATCTACGTTCCGGCCGATGACTTCACCGATCCCGCGGCGACACACGTCTTTGCCCATCTTTCTGCTTCGGTCGTGCTCTCCCGTAAACGTGCCGCGCAAGGCTTGTATCCGGCAATTGATCCTCTTGCTTCGACATCGAAGATCCTGACACCGGGTGTCGCGAGCGAACGCCATTACCGGACCGCGCAGGCGGTTCGTGATGTTCTGGCGGAGTATGAGGAACTCAAGGACATCATCGCCATGCTCGGCCTTGAGGAACTGTCAGAGACAGATCGCGCCACGGTCGCCAAGGCCCGTCGGCTGGAGCGCTTTCTGACTCAACCTTTTTTCGCCACCGAGCAGTATACTGGCATGGAGGGCCGCTTCGTGAGCCTGGACCAATCGCTCGAAGGTTGCGAGGCGATACTCTCGGGCGATCTGTCGGGCCTTCCGGAAAGCGCCTTTTATATGGTTGGCGGACTCGACAAAGTGCTGGAGCGGGCAGAAAGCTGAAGACGGTCGGGACAGAGAGAATCGAATCAATGCCGGACCCAATTCAGATAATGCGTCTCAAAGTGCTCTTGCCGGCATCCGTACTTGTCGACGAGGACGCCGTCAGGATCGTTGCCGAGGCAGAGGACGGCTCCTTCGGGGTGTTGCCGCGGCACATAGACTTCCTTTCTGCATTGAAGCCCGGTGTTCTTGTGTTTGAGATGCGCGGCGGTGGCGAGCGTTTTGTCGGGCACGACCTTGGCATCTTCGTAAAACGTGGAAGCGAGGTGCTCGTGTCGACCCGAAAGGCGGTTCTCGGCACGGACCTGGCAGCGCTTCGCGAAACGATCGAGCGCGAGTTCAAAACACTCGACGAGAGATCCAGAGCGGCTCGAACCGCGTTGGCGCGACTCGAAGCCGGAGTGGTGCGTCGGTTCATGGAGCTGGAAGAGCGACGCTGAGCCTGATGAAAACGAACGGCGACAACACGGATACGGACGCGCGCGGTTCGATGGCCGAGGCCGTAGGCCGCCAAGCCGCGCGGAAGCAGAAAGCGCGACGCGAAGGACGCCACGGGCTTTGGTTCGGATTCGGCATGTTTGGCTTGGTCGGCTGGGCGGTAGCCGTGCCCACGCTTGTTGGCATCGCTGTTGGATTATGGCTCGATTCACGATGGCCGGCCCGGTTCTCCTGGACTATCGCTCTGCTCCTCGCCGGCGTTTTTTTGGGCTGTGTCAATGCCTGGTGGTGGGTCCAACGCGAGAGTCGGCCTGAAGATGAAAGGAAGACGTGATGACCGGGATCGATGTCACCCTCTACTTTGCAGTGGGAACCTTTGTCGGCGTGGCCCATCTTGCAGGGCTTTGGCTCACGGTGTCGCGGCTCAGGCGCTGCCAGAGACCTTTGGCCATCTTGGCTTTGAGCGGGCTGGCCCGGATGGCACTTCTGCTTGTTGCGCTTGCGCTGATCACTGGTTTGGAGTGGAGACGCCTGGTCGCCTGCACCGCAGGTGTGGCCGCCGCGCGCCTTGTGGTTCTGGCATGGCCGCGGACTGAACTCGTACGCCGCGACAGCCCCTCATAAAGGGAACGGTTCATCGTGCACATGAATCCCGATCGAGTGGTGTTCTGGCAATGGTCGTTGGGAGAGTGGGGGGAACTCAAGATCAACTCTACCATCCTGTTCACCTGGCTTGTAATGGCGATCCTCGTTCTCGGCTCTCGGCTGATCACTTCCCGCCTGTCGTCTGGTGAGCACATGTCGCGCTGGCAGAACCTGCTTGAGGTCGTCGTCCAAGGCGTGCGCACCCAAATTCGTGACATGGGAGAGCAGGAGACGACAAGATACCTGCCCTTCATCGGCACCCTGTTCGTGTTCATCGCCGTGTCCAACCTGCTGATCATCGTACCGGGATACCAACCGCCAACCGGATCTCTTTCGACTACGACGGCCCTTGCAATCTCGGTGCTCCTGGCGGTGCCCATTTACGGTATCGCGGAGCGTGGCGTTTCCGGCTACCTCCGCAGGTACCTGCAGCCGACGCTGTTCATGTTGCCCTTCAACATCATCGGTGAGATATCGCGCACGATTGCACTGGCGATCCGATTGTATGGAAACGTCATGAGCGGAACTGTCATCGTTGGCATCTTGATCAGCGTGGCACCGTTTCTCTTTCCAATCCTGATCGAGCTGCTGGGTCTGCTCACCGGTCTCATTCAGGCATACATCTTCGCGGTACTCGCAATGGTTTACATAGCGTCGGCAACACGCGCGCATCCGGGCGAGCCCCAAGTAGCGGGAAACGACGCAATTCCGGTACCTGGGCAAGACACAGAGGAAAACAAAAAATGAGCGATCTTGGTCTCATCGCGGCGGTATCGATCATGATGGCCGGACTCACCATCGCGGTCGGTTCGATCGGTCCGGCACTGGGCGAAGCAAGGGCGGCCGCGCAAGCGCTGACGGCCATCGCTCAGCAACCCGACGAAGCGAACACCATCACCCGAACCTTGTTTGTCAGCCTCGCCATGATCGAGTCCACCGCCATCTACTGCTTCGTCGTATCCATGATCCTGCTCTTCGCTAATCCTTTCTGGGACGCCGCACTGCAGCGCGCCGGCGGATAGTCCATGGAAGTTGACTGGATCACGGTCGCAGCGCAGATCGTCAATTTCCTGGTCCTCGTCTGGCTGCTGAAACGTTTCCTCTATGGTCCGGTAATTCGGGCCATGGACAAGCGGGAAGCGCGCATAGCCGGGAAGCTGCAAGAAGCGCAGGAAGCAAAGCGAGTGGTCGAAGCAGAAGTGACTCGTTACCGGGAGATGCAGGACTCCTTTGAGAAGCAGCGGCAGGAAAGACTTGCTGTCGTGCAAGCGGACGTGGACAGCTTCGGCAGGTCGCTGCAGGCGACGGCACGGGAAGAAATGTCTGCCCGGCGCGCTGAATGGCTGCAGAATCTCTCCGACGAGAAGGTGGCCTTCCTGAATGATATGAGGGCACGCTCCGTGGATGCATTTTCGTCGATGGCTCGGCGAGCCCTTGGCGACTTAGCAAATCAGGCGCTTGAAGACCAAATCGCACGGCGGTTTGTTGCCGAGATGGGAGACCTGGACGAACGGGCGTTGACGAAGCTTCGATTGGCGTGCGAACGCGAAGGCCGGGCCGTCGTGCTACGGACGGCTTTTGGTCTTTCCGCCGAGCGCCGCCGTGAAGTCAGCGGGACGCTCCGTGCCGCTTTGGGTGAAGACGTCGAGATCGCCTTTGAGCGTTCGTCTGACTTGATTTGCGGGATTGAGCTCAGAGCGGGAGGACAACTGGTGCGCTGGAGTCTCGACAGCTTCCTGGACGAATTCGAAACCGAACTCAGCGAGGCCATCGAGCGTCGCGCGCCGGAGTCAGCCTGACACGCGGCGGAACAGGCAGAGGTCATGCTCAAAGAAGTCCCCGGCGAGGCCTTCACAACGTTCGATCAAGTGCTCGCGCGCAAGCGAGCTCGGCTCGATTTTTCCGAGGTCGGCAAGGTTGCCAATGTCTCCTCGGGCGTCGCGGAGGTTCATGGTTTCACGGAGATCGCCGCTGACGAACTCGTTCGATTCGCCGATGGCACAACCGGCATGGCCACAAATCTGGAGTATGGCCGGCTCGGCACCATTCTTCTCGGTAACGAGGATGGCCTTCACGTCGGCAGCGATGTGCGCCGGACGCACCGGGTCGTCGATGTGCCAGTTGGCGACAGGTTGCTCGGCCGTGTCGTCGACGCTCTCGGCCGGCCCCTCGACGCCAAGGGCATCATCAAGCCTGAAGCAAGACGAGCGGTCGAGCGGCCGGCACCGCCGATCATCGAGCGGGCGCCGGTGGAGACCCCGCTGCAGACCGGGATCAAGGCTATCGACGCAATCATCCCCATCGGCCGCGGACAGCGCGAACTCATCATCGGCGATCGTCAAACCGGAAAGACGGCCGTTGCCATCGACTCCATCATTAGCCAACAAGGCAGCGGAGTTGTTTCGATTTATTGCGCGATTGGGCAACGCGGCGATGCAGTCGCCCGGGTTATCGAGAAGCTGGAGCAGTCCGGCGCGCTGAAGCGAGGCATCGTCGTGGTCGCCGCCGGCGAAGATGCGCCTGGACTCCAGTTCGTTGCCCCCTACGCCGCAACAACAATGGCCGAGTGGTTCATGGAGGCGGGAAAGGACGTGCTCATAGTCTATGACGACTTGACTCGGCACGCCCGCGCCTATCGTCAGCTCTCACTCCTCCTAAGGCGCCCACCTGGCCGGGAGGCTTATCCCGGCGACATTTTCTACATCCACTCACGGCTGTTGGAGCGGTCGACGCATCTGAATAGGAGGCGCGGCGGCGGTTCGATGACGGCACTGCCGATCATCGAGACGCAGGCGCAGAACCTTTCCGCCTACATCCCGACCAACCTGATCTCCATCACGGACGGTCAAATCTATTTGTCGCCCGAGCTTTTCCGAAGGGGACAGCTTCCCGCCATTGACATTGGCAAGTCCGTGTCACGGGTGGGCGGTCGGGCGCAGCTTCCGGCATTCCGCACCGTGGCCGGCCTCTTGAAGCTTTCCTACGGGCAATTTGAGGAACTCGAGACATTCGCCCGTTTTGGGACCCGCCTGGACGATGTAACGCGCGGCCGACTTGATCGCGGTCGACGCGTGCGTCAAGTGTTGAGGCAGCAGGAGAGCACCACATTTCCTGTTGCCGAGCAAATCGCTGTTCTTCATGCCGTGACCCAGGGACTCTTCGATCACCTTGATCTTGAGGACATCGAAGATGCCGAAACAATCATATGCGGGAACGTGCGCCGCCATCTCTCGGATCTTTGCAGAGCGATCGAAAGCGGCGAACCATTCCACGGCGAATATCGCGGCGCTCTGCTCCACGAGGCACGAAGAGCCCTTCGATTGAGCGAGTCGGATTCCAGGAGCGACACGGACTCCGATGGAAACGCTTGAGGATCTCGGCAGACGCATCGGCACGACGCGGGACCTCAAGTCGATCGTGCGGACAATGAAGTCCCTGTCGGCCGTCAGCATCCACCAATACGAGACCGCGGGGGCGGCAATCGCCGCTTACCAGCATACCATAGAACTCGGCCTCCAGATCGCACTGAGGCGACGGCCACCGATCGAACCTCAATCAGTCGAGGCGGGGAAGCGGCGGACGTTGGTCGTCCTGTTCGGTTCCGACCATGGCCTCTGTGGGCGCTTCAATGATCTAGTGGTTGATTTCGCACTGGCGCGCCTCACCCGGCAGGGCATCGACCCGCTATCGTGTCTTTGGCTTGTCGTTGGAGCAAGAGCCGCAGCGCGCCTTGAGGCGACATGTACAGCGCCGTCGGCTTCCCATTTCCTGCCGGGGTCCGTCGATGGCCTGGCTGCAACGGTCGGAACGATACTGGTTGAACTCGACGCCCAACGGCATGAAGAAGCGTTCGACCGAGCCGTGGCATTTCATAATCGCCGCGAAGAAAAAGCCATCCCGGCCCCGACGATGACGCGTCTGCTGCCGCTCGATCGCCGTTATCTTCGCGCGCTGGCGCGCCGGCCCTGGGAGTCACGCTGTCTCCCGACATTCACGATCGAGCCGCGGCGACTTTTTTCAGTCCTCGTGCAGCAACATCTCTTCGCGACAGTTTATCGAGCCGGGGCGGAGTCGATGGCCGCTGAGCACGCCACGCGACTCTCGGCCATGCAGGCAGCAGAGCGCAACATTGCACAAAGGCTTGAGGAGATGAACGCCGATTATCGCCGCACGCGGCAATCTGCAATCACCGCAGAACTGCTCGATTTGTTTGCGGGCTACGAGGCCGTGCGCGGGCGTGGCATGGACTCCACGGTTTGATGGGCGCGATTTGAACACTGAAAGAGGGGATTCCGGAGCCGACAACCCGGCAGGATGTCACCGTACCGCCCGGATCCGGTTCACCCTCGTTCCAGCGCGGCCAGGGTTGGAAAAGCCGTCAATTGAAGATTCCTTTTCCACGCAAACAGAGAACTCCGACATGTCTGGCAGAGAAAGATGCCGACCAGCGGTCTTCCTGCGCTCGGGCCGCCGTCAAGGCGGTTGTTCAATCGTGAATGACCGTTTCCCGCTCACGGCGGTTGCGGGACCTCAGACGCGCGTGGACATTGCGGGTCGTGCCATCGGTCGGGAATGCGACATCAGTGTCGCTCGATGGCTCGCCGTCCACAGTGATCTCGACCAGGCCGCTCCCAATCCGATCAGGATCTTCGACATGAACATCAAGAGTGCCGGCAGGTCCCCTGACCTCCGCCGCGAAGGACCCCCATCCTGTCGGCAGTCGTGGATCGATGACCATCCGGCCGTTCTCCAGCCGGAGGCCGAGAATGCCCTCGATGCCCAGGCGCCACGTCCAGCCGGCCGATCCAGTATACCAGGTCCAGCCGCCGCGTCCGACATGCGGTGGTACACCGCCGATATCGGCTGCGATCACGTAGGGCTCGACGCGATAGCGCTCGGCATGGTCGGGCGTCGATGCATGATTGATCGGGTTCAAGAGATCGAAGATGCGCCACGCCTCGTTGCCGTCGCCAAGCTCAGCGAATGCCAGGCCCAGCCATGCGGCGGCATGGGTGTACTGGCCGCCATTCTCGCGAATTCCGGGCGGGTAAGCCTTGATGTAGCCCGGGTTGCGACGAGTGCGATCGAAAGGTGGCCAAAGGAGCCGAATGACGCGGTCTTCAGCGCGGACCAGCTTCTGCCTCGCTGCCGCAAGCGCCGTCCGTGCCCGTCCCGGGTCGTCGGGGCCCGCCAGAACGGACCACGACTGTGCGATCGAATCGATTTTACATTCGTCTGAACCGGTGGAGCCCCACAGCTGCCCATCATCATCATAGGCGCGCAGGTACCACTCACCATCCCATCCGGCTTTCTGCACCGACTGCCGAAGCTCCTCTACCCGCGATACCCAGCGGCGGGCGAGATCGTTCCGGGCGAGACGGCGGGAGAGTCGGGCAAAACCTTCCATCGCGGCGATTGAAAACCAAGCAAGCCATACGCTTTCGCCGCGGCCTTTGTCGCCGACACGGTCCATCCCGTCGTTCCAATCACCCGACCCGATCAACGGCAGGCCGTGCGGTCCACGCGTCACCCCGCGCTCAAGAGCGCGCTCGCAGTGCTCGAACAACGACCAGCGCTCTTCCGTCGCATCGAAGCGCGCATAACGATCCTGTTCGTCGTGAGAAAGTGGTGGCGCCCGCAGGAAGGCCACCTCCTCGCGTAGGATCGATTCATCGCCGGTTGCCTCGACGTAGCGGATCGTTGCGTATACGAGCCAGAGAAGGTCGTCGGAACAGTGTGTGCGTACCCCGCGGTCCGCCGGTGGATGCCACCAATGGAGAACGTCTCCTTCTTCGAATTGCCGTGCGGCACAGGCGAGGATATGGCCACGCACCCGCGCTGGATCCGACCACAGAACTGCAAGCACATCCTGAAGCTGGTCGCGGAAACCGATCGCGCCGCCGGCCTGGTAAAAGCCGGCGCGGGCAAGGATGCGCGAGGCGATAGTCTGGTAGAGAAGCCAGCGGTTCAGCATCAAGTCAAAGGCGGGGTCGGGTGTACGCACGTTGACCGCACCGAGCTGGCCGTTCCAGTACAGATTGAGCGCTTCAAAGGCATGGTCGATCCGGTCCGAATCCTGCCAACGACGCACGAGTTGTTCCGCGTGAGCGCGGTTGCGCCCTTGCCCCAGCACGAATATCACTTCGGTCGTTTCGAGCGGACCTATGTCGAGGTGCACCTGAAGCGCTGCGCAAGGATCGGATCCTGGCCTGACGCTTCGCCCGAGCCCCCAGGTCATCAGTCCGGCAGGTTCGCGCAAGCTGCCGTCCCGGCCGATGAATTCCTCACGGTCGGTGGTGAAATCGTGGGGCGGACGGTTTGAGGTAAGGAACGCGACGCGGTCGGCAAAATCCGGGTTCCAGGGGTTGCGCGCCAGAAGCGCGTGCCAGTCCGCCTCGAACTCGCACACGACAAATGGCTTGGAAATGCTACGCAACGCGCCAAGCAGCCATTCGGCATAGTAGGTGGCAGTGACCCGACGGGCGTCGCGGTGGAGATTCCGAAGCCTGAGGCGAACGACTTTGACCGGTTCGTCCGGTGGAACGAAGATCAAAAGCTCCTGCTCCAAGCCATGCGCGTGCAGACGCCACGTCGTGTAGCCGGCGCCGTGGCGGATCTCGTATGCGCTGTCGGCCCCCCTTGGCTGCGGAGTCGCCGTCCAGATCTCCGCGTCTTCTTCGTCGCGCAAATAGAGTGCTTCACTCGGTGGATCGGCGACAGGATCGTTTGTCCACGGAGTAAGCCGATTCTCGCCGCTGTTCACGGCCCAGCTGAATCCTCCGCCGCTCTCGGTGACGATGCAGCCAAACTTGTCATTGGCGAGGACGTTGGCCCAGGGTGCCGGTGTTCTCTGTCCCGGCTCGAGATGAATGACATATTCTCGGCCGTCCGGCGAGAAGCCGCCGAAACCGTTGTCGAAGCGCAAGTCCGTCGGGCGCGCAATCGGCGGTGCCTTCGGCCTCGACGGTCGCTGGCCGGCAGGTGCAAAGCGCGGCAGCGGCAGCCGGGGTTCGATGATTCCCGCCAGCTGTTGGATGAGTGATCCCCGCGCTTCGTCGAGGACGGCGCCGGCGACCGCCTCAACAAGACATACTTCGGTCTCGTTGATTTGATCCGCAAAGATCAGGTGAATGCCGCCCTTGTGACCGAGGAGCGACTGCGCGCCCGCTTCCACGAGCATATCGGTGATCCGCTCGCGCAACGGCTCCTGGTAGCCCGACACCCCGGTCCGCACCACGACGAGATCGATGTGGATACCGCGTCGGCGCCAATAAACGTGGGCTTGGACGAGGGCTTGCAAAAACCGCATGTCCGTGGGATCCGCGACGCGGATCAGGAGGATGGGCAAGTCCCCCGATATCCCCAACCCCCATAGCCGCGGTTGGCCAAGTCGATTTCTCTCGATGACGGACGGATCGGCACGGAGCAAGGGGTGAGGGTGAAGCAGCAACGAGCCGAGCTTCTGAAACTCCGGTAACAGATCCGGCGAGAGCTCAAGTCCCTGCACCTCGCGCGCGACATTGGCAGCCGCGTCGGCGAGCACCCAGTCGAGCGAGGCGAGCGTCGTGTAACGCCGGGCGAGTTCAAGCACCGAGGCTCGCGATCCGGCTACCATGGTGAGAAATGCCAGTTGCCGTTGCTGCCGCGGCTGGAGTTCGAGGCTGAGCTGGATTGCCATGATCGGGTCAAGCGTCCAGCCGGTGGTTCCCGAAAGCCCACCGACAATACCGCACGGCCGCTGTGGGTCGCCATTTCGCCCCAGAAAGCGCCGTCGGTCGGTTTCGAAGCTCCTCATCGACACCCCCGGATCGTCGGAGACGGTCCGGTGAAGGAGGACAGGAGGCTGCTCGGCGAGATCGCGTGGTCGGCGTTCGAACAACAGGCCATGGAGGTCCGGGACATACTCGCTGCCGACAAAGAGTCTGCTGAAGGCCGGATGACGCTCATCCTGAAGCGGGGGCGCCAGCACCACTTCGCCGTAACTGGTCAGTTGCAGGGAGTGGGGTCGATTGCTTTCATTGATGACGGTCACCCGGCGAATTTCGACATCGTCGCCGGCCGCGACGCCGACTTCCAGGCGGACGACGATGCCGTTGTCCCGCCGATCGAATTCAGCCAAGTGCGGATGGAAGACCACGTGCGCTTCTTCGGGGCCAACGCCGGTCGGTTGTTGGGTCGCTGACCAGATTGCGCCGCTTTCCTGATCGCGCACATAGATCCACAGGCCATGATTGTCGCGGGTCGCGTCCGGCAGCCAGCGGGTGAGCGCATGGTCTCGCCAGCGAAGCGCGCCACCGCCCGCGTCCGATATCCACGTTGACAGGCGACCATTGCCAAGGGCATGGGTCTGCGGGAAGTTGGCGGTAGTCGTCGGGACCCAGGCGTGCGGTCGCGCCACGATCGCCCTGCCGGGCGCCGGCTCCTCCTCGGGCTCCGCAAGAAGGGTTTCCGGCGGGATCTCCCACGGAACACGTTCCTGCAGCAGAAGCTCCACGTTACGCATTCTCCGATCGGCGTGGAACCGGCGCACGAGAGCGTTATCGGTCAGCGCATTACCGATGGCGGCAAGGATCATGCCCTGGTGATGCGCCATGTAGGTTCGGACCGCCGCATAGCTGCTGTCCGACGGGACGCGCTCCGACGTGAAGTCGGCCGCCTCGATGAAGCCGTGATGGCCGATCAATCCAAGGGATTCGAGCGCGCGCAGGTTCAGCACCGCCGCGCCCGGCCGCCGCGCCAGTGCCAAGGCAGTCGCATAGGGCGTCACCACCAGGTCGTGTGAGGTTTCGCGCCGCAGACCCAAACTTGGGACGCCAAAGGCGCGATAGCCATAGTGCTCATGAGGGCCGCGCAACGCGAACGCCGATTCCGAGATTCCCCACGGTATTTTCTTGCCGATGGCATAGTGGCGTTGGACGTCAATCGCTGCTCGCTCGCTCTCGCCGAGCAGCGTGCCCGGGATGCTGCGGATCAACAGTGTTGGCATCAGGTATTCGAACATCGATCCATTCCAGGACGCCAAGGTGGGTCTGCCAGCGGCCCGAATTAAGGGCCGCCCCAAATGGAACCAATGGTCGTAAGGAACGTCGTGTTTCGCTATCGCGAAGTAGCTCGCCAGTCGGGCCTCGGTGGCGAGAAGGTCATAACGATTGTGATCGAGCTGATGGGAGCTGCCGTTGTAACCGATATGGAAGAGACGCTGGTCGCTGTCGAAAAGAAACCGGAAGTCCATCTCGAACGCGAAGGATTCGGATCGCTTCGCGATGTCCTGCAACCCGGCTTGGATGCCGTCCCAGTGCGGACCGGATGCTTGGATCGCGACCTTGACATCGGCGATCCATCGGCTCTCGGTCTCGCCAGCGAACTTTGTCTTCGTCAGGAGGTCGAGGGCGCGGGCGCGACGATCGCCGCTCTCGGCTACCGAGAGCGTTGGGCCGAGCATGTCGGCCGCTTTCAGGGCGAGTTCGGCACATGCGGGGGGCGGCGTCTCCATCAAGGCTAGCCAGGGGAACAGGGTTTCGATGTCCCGCCGCATGGCAATCAAATGATGATGCAGGCGTTCAAGCCAGATCTGAATTTCCTGCAAAGCGTGCGGTCGTGCCGCCTTCGAAGCGGCAATGGTCGTGGCAATTGCCTCCTCGAGTCTTGCGAACTCGTCCTCGCAGAGCCGGACCGCGGCCGCTCGCCAACGCCCCGGGTCGCCGCGCGCCTCGACCAGATCCAACGAGAATGTAGCGATATGCGTGCGAAACTCCGCCGCGTTTCCATATATGATCGGCTCGACGGCCTGCTCCAGCAGGCCGAGGATGTCGCCGAGGCCGTCCCACATTGCCTCTCGCAGCGCTGGCCCTTGTGCTGCTTCCACGCACGCCTTGGAGAGGGCGACGAAGCTGACCGCAAGGTTGCCGCTATCGACCGTCGATACGTAGCGCGGATCGAGCGGAGTGAGCAGCCGGGTGTCGTACCAGTTGTAGAAATGGCCCCGGTAGCGTTCGAGCTGGTCGAGAGTGTCGAGACTGTGACGAGTTCGTGTGACGAAGTCGATCGGACCGACGAATCCGAGATCCAGCGCGGCGAGGGAGGAAAGGTATGTCATCCCGATATTCGTGGGAGACGTGCGATGAGCGATCTCCCTGTGGGGATCCTCCTGGAAATTGTCGGGCGGAAGCCAATTGTCGTCCGGTCCGACGAAGGTTTCGAAAAAGAACCAGGTGCGTCGCGCCAGCCGGCGAAGAAACGCGCGGGCCTCAGAGTCCAGACGCTCGACCATTGAGCGGCGTGGGCGGCTGACAAACGCGGCGATTTCGGGCGAGGCGAACCAGAGCACGAGCAGGGGCAGCGCAGGCATGATCGCCGCCGGCCTCACAAACCAGATTGCGATCGCCAGCCCGATCGATAATAACGGCGCCGGCCATAGGTCGCGCCAGAAATCGGCTCGGGAGTTCCGCTCGGCGAACTGCGCTTTCACCTCGTGCGACGTGATCCATTGGAGCAAGTGTCGCTGCGTAACCGCGAGCCGCCACAGCGTCCGTAGTATTGCGTCCAAGACGATTACGGCGTCACTGGCGAGAAAGGCAATCAGAAGGAACCAGCGGCCGGTGTGGTTCCGCAGTTCGCGCATCGCAGCTTGAATGATGTTGCGTCGCCGCCCCGACGCCACGCCGGTAAAAAGGTCGGTGAAGAGATAAGCCCCAGGCGCCGCTACGGTGAGCAGCGTCCACACGAAGGGACTTCCCGGTAAGACCAACCAGCCCGCCGTAGCGAACGCGACTAGCGCCAGCGGGATCAGGCTGCGCCGCAGATTGTCGGCAATCTTCCAGCGATCCAGGCCGGACAGCCGATTGGGCTGTCGGCCACTGCTTCGGCTTGGCACCTGCCGGGCGAGCCATGGCAGCAATTGCCAGTCGCCGCGCACCCAACGATGCCAGCGGCGGGCGTATTCGACGTACCCGCCGGCAAAATTCTCATAGAGGACGATGTCGCTCGCCAGAGCCGTACGCCCCAAGATTCCCTCGAACAGGTCGTGGCTCAAAAGCGCATTCTCGGGCACCCGGTCGTCGCTGGCCTGCCGGAACGAGCTGATCTCGTAGACGCCCTTGCCGACGAAGATTCCGGTGCCGAAGAGGTCTTGGTACACGTTCGAGACCGCGCGGGAGTAGATGTCGATAGCCGTGTCGCCGGTATAGAGCTCGGCGAACAGCGAACGTTGGCCGTCTTCAGGCGAGACCTCGATGCGCGGTTGGATAATGGTGTAGCCGTGCGCGACATTGCCCGTCGCCGCGTCGAACTCGGCGCGGTTGAGCGGATGCGCAAGCGCTCCAGCGAGGCGGGCGACCGATCCCGCCGGCAGAGTAGTATCGGCGTCTACGGTCACAACGAAACGGAGCGCGCGGAGCGCCTGCTTTTCGCCTTCGATTACGGAGAAGGCCGATGCGTCGCCGCTCGTAACGAAATCATTGAACTGCTCGAGCTTCCCGCGTTTTCGCTCCCAGCCCATCCAGGCACCTTCGGATGGGGTGTATTGTCGTGGTCTATGGAGCAGGTGGAACGGTCTGTGTCCGTCTTGTATGTGGCGTTGGTTGAGCCGCCCAAGGCCATCAATCAGCGCCGCGACGAGGGCGTCATCTCCAGGCATCCGTTCGGCTGCTGCATCGGGGAAGTCACTGAGAATCACGAACTGCAGCGATGGATCGGAATTCGCCAGGCGATGGCCCTCGACGTGGTCGAGCAATGGCGGGATATCGTTGGGATCGCTGATGAGAACCGGGACGACCACAGCTGTGGCGCAGTCGGGGGGAATGCCGTTCTCGAAATCCAGCTTTGGCAAGATACGAGGCGGGACCAGCAATGTGATGATCCAATGAACCAGTGCCACGCCAAGCATTGAGGCAGGAATCCCGGCAACCGCAATTCCAAGGAGCCAGGCCGGCAGGTTGGCGCCGACAGCCGCGAGATAAAAGGCGGGCAGGGCAAGTGCACCGACGCCGACCACGGTCAAGGTAGCGGCGTAGACTCCTCGTGAATGTTTCAGCAGCCAGCGGTTCCATCTCACGGTGACGGGGGGGCGGTAGCCGAGTTGGGCTTCCAGTTGCTCGCGACCGGCGCCGATCAGCCAGTAACCGACCAGCGCCAGCGGTGTGTCGCCCGTTGCCGCGCTCGCTGTTGCGAGTACGTGGTCGGCGACCTCCGGCTCAGTCCGTTCCGAGCCTCGGGCAAGTTTCTCGACGACCTTCCGGTAGCGGTCGCGTGTGGCGAAATCCATCCGATGATAGACGTTGGCCGGATCGGTCCGTAGAAGCGCATCCACTCGGCTGGTCCGCTCGAAGAAATCATTCCACGGAATCGAGGACAGGACGACCAGATTGGCGATCGATCGCGAGATGCACTCGGTTTCCTCCAGCGCGCCGGAGGCGAGGATCGGCCGCGCCGGCTCGAACGGTGGTTTCAATTCCGGAATGAGGCGGCCGAACGCGGCGACCAACGTTTCCAGGCACGCAAGGCGTAGCATCGTGGGGAGCGCCCACAATTCGGCGATCGTGAGGACTGCCTGCTCCTGAAAGGCTTGGACGAAACTAACCGCTCCACTTAGGGACAACTGGAATTGCGATGCATTGAGAAGGCCGTGTGCCAGCACAAAAGCGCGGGGTAGACCCGCTTCCTCGGCGCTGGTAAGGCGGGGTAGCCGCCGATAGAACGACGGTGGCAAATCCTCGCCGATCTGGCGTAGCGTGCGCGTGATATGGTGGTCGTTGTCGAGGAGCCACTCGGCCGCCTTGGTCGCGGCCGGCGGCGGCGCGGCGCAGAGTAAGCGGGCGCGCTTCAGCCAGGTTCGCATCGAGCCGAGTTCGGCCCATACTGCCACCGGTATTGGTGCCTCAAGTTCGATCTTTTGCCGCTGGCCGAGCTCTGACGCCGTGACTTCAAGGGGATCGCGAGCGTCGTCTGGTGCCGATGCCGCCATCACTCGGCATGGTCTGGAAGCCGCGCAGGTTCCCTGCGGTCCATTGCCGCCGCGCGTTGCGCCAGGTGCGTTGGACGACCACGGACGATCAGAAGCGGAACCGAGGAATGCGTGATCAGGTAGGCGGCGACGCTCCCGAAGGGGACATCCGAACGGCGACCGTGACCATGGGCGGCGAGGAGAACAAGATCGGGCGCCTCGTCAGCGATGGCCCGGATAAGGCCACTGCGCACATTTCCCCCCCGTAACAGGAGCGTCCGAACCGTAAGGTCACCGTCGACCTGCGCGCGCATCCTGTCGAGATAGTCGTGCGCGACCCGTTCATTCCGTTGAATGAGCCTTTCACGCAATTCGATGGCCTCGTTTTCCAGTGGGCCGGTTTCGGTCAGTTCGGGGTCAGGGACGACATGAGTGAGAAGGAGGTCCGCATGCTCCGCCCGTGCCAGACTTATTGCCAAGGAAAGCGCGCTTTCGGCGTGGGATGATCCGTCCAGGGGCACGAGAAGCCGACGGTAGTGGACCACGCGAGGGGTCGCCCAATCGCAGGGCACCAGCAAAAGCGCTCCGTGGATCCGGTCTATCAGCTTCTGAGCCGTGCTCCCGAGGCCCCACTCCGACACGCCACGGTCGCCGTGCGTGCACAGAACCGTCAATCCGACACGATGACGGCGTGTCCAGAGACTGATCTGCTTCGCGGCTTCGCCCTCGATCACCTCGGTGTCGATGCGGGCTTCCGAGCGGCGATCATCGGCCAGTTCCTCAATTTCATCCCGCGCTTCGCGCAGTCGGATATCCCACTCAACCGGATCAAGCGGCGGAGGTCGAGTCGGTTCCATTTCGACGACCCGGAGAAACGTCACCGGAGATTCAAGAGCGGCAGCGACGGTCAGAGCATGCGGGATAGTTTTCTCCGCGAACCCCGATGCGTCGACGCAAGCTGCAACGCGGCGAACCTTTGTCGCCACGTCCGCTGCCGCCCCACGTGGTTCAGCCGGATTGGCATTTTGGTCCGAAGAAGAAGACGACACTTCAGGAGGAATCGGCATCACTTACGTTCCTCACGATTCGACTGAGACGTCAGGCGCTCGTGAAGGTGAAGCGGCTATTGTCCGAGGCGATGTTAACCGCTTGTCGGAGTCGACCCAGTCTTCTAGACACAGTAGTATTATTACGCCCTTCACAACAACGAACCTTGCTATGCCGCATCTGATTGATGGCGACTATCGATCGAGTGTCCAGCTGATAAGTGTCGCACTCCCTTGATTGGGAGTCCTTGATCTCGATCAGCAGAGCTGGATTCGCATTTCAAGTGCAACACCTGAGTTGATGTAGGAACGCCTCAGCCGGTGAGAGATAGCCGAGACATTTGCGAGGTGTGGTGTTGATCGCCCAGACGATGTCGTTGATGTCCTGGTGGCTGTAATCCTTGAGTTCGGTTTTTCTCGGCAGGTCGCGTCGCAGGACACCGTTTGCGTTCTATGGGCCATGCTGATCTTGTCCATCAGCGCCGCGTCCGCCCGCGACCGCCGCGACGGTGACCGGCTTGCCCACGCGTAGTACCCGCTGGGGGAGACACCCAGAACCCGGCACATCGCAGCAACAGGATAGACGGCCTGGTTGGCGCTCACGAACTTGAACCCTTCGGTGGGATCACGTCCGTCTCCCGAGCGAACCAGG
>JAAEOR010001148.1 GCA_024222895.1 Hyphomicrobiales bacterium | reverse complement strand
TTGTTGACAGTGCGGAAGGCAATACGGGCGGGCGCGCCATCGCGAGTGTCCGCTCGGCCCGGCGTGGTCGGAGACCCCGGCATGCGTGGACGCTCCTTGTACGGGAACCGGGAGATCTCCTGTCTGGCCGTTGCCGGAGTATGGCGGCGGTCCGCATCGGGAAGGCCGAGGGCCGAAGCCGATGATGCACGGGCGGGAGAAGTCTGACTCCTCCATAGTAGCGAGGAAGCCGGCGAACAAAGCCGAGATCGAGGCGGCGGAGCTGGTGGAGCCAAGGGGGGAGGCCAAGGGGAACACGGAACGGCAAAGCATGCTCCGGACGCCGAGCCGGGCGGGCATGTCCCAGGCGCTGGACCGTGTACGGCAAACAGCAAGGGAGAAAAGGAAGGAGCGGTTCACCGCGCTGCTGCACCATGTCACGGTCGATCTGCTGCGCTGGTCTTACGAAAGGCTCGCGCGACAGGCGGCACCCGGCGTCGACGGGGTGACGTGGCAGGATTACGGCAAGGATGGCCTGGAGCACAAGCTCGCGGACCTCCATGACCGGGTCCACCGGGGCGCCTATCGGGCGCAGCCGGTCAGGCGGCAGTACATTCCCAAATCGGACGGTCGGCAACGGCCGCTCGGCATAGCGGCACTGGAGGACAAGATCGTCCAGCGTGCGCTGGTCGAGGTGCTGAACGCGATCTACGAGGAGGATTTCCTCGGGTTCAGCTACGGCTTCCGTCCGGGTCGCAGCCAGCACGATGGGCTGGATGCGCTGTCGGTCGGGATCACCGGCCACAAGGTGAGCTACATCCTGGATGCCGACCTGGCGTCGTTCTTCGACAGTGTGGACCACGATTGGCTGGTCCGGTTCGTGGAACATCGGGTCGGTGATCGACGAGTGCTGCGGTTGATCCGCAAATGGCTGAAGACCGGGGTTCTGGAGGCAGGGACGGTCACGAAGTCGGAGGCAGGCACGCCACAGGGCGCGGTGATCTCGCCGCTGCTGGCCAATGTCTACCTGCACTACGTGTTCGACCTTTGGGCGCACCAATGGCGTAAATGCCACGCCCGCGGCACGGTGGTCGTCGTGCGTTATGCCGACGATAGTGTGCCACGAACGCACTGACGGAAGGAGGTGCGATGCTGTGCAAGAGATGAGGGCAGGCCCCTCGGAGCCGGCGGTCAGGCGCAGGCTTCAAACCACCGCAAGCTGCGACGGTCAAGAGCCGTGGTGGTGAGCGTTGCGG
>JAAEOR010001147.1 GCA_024222895.1 Hyphomicrobiales bacterium | reverse complement strand
GGTCAGGCCCAGCGAGTCGCCCTCGGGCGGGCAATGATCCGGCGCCCTTCGGCCTTTCTCTTCGATGAACCGCTGTCGAATCTCGATGCGGAGCTGCGTGTCCAGATGCGTGGCGAGATCAGCCAGATGCAGAAGGCGCTCGGTACGACGACCGTCTATGTCACGCACGATCAGGTGGAGGCGATGACCATGGGGCACCGGATCGCGGTGATGAACAAGGGCGAGATCATGCAGGTCGGCACACCCATCGAACTGTATGACATGCCGGCCAACATCTTCGTTGCCGGGTTTATCGGCAGTCCGAAGATGAACTTCGTGGCGGTTGAAGACGGCCGCTGCCTCGGGGTGGCTCTGCCGGTTGATGACGACCGCTCACCGGCCCGGCGTTTTACCCTCGGGGTTCGCCCCGAGCACATATCGCTCGACGCCAGCGAAAGCGCACCAGGCATGTTGACGGCCACCGGCAAGGTCACGCGGATCGAGGATCTCGGCCACGAGAACCTTGTCCATATGGTCATGATTGCAACCGACGAACAGCTGACCATGCGCGCCCCTGGCCATGCGCGAAGCCGAATCAGTTTCGATGACCAGGTCGACGTGTCGATCCTGATGCAGGAAACGAGGCCATTCGATCCCGACACCGGTCAGCGCATTGCATGACCGGTTCTCT
>JAAEOR010001146.1 GCA_024222895.1 Hyphomicrobiales bacterium | reverse complement strand
GTACTGGGATTGAACCAGTGACCCCTCCCGTGTGAAGGGAGTGCTCTCCCGCTGAGCTAACCGCCCGTCCAAGGCGCCGATATGGCGTCCAGGGCGCCGATATGGCAACCGCCGGCCGTGGGTGTCAAGCAACGGATGCCGGATCGACGAAGAACCGGCAATGCCAGGGTTACTGCCAGACGTTCGGAACCTCGGAGTCGGCCTTCATCTCGTCGGCACTGGCACAGAAAGCCTCGGCGTCGCCGTTACCCTGAGTGAGCAGAATACCGTAAACAGTGCCGAAACGCATGACGACCGCGGATCGCCAGTGCTCGGCCTCCTCGTCGGTGAGATCGGCCGGCGCCGGGGTCATTGCCTCGGCAACGCCCGTCTCGAATCCGGTGGGATCGAGCCCATAGCCGTCGCAGATCTTGGTGACGGCCGCCTGGAAGGCAAGGTTGTTCAGCATCGCAAACTGGGCGTCGGTCAGGATGGGCTCCTGTCCGCCGACCGCATCGGCCCAGACCTCGTCAAGGTGGTCGTCCTGGGCAACGGCCGTGACGGTCGCGCCGAGGGAGACGCCTGCCACGGTGACCAGCGCGAGCAGGTGTTTTTTCATTGACGGTATCGCTGGCATCGGCTCGGCCTCACTTCGCATAGATCTTCCAGGTCCATTTGCCATTGTAGGACCCGTTTTTGTTGTAGCAGGCGTGTTGCTTGGGATAACATTTGACACCGCCGTGCGGACTGAAGGGCTTGGCCTTCGGCGGCGGTGGCGGCTTCACATAGACTTTCTGCGGATGTTTCTTGGAGGCGGCAACCGCCGCGCCGATCGCCGCGCCTGCAATCAATCCGCCGATAATTGCGACCCCGACGCCGTCCTTTGCGTGGCCTGGCGAAGGCGACGAAACGGACAGCAACGGAATGATGGCCAGCGCCGCGACAGCCAACCCGAATCTTCGCATCGATGGACCTCCTCTCAGAACAGCTGGCGCCCGGCCTGGTCGCCGTACGCTGTGTTTATGGGACGCAGGCGAAGCCGGCAATCCCTCTTGCCGACATGCGATGGCCGTCGAGGGCCGGTCTCATTGGGGTCAAGGACGCCGCACAAGGCTGGTTGCAGCATCGAACAGATCGTCGAAATGGTCGATCACGATGTCGGCACCAAGTTCCGCCGGCAGGATCTGGCTATAGCCGAACGAGACAGCAATCACCGGCACGCCGGCGGCGCGCGCGGTTGCCACGTCGACCTCGGAATCGCCGACCATGACCGCACGTTCGTGTTCGCCTCCCGCCTGTTCGATCGTCTGCAGG
>JAAEOR010001145.1 GCA_024222895.1 Hyphomicrobiales bacterium | reverse complement strand
GGTCGATCACCTGACGGCCGCCGACATCCGACCCGAACCCCGATCCCGACCCGAACACCACATAGGCCTCGCCGGCATCGGCGCCACCGTCATCGCCATAGCGCGACCCGACGACCAGGTCGTCGAAGCCGTCGCCATTGACATCACCCGCCGACGAAACGCTCCAGCCAGCCCGATCGCCGCCCGCATCGCCCTGGATGATGAAGCCCTCGGCCGCGGACAGGCTGGTGAGGTCGATCACCTGACGGCCACCGACATCCGACCCGAACCCCGATCCCGACCCGAAAACGACATAGGCCTCGCCGGCTTCGGTGCCGCCGTCGTCACCCCGATCGGCCCCGACGATCAGGTCATCTAAGCCGTCGCCATTGACATCCCCGGCCGACGAAACGCTCCGGCCGGCATCGTCGCCAACCGCATCGCCCTGGATGATGAAGCCCTGGCTCGGCGCCAGAAACGTCAGGTCGAACAGCGTCGGGAACGCGGTGACAATCCCCTGTTCGATCCGGACCTCGGCGTTGCCGAAGACGTAGCGGTCATAGGTGGTGGCGCCATC
>JAAEOR010001144.1 GCA_024222895.1 Hyphomicrobiales bacterium | reverse complement strand
TTCTTCGGGCTGCTCGTTCGTCTCCGGCTGCTCCCCACCTCGCTTCGCAGCGACGCAGTTGCCTTCAACTTCACGTGTCGTGACTTCACATGACAAGGACTCCCACCTTGATGACAAAGCGTCCTCGCGGACGCACAGGCTTTGGCTCCGCCAAAGCTCCTCAGGATGAGGACGGAATCTTGAGATGGGTTCGCATCGTTTCGTCAATGCCTCACATGCCCCCCTCATGCTGACGTGGCCGAACGCAGCCGGGCCTCGAAGCACGCACGAATCGCAAAGCACTGCAACGGACGAGTCCGCACGCCTCAAAGATTCAGCACACCGAGTCGTGCGGCATGAGCCACAACATCGGTGCGGCCGATGGCGTCGAGCTTGTCGATCAGCGAGCCCACATGGAACTTGGCGGTGTGGACCGAGATCCCCAGCCGGCGGGCGATTGCCTTGTTCGAGGCGCCCTCGGCGAGAAGCGCCAGCACGTCCAGCTCGCGTGGCGTCAGGTCCGGGTCGGCGCCGTTGGCACGGGCCGGTGACTGGACGACCGCCAGATCGGCAGCCTCGCCCGGCCGGACGACCTCGACACCGGCCATACCGGCCAGCAGATTCGCGAGCCGGCCTGCAAGCGCCGTATCGTCAATGTCGAGCGCCAGCCGGATCGGCGGTGGGTCGGGAGTGTCGCTCAATCGGCCGGCCTTTCTCCAATCGTCACCGTGACATCCTTTGCTTCGCCGCCCCGGCGCAATCCCAGCGTCACCGTCTCGCCGACGCTGTCCGGACCGAGTGAACGGAGCATCGAGCGGACGTGGCGAACCGGCTCGCCGTTCCAGGCGACAATCGTGTCGCCCTGATGCAAGCCGGCCCTGGCACCAGGGCCATCCGGGTCGAGGTTCATGACCATGACACCCCGGCCGTCGCCACCTGAAACTGCAACCGGCTGAAGTCCGACCCCAATATAGGCACGCGGTACCCGTCCGTGAGTCTCGAGCTTTGCTGCCACCCGCTCGATGGTTGCAGCCGGAATGACCAGGACCCGCCGGCGCGGGCCGAACACCACCATGCCGATCGCCTGTCCGTCGGCATCGACCGCCAGTCCGCCTTCGGCGCTGGGGGGCAGCCGCATGTCGAGATCGATGCGGGCATCGATCTCGCCTCCGCGCATCGATCGCCACGCACCGGTAGCGCGAGCGACCATGCCGAGTGCGGCCGTGGGAGTCCCTTCCGCGGCGCCCACGGCAACCGCCAGGGCACCGGCAGACGCGGGCGGCGACACCAGCGAAATCGGCTCGGATGCGCCCCCGTCGAGCCGCAGCACGGCGATGTCGGTCGAGGAGTCGCGGCCGACCAGCTTGGCTTCCGTCGTCTCGCCGCCCGCAAGGGTGACAGTGAACGTGTCGTCGTCGGGCAAAGCCTCGTCGGCAGTGACAACCAGCCCGGATCGCCAGACGAAGCCGCTGGATCGCTTTCGGCCCGTACCGATCGAAACGACCGACGCGCCGACCCCGGCTACCAGACCAGTGAGCGCGGCCGAGACGTCATGCAGGGGGTTGGAAGAGGACGCAGCCATGGGAGTCTCCTTTGATATCCGTTGAGACCCAATGTGTGCACGGTGTCGTTGCCTGACTACTGCCCGGATGGGCAGGCGCTGGGGTTTGATGCCGATCGCGCAACACGCCAGCCGGGCAACAGAATTGAGCGGAGGATGATGCGACGCGGCACCCAGGTCATGCACTCCAATTTGGCCCGCCGCCGGTCAGACACCAAAAGCTTTGAGCACCCGGAGCGCCATCAGGGTGTTCCACCGGCTCGGCCGCCGCGACGGCTCCATGACGAAGAAGACCTGCCCGGGGTGGGCGGCCTGTCGCGGCCAGAGGCCGTCCTTGCGCCGCCTGGCGAGCAGCGCGTCGATCGCATCCTGCATCCTCGGGTCGAATAGTGCCTGCGCATGGCGAAAATAGTCGAGCGCTCTGAGAATGTTGTAGTACCAGCGCGGCGGATAGCTGAGGGTCAGGAATCTCTTGTCGATGACCTCGCCGGTTCGATCCGACCTGAAGAGACGATGCAGGAGAATGAAGTCCCGCGATCGGGTCGTCGCGTCCTGCAATTCTGCCAGCCGATAGGTATGCCCAGCATTTGCATATTCGAGGATGCCTTCCAGGACCGACAAGGTCGAATGGAGGGAGCTGTGATGCGCGCCGGAACCATTGCTTCGACAATTGAACCCGCCATCACCCATGTGCTCGTCAAGAAGAAAGTCGACGATGGATCGTAGCGCCGCCTCGGGCGTGCCAAAATAACTGGCGTAGTTCAGGAACATACCGTTGACACAGACATCACTGCGGACCGCCCCGCGCGAGCAGCCGATGCCGCCATCCTTCGCCTTGAACTCGGCGACGATCGTGGCGATGCTGTCGCGGATCGGGGGGTGGTCCGGCGCGATCGCCAGCGCTTTGAGATCCAGCAGCGTGTAGTGGCTACTGGTCCATTTCGGGCGATAGAATTCGAGCCCCCAGGAACCGTCCGGATTGCGGTGGTCGAGCGTGCGCTTCCCCCAGCCCTCCGACGCGATCCTTGCCCGCAGGTCGGGCCGATCGGTGCCCGACAGGTCGCGGCGGGTCTGATATTGGATCGCCACATCGCCATCCAGCAACCACGCGACCGCATCCTGGAGCGCGGGATTGTTCGTCGCATGTTCCATGGGCCGACTCCTGTGACGGTCCGGGCGGCACCAATCTGCGCGATGCCGCCGCCACCTGGCGGCGACCGGCCCCTGATTATCGGCCGATCACTGGAAGGGTCGGTTGATGCGGATCAACCGGGCCGATCAATCGCGTGGAGAGTTGCGGCGCTCTCCGCGCCTCATCTGCGTCCCCGAGCGTTATTGCACGTCACGCAGAATCGGTGGGACATCCGTAGTATCGCAAGGCGAGTTCGCCGCAGGCGTAACCCGTCATTGGTAAGCCTGACAACACGTGCCAGGAGTGTTCACGGCGAGCCGGCCGGCCGTCTCTGCCTGCCCTGCGCCGGGCCGGCGCTCATGTCGGTCCCCATTGTGCCCTTTTTGCCATGTCTATAGGAATTGAGGACGGGCGTTAGGTAAACAGGGTGCTCTGGTGGCGCGTGTCTTCATCTCCCATTCCAGCCGCGACAATGCGGAAGCCGAGACGCTGTTCGCCTGGTTGCAGGCGCAGGGCTTTGACAAGGGCTTCCTGGATATCGACAAGCACGCCGGTATTCCGATCGGTGCTCGCTGGGAACAGACCCTCTACGACGAACTCGAACGTGCCCAGGCGGTAATCCTGCTTCTGACCAAGAACTGGTTTGAGTCGAAATGGTGCTTCGCCGAGTTCACCCACGCTCGGTCGCGGGGCAAGGCCATCTTCCCCCTGGTTGTCACACCCGACGGTGACGAGTTCGTCGGCGAAGACCTGCAAAAGCTGGACCTGACCAAGGATCGCGAGGGCGGCCTGGAGCGTCTCGCCAATCGGCTGACCGAGGTGGCACTGCTGTCGCAAGGCGGCTTCGACTTCCCTGCCGGCCGGTCGCCTTATCCCGGCTTCCTTGCCTTCGACGAGGAGGACGCTGCCGTCTATTTCGGCCGCGATGACGACATCCGCCGTCTTGTGCAGCGGCTCGATTCCCGTCGCATAGAAGGCGGCCGCCGCTTCATTCTGGTGCTCGGCGAAAGCGGTACCGGCAAGTCCTCACTGATCCGCGCCGGGCTGGTGCCGCGGTTGCGGCGGGCGCGGCGGGAATGGATCGCGCTCAGCCCATTCCGCCCCGAGACCGACCCCTTCGCCGCATTGGCCGTAAGCCTCACCGAAGCGGGTTATCCAGTCGACGGGATGGACTTGACCGACGCCGATCCCGAGGCCATCGCTCGCGCACTTGTCGAGCACCACGATGCCCACCGGGCCGGCATTCTCGTCCCGATCGATCAGGCAGAGGAGTTGGTCACCCGCGCCGACCCTGTAACACGCGAACGGTTCCTGACCTTCCTATCATCGATGCTGGCGCGGGGCCTACCGTTCGTTGCGGTGGCAACGCTCCGCTCGGATCACTTGGGGGATATGCAGACGGCCGAGGAACTGACCGCAGAGTTCGAAGAATTCTCGCTCCGCCCCCTGCCGGTGGAACGGATAGGCGACATCATCCGGGGCCCGGCACGAATCGTCGGGCTGGAAGTTGAGTCCGGACTCGTCTCGCGGATCACCGCTGATGCCCGCACCACCGATGCCCTGCCTCTGGTCGCCTACGCGCTCCGCCGGCTTTACGACCAGTTTGGCGGCGACGGGAAGCTGCGACTGGTGGCGTACGAAAGCCTGCGCGATGCCGAAAAGGGATTGTCGCCGCTGGAGACGATCGTCCGCGAGACCGCAGCCCGGGTCCTCGCCGAGGCCAAGCCATCCGAGTCGGAACTGAAGGCGCTGCGCGAGGTCTTCGTGCCGGGCCTGGTCCGGGTTAATGACGAGGGGGGCTTTGTCCGCCAGGCGGCGCGGTGGGACGACTTGCCGGAGGCTGGTCGCCGGCTGGTGACGGCTCTGGCCGGGCAGCAGGCCCGGCTCCTGGTAATGCGCGATCGGGAGGGCGTTCGCCAGGTCGAAGTGGCCCATGAGGCGCTTTTCCGGGTCTGGCCATTGCTCGCCGGGTGGCTTGAGGAGGAGGAGGAGTTCCTGATCGGCCGCAACCGGCTGGAGAAGGCGCTGGCCGACTGGCAGGCCCTGCCCGAGACCGACCGAGCCAAAGGATTGATCGCCGGCATCCTGCTCGATCGGGCAAAGGGCTGGCTGATCGATCATCCTGCACGGTTCACCAGTGATGAGGCCGCCTTCATCCGAGCGTCCGAGGCTGCCGAGCTGGAACGTCAGCGCCAGGCGGAGGAACAGCGCCGGGCGTTGGAGGAGGCAAGCCTTCGACAGGCCGAAACCGAGCGCGATGCCGCGCGGAGGCTCACTGGTCGCACGCGCATCGCTGCGGTCATTCTCGGCGTTGTCGCCTTGGTGGCCGTGGGCGCCGGCTTCTACGCCATGCGGGCGGAAGGCGAAGCGGTGCGCCAGGCAGAGATCGCCGAGGAACAACGGCGGGTCGCCAAGTCCGAGGCCCAACGAGCCAACGAGGAAGCCGAGCGCGCCAACCAACAGGCAGAAGCCGCGGAAGCGGCTCGAGCCCAGGCCGAAGCAGCGCGCACCACCGCCGAAGAGGAGTCGGATCGCGCCAACCGGGAAGCCGAACGGGCGAACGAGCAAGCTGCCGTGGCGGAAGCCGCACGCGCTCAGGCCGAAGCCGAGGAGGTTCGCGCCACGCGCGAAGCCGAGCGGGCTGTTCGGAACCTCGATATCGCCAAGTCGACGGTCGACCAGGTCATATTCGATATCGCCCAGGGGCTGCGGAACGTGGAGGGTATGCGTCTCAAAACGCTCCGGACCGTCCTGACCCGGGTAGAGTCGGCGATGGGGCGCTTGGCCGACGCCGCGCCGGACAACCTCGCAGTGCAGCGCAGCCGATCAGTTATGCTTTCCCAATTTGGCGACACATACCTCACTGCCGGGGATGCCGCCGGAGCGCTGGCTGCCTACGAGCAGGGCCTCGCCATTGCCCGCCGGCTGGTCGAAACCGACCCGGACAACACCGAGTGGCAACGGGATGTCTCGGTCAGCCTGGGAAAAATCGGCGACGTGAAGCTGCGTGCCGGGGATGCCGCGGGGGGCCTGGCCGTCTACGAGGAGGGCCTCACCATTTCCCGCCGGCTGGTCGAAACCGACCCGGACAACACCGAGTGCCGACGGGCGGTCTCGGGGAGCCTGGGAAAGATCGGCGACGTGAAGGTGCGTGCCGGGGATGCAGCGGGGGGCCTGGCCGTCTACGAGGAGGGCCTCACCA
>JAAEOR010001143.1 GCA_024222895.1 Hyphomicrobiales bacterium | reverse complement strand
GGTGACGACTTCGTCGGCGCGGCGCGCGTACTCGGCTACAGCAACAGCCGCATCATGCTGCGACACCTGCTGCCCAACGTGATCTCGGCGGCGGTCGTCTTCGCCATGACAGACATGGTGCTCGTCATCCTCCTCGGTTCATCGCTGAGCTATCTCGGCCTCGGCGCGCAGCCGCCGGCTGCCGAGTGGGGCGTCATGATCGCCGAGGGGCAACAGTTCCTGTCGACCGCGTGGTGGATCTGTTTTTTCCCGGGTCTGGCAATCGTGCTGCTTGCCCTCGGCCTTTCCCTGTCGGCCGACGGCCTCGCCGGCCTGCTGGGAACGAAAACATGACGACCGAACCCATCCTCGCGGTTCGCGACCTGACTATTCAATTCGCGGAAGGCGAAGGTTGGCAGACGGTTGTGGAGGATGTCGGGTTCGAACTCAGAAAGGGTGAAGTGCTCGGCATCGTCGGCGAAAGCGGGTCTGGCAAGACGGTATCCGCCCGGGCGGTGATCAGGCTTCTGCCGTCCCGGACGAGTCGGATCGCCGGCGGCGTCGTTCTCTTCGAGGGCAATGACCTGCTCCACTTGCCGGAGCCGGCGCTGGACGAGGTCCGCGGCGGCCGGATCGGCATGATTTTTCAGAACCCGATGAGCCACCTCGATCCGGTGATGCGGATCGGTCGGCAAATATCGATCGGCCTGACGCTGCACCTGGGTATGAGCGCGCGCGATGCGCGTCGGCGTTCGATCGAACTGCTCGACGAGGTCGGTATCCGTGATCCGGAGCGGCGGGTCGACGCCTTCCCGCACGAACTCTCCGGCGGCATGCGCCAGCGGGCCATGATCGCCGGCGCCCTGTCCTGCGATCCGGCCATTCTCATTGCCGACGAACCGACCACCGCGCTCGATGTCACCGTCCAGGCGCAGATTGTCGAGCTCTTGCGCGACCTGCGACGGCAGCGCGGTCTTTCGATCATCTTCATCAGCCACGATCTCGGACTGGTTGCCGACTTCTGCGATCACATGGTGGTCATGGAAAAGGGCCGGATCGTCGAGGCCGGCGCGGTCAATGAAGTGATGGTCCGACCGCGCCATCCCTACACCGTCAAGCTGATGCGCTCGCAGCCCGGGCTTACGCCGCCCGGCACATATTTTCCGATCGACGGTCAGGAAGCCACGCCTCCGCCACCGTCCCGACCGGCCCAGTTGCGGGAGGCATTTCTGGAAATCGACAGCCTGGCGGTCAACTTCGCGCAAAAGCGCAGCATCGGCGAGGTCCTGCTCCGAAAGCCGGTTCGCACCCTCGCCGCCGTCGATGGCGTCAGCCTTTCGATCGATCGCGGCGAGGCGATGGGGCTGGTCGGCGAAAGCGGCTCGGGCAAGAGCACGCTGGCACGCTCGGTCGTCGGGCTGGCGGCGCCCGATGCCGGCATGATTCAACTGGCGGGCACGCCGCTTGCGGCGCCTGGTAGCCGGGGCAACGGCAAATGGCATCGCCGGGTCCAGATGGTGTTTCAGGATCCGGTGTCTTCGCTCAATCCGAAAATGACCGTCGCCGCGACGCTGGCCGAGCCCCTGCGCGTCCATCGCCTGTGCGCGGAAGCCGAGATCC
>JAAEOR010001142.1 GCA_024222895.1 Hyphomicrobiales bacterium | reverse complement strand
GCTGCAGATCACGATGGTCTTGACCCCGTGGCGATGGGCTGCACGCATGATGTTGAGGCAGCCATTGACCGTGGGCATGATGATTTCCGCGTAGCCCTGTTCGTCGTCCATCTCCCGTGCCGGCTTGCCGGACGGACCAAAATAGGTCGGGGTCAGGCAGGCGATGAAAACGCAATCGCTTCCAGTGACGGCCGCGTCCAGGCTCGCTTCGTTCGCCATATCAGCGCTGAAGAGTTGCAGGCCGCTCGCCGCACCGGGCAACGCCTTCAGGTAAGGCGCCTTGTTGGGCGCGTCGCGGTCGCGCAGGGTTCCATTGACCCGGTAGCCGCGTTCCAGGGCGGCCCGCGCGATGTTCGAGCCGACAAGACCGCTGGCGCCGACAACACAGATGGTTTTGTTCTTCGATTGCATTCCATATCTCCGGAACTGGCGGTGATCGCCGCAAGGTTAGTGTCAGGCATGCGTCTGGCCAATCCCAAATCGATCCCTTGGCGGACGCATCACCCCCATACGGCGAGGCACTTGATCCCGTCGTCGCCGTGCTCGGCCTCGACGGACTCGCAACGTCGATCGGTGGCGTGCTTCGCGGGATCGGCGTAAACTCAGGTGCCGACGGTGGAGCAGGAGCGAAACGATGCGCATGGCGGCGAATGGGGTTTTGGGCGCGGCGGCACTGATCCTGGCCGGGACCGGCGCCTCTGCCGAATGCGGGCCGATAATGCTGGAATCGGTTCCCGGTACGCGCCAGGCGTATTTCCACGATCATGATGGGAGCGGCGGGCCGAGTGCCGGGGACAAGCGCGGCGGGCATCGCCAGGTGCGCGCCAGCGACGGCGAGCGCACCGGCACGGCCTATTGGATCAACACCGTGCGGGCCGTCGGCGCCGATGGGGTGCCGCAGGCCATCGAGGTCGAACTGGTGCTCGCCCTCGACGACGGCGTTCTGTTCGTCACGCAAGTGCATGAATCGGCGGTGGAAGACTACCATCTGCCCGAGACGACGACCGTGCCACCGACAGCCCATTGGTCCATCCACGGCGGGACCGGCGCCTATGCCGACGCCAGCGGCACCGTTGAGATCACCTTCGACGACGACGGCGAGTCGTCGTACGATCTGGACCTTGCCTGCGAGTAGCGACCCGCCATTTCCGGGCACCGAGAGTGGTTGCAGTCAGCGCGCAAGCGACGACCTTTCTGAGATCCGCGCCGGGCCGCATCTCTTCACGTCCGCGTTCGCGCGCTCCGCCGCGATTCAGCGGCGTGACCCAGAACGCTGCAAAGGCCGTTGCGGCAAGGAATGCACTGATCTTCGAACGGCACAGGACGCGTGCATCGCGGCTTCCTCCTTGTCGGGGTTATTCAACGCGTGCCCACACTGCTCGGGCCACCATTGCTGCGCAACGGCCCGCATCGAAAACCCCTAAACCGAAGCGTGGGCATTCAGGTCGGTTGGGTATTCTCGGTTTGTTTGATCGCAACCCTTTCAGACAGTCCTTTGAGGTTTGCG
>JAAEOR010001141.1 GCA_024222895.1 Hyphomicrobiales bacterium | reverse complement strand
CGTTTATTCGCGACTACAAGGACAATGTCACGGTCGAACTGACGCCGCAGCATCTCAGCTTTCATGCCGAGCATTACGACGATCTCGGCAGCCGGCTACAGATGAATCCGCCAATCCGGGGCGTGCGCCATCAGGAACGGCTGTGGTGGGGCCTCCGGCAAGGGATCGCCGACGTGCTCGGATCGGACCACGCGCCGCACACGCTTGCCGAAAAATCCCGCCCCTACCCGGACTCTCCGTCCGGGATGCCTGGCGTGCAGACGCTGGTGCCGGTCATGCTCGATCATGTCGCCAAGGGGCGCCTGTCGCTACAACGCTTTGTCGATCTCAGCTCGGCGGGCCCGGCCCGGGTGTTCAATATTGCCTGCAAGGGCCGGATCGCCGTCGGTTATGACGCCGACTTGACGGTCGTCGATCTGAAGCGGACGGAAACCATCACCGACGACTGGTCCGCTTCGCGCAGTGGCTGGACGCCCTATGACGGCATCGCCGTCACCGGCTGGCCGGTGGGCACGATTGTGCGCGGGCTGCAGGTCATGTGGGACGGCGGGCTGATTGGGGCGTCAAAGGGTGCCGCCGTCCGCTTCGGTGAGGCGTTGCCG
>JAAEOR010001140.1 GCA_024222895.1 Hyphomicrobiales bacterium | reverse complement strand
GCCATCCGGGCGGTTCTGTGCTTGATGGCCATGAGGCGTTCATTATGGGTCTCATCGACGAGATGCCGGACATGAGCCTTGCGCAGATGGCTGAACGTCTTGAGGGCGAACGGTCGGTGGCGGTCGATCCCTCTACGATCTGGTATTTTCTTCAGCGCCGCGCGATCACGTATAAAAAAAGACAGCGCATGCCTCAGAGCAGGAGCGCGAGGATGTCGTGATCGCCCGCTGGCTGTGGTTTGAGGGCCAGCTTGATCTTGATCCTGACCGCCTGGTCTTCATCGATGAGACCGGTGCAACAACGAAGATGGCGCGCTTGAGAGGGCGGGCGCCGCGCGGCGAACGCTGCCGCGCATCCGTGCCGCATGGTCATTGGAAGACAACGACTTTCACAGCCGGGCTGCGCCGCTCGGGCCTGGTGGCTCCCATGCTTCTCGACGGGGCGATGGATGGCGATGCCTTCCTTGCCTATGTCGAGCAGGTTCTCGTCAAGGAACTGGCACCGGGCGATGTCGTGATCATGGATAATCTCCCCGCCCACAAGGTGAGCGGTGTGAGGAAAGCCATCGAAAGCGCCCACGCGCAGCTTCTCTACCTGCCGCCCTATTCGCCCGACTTCAATCCCATCGAAATGGCCTTCTCAAAGCTCAAGGCAATCCTGCGCAAGGCAGCAGCACGATCCATCGATGCGCTCTGGAAGGTCATCGCTGACGCCCTCGACGCCTTCACACCCGAAGAATGTCAAAATTACTTCACCGCTGCAGGATATGGCCCCGATTAAATTCAAAATGCTCTAGTTTCCGGTTTCGACGTCTCCGCCGTCAACGGGCGCAGTACCGTTGCCATTGGTGGTCCCGTTGCCGTTACCGTTACCGTTCACCGCTCCGTCGGTCACGGAAGGCGTGACCAGCGTGGCACCAGATGGCGAACCGGCGGTACTTCCGGCCGCTGCCATGGCCGGAACGTTGGTCACGACACAGCGCGGCGAACAGCTGTAGGTCAATTCGATCGCGTTGCGGTTGACCGTGACCTCGTGGTCAAGGTTTGGCGTCACCAAAAGGTCGGTGTTGATCAATTCCTGGCCATTGGCATCAAGGACGAAAAGGCCGGTCTCACCAGGTGCCAAGCCGACGACAAACAACAGGCGCGGCGACTCGAGAACAACGTCCGCCACGGCCGGGTTGGCGATATGCACAACATGGGCATCAGAATCCAGGCGAATAATCTCGGCATGGTTGATTTCCACCCGAATCGGCGTGGTTTCAGCGGTTGCCGTCGAGGTTGCCAACAGGGAAGTCACCGCTGCAGTCAGCCAACCATATCTTGTAATGGTCCTAAACATCGATTTGCACCCCTTCAGGGCCACTCAATTGGCCCAAATGCGCCTGAAACGTCTTTTAGACCAAGACATTACGGTATTATACCGTTTTCTTGTCCACCGGTCATCGATTCACTTTGCCCCGCGGGCAAAATACTTGATATAGTATTTTCGTGCATTCAGCTGTGATCTCGGTGGGGCAAACGCCAATTTCACCACAACAACATTCACTACCTGGTTACTTCCTCAAATCGTTGCTAACCGCGGTCGCTGC
>JAAEOR010001139.1 GCA_024222895.1 Hyphomicrobiales bacterium | reverse complement strand
GGAGTCGGTCTCGAAGTGATGCGAACAATCAAGCGGGCGATTGATCCGCTGAACATCATGAATCCGGGGAAGATTGTTGCAGTTTCGTGAGCTGCGCGGGGCGCAGGAAGCGATAGGAGGCCTGGTCTGAGCCGGCTTTATATAATTATCGGAGGGCTCGTCGTCATCGTCCTGTTCACGGCGCTGATCGCTCCGTGGTTCATCAACTGGGACGACTACAAGGCGACTTTCGAGGCCGAGGCCGAAAAGATCCTCGGTCAACCTGTGCGTGTTCACGGATCGGCCGACGCATCGATCCTGCCGTCACCGTCACTGACCTTCACCGACGTCAAGGTGGGCGACACCGAAGGCAGGCCGATGATGACGGTCGACCGGTTCGCCGTCACAATCGAGCTTTTGCCGCTCATCCAGGGCGAAATCCGCGTGGTTTCGATGACACTGGAAAAGCCGGTGGTGCGGGTGTCGGTGGATGATACCGGGCAGGTGGACTGGCTGTTGCGCTCCGATGCGTCGCGTACGCTCAATCCGGATTCCGTTGTTCTCAACGGTGTTTCGATTACCGATGGCACGCTTGTCTATTCGGACGCCGGCGCGGGGTCGACCGTCGAACTTGACGATATCCGAGCCACCGTCGAGGCGCGTTCGCTTTCCGGCCCCTGGCGGATTGAGGGGAGCTATGCCACCGACGATACGCCGGTTCAGTTCTCGATCGGGACGGGCATCTGGTCTGACGATGGATCGCTCCGCGTAAAGGTCGATGCGGTGCCGGGACATTGGCCGATTGCGGTCGCCGCCGATGGACTGGTCACCGGTGGCACGGCCGGCCCGTCCTTCGTGGGGACATACAACCTCACCCAGGTGGTCGCGTCGGACGGGCAGCGTTCGGGTGACGCGCCCGGGTGGCGGAGCGAAGGCAGTTTCACGCTCACGCGCGATCGGTTGCTCGTCGACAAGGCGGTGCTTTCGGAGGGGCCGCCGGACCGG
>JAAEOR010001138.1 GCA_024222895.1 Hyphomicrobiales bacterium | reverse complement strand
GTGTGAAATGCCGCACCGGAGCCGCAGCCGTCAATGCTGCCTTATACCAAGGACCCTTGGTATTATGATCGGAGGTCTACCGCCTGGCACCGAATGCCGACTACGCACTGGCTGTCCGCCAGCGCTTGGCCAGGTTTCTCGGCTCCGTGCGCGGGGGGCCGCCAGACGTTGCGGCTATCACAGCCGGATCGTGATGTCGTCGCCATCGGCGGCGACACATGAGGAAACGGGTCGCTGACGATTGCCATGGCGTCGGCATTTGCCCGCCAACTCTGGAGGAGAACTGCGGGCTAGCCCTCAGGCTTCCACGGTTCGTAGTCTGGCCGCGCCGGTGTACGCGGATCCGCGTGGAGGAGCGAGCCAGGAGGGCGATAGGCGCGCGGTGTGCCGGTCAGGTTCGGCTGATGGGGTTTTTCCCATTCGCGCGGCGTATACGCCGCGGGCGGCTCGTCGATCCGGTAATGCATCCACGAATGCCAGCCAGCAGGGATGCGCGAGGCTTCCGCCAGGCCGTTGTAGATCACCCAGCGACGGGGGCCGTTGCGCTCGCGAAAGTAACGGTTGCCCTGTTCGTCCTCGCCGACGAACTCGCCCTTGCGCCATGTAAAGAAGCGGGTGCCGATCGTTCCTCCATTCCACCAGGTAAAGATCAGGCTAAGCAAATGCTTCATCGACCGGCTGGACCTCGTTGTAACCCCATTACTGGCAATCTCACCCGCTATGCCGGAAGACGCCGGTTCTGACAAGCCTGATCCCTAGAAGAAACTGCGCTGCCACCAGCCGCTTCGTTTGGGTTTGTCTGCGTCTTCGTCGTCCCCGGATGGCGCCGGCGCCGGGGACGGGGCCTCGGACTGCCGGGCGATCGGCTCCGCTTGTTCCGGCTCGGACGTTTTGTCGGGCTCGTCGTCCTTTTTAGTCGCCGGCGTCGGCACGCCCGGAGCAATCGGCTCCCACTCATCACCGGCTTCAGCCGTTTCACTAGCCGGGGTTTCGGCGGCTTCAATTGCAGGTTCCGCTTCGGGAATGTCGGTCGCGGTCGTGACGACACTCGTGTCTGGTTCGGCCGGTTTGACGGGGATGGTCGAGTCGACAGTTTCCTTCGTAGCTGTCCCGGATTCCGGGTCGCCGTCGCTATCGCGATAGGCTTCATTGAGCTCCGCTGCGGTATCCACGCCATTGCCACCTGGCGGGGTCACCTCTGACTCTGCGGCAATCGCGGCGTCGTCGCCCTCTTCCGAGGGCGCCTGTGCTTCGCCGCCACGCCCGCGCCGGCCGCGCCGGCCACCCCGGCGCCCCCGGCGCCGCTTTCGCGGCTGCTGCTCGTCGTCCTCGCCGGTTGCCTCAGCTGAATTGTCCGGCTTTTCCCCGTCAGCGTCGGGTTCTCCGGTTTCGCCGGCGCTCTCGGTGGCGACTGCCGCCATCTCGGTCTTCTCGCCGCTGGCGTTGTCGCCGCCGCCCCGGCGCCGCCTTCTCCTGCGCCGTCGTGGCCCGTCTTCGTTACTGCGTGGCTCGTCAGCGGCTTCGGCGTTGACGGGCGCGTCGGTGTTCGCCTTTTCCTCGACAGGCTCGTCTTCGCTCGGCTGGACGGAATCCGGCTGGACGGTCGCACGGGCGGTTTCCGCTCGTTCTGCAGGGTCCGTCCGTTCCACCGCGAAATGAGCGCCGTTGGCCAGTCCCTCATCTGCGTGTACGGCGACCGAGAGGCCGAAACGGCGCTCGAGATCCGACAGATGCGCCCGTTTCTGATTAAGGATGTAGAGCGCCACCGGTGTCTGCGTCCGGATGATGAGGTTGTGGGTTGCGCCCTTGAGAAGCTGGTCCTCCAGCGAACGCAGCACGTGCAATGCGACCGACGAGGGTGCCCGGACGTGGCCGCTCCCCTGGCAGACCGAGCATGTGCTCGTCGTCGACTCCAGCACCCCGGTGCGGATGCGCTGCCGTGACATTTCCAGAAGGCCGAAATGGGAGATGCGCCCGACCTGGATACGAGCTCGGTCGTTCTTCAGGGCCTCCTTCATCTTGCGCTCGACGGCACGGTTGTTGCGCTTCTCCTCCATGTCGATGAAGTCAATGACAATGAGACCGGCGAGGTCGCGGAGTCGAAGTTGACGGGCAACCTCGTCGGCTGCCTCCAGATTTGTCTGCAGGGCGGTATCCTCGATGTTGTGTTCACGGGTCGCGCGACCCGAGTTGACGTCGATAGCCACCAACGCTTCGGTCTGGTTGATGACCAGATAGCCGCCGGATCGCAGGGTGACCTGCGGCGAAAACATCGCATCGAGCTGGGCTTCAATCCCCCAGCGGGCGAAAAGCGGCTGGTCGTCCCGGTAGGGCTTCACGTTCTTTGCGTGGCTCGGCATCAGCATGCGCATGAAGTCCTTGGCCTCGCGGTAGTCCTCGTCGCCGGAAACGAGGATTTCGTCGATTTCCTTGCTGTAGAGGTCGCGGATCGAACGCTTGATCAGGCTGCCTTCCTCATAGACAAGGGTCGGGGCCGTCGAATGAAGGGTCAACTCCCGGACGTTTTCCCACAGCCGCAAGAGGTACTCGAAGTCGCGTTTCACTTCAGCTCTTGTTCGGCTCGCGCCGGCAGTGCGCAGGATGACGCCCATGCCCTCGGGAACTTCCAGGTCCGAGACGACTTCCTTCAGTCTCTTCCGGTCGGCCGGACTGGTGATCTTGCGCGAGATCCCGCCACCGCGCGCCGTGTTGGGCATCAGGACCGAATAACGACCGGCCAGCGACAGGTAGGTGGTCAGGGCGGCACCCTTGTTGCCGCGTTCCTCTTTCACGACCTGGACAAGAAGGACCTGGCGACGCTTGATGACCTCCTGGATCTTGTATTGCCGGGGTCGGGGCCGGCGGCGTTCCGGAACCTCCTCCAGCGCATCCTCGGCGCCCACCGAGTCGACCTGATCATCGCTGGCGACATCGTCATCGCCCGCCGTGTCGGCTTGCTCGTCATTGGCGACATCGCCATCGCTCGATACTTCGGGCGCAGCGTTGGCGGCCGCTTCAGGCTGGGCGCCAGCGTCTGGAGGGGTTGTCGTGCCGTCGACAGGCGGTTCCGGTGATTCGACCTCAGTTGTTGCAGCTGGCTCGGAGACCTGCTCGGTCGTCGCGCTGCCGGCCGCCGCCGCGGCTTTGCCGTTGGTTTCGCCGTTGCCCGGGTCGGTATCGGCGATCTCCTCGTTCTCGGCTTCGATCAGAGCCTGACGGTCGGCGACGGGGATCTGATAGTAATCGGGATGAATTTCTGAAAACGCGAGAAAACCATGGCGATTTCCGCCGTAGTCGACAAACGCGGCCTGCAGGGACGGTTCGACCCGTGTGACTTTGGCTAGATAGATGTTGCCGCGGAGTTGTTTGCGATTTGCAGCCTCGAAGTCGAACTCCTGGACGCGGTTACCGCGCAGGACCACCACCCTCGTCTCTTCGGGGTGGGCGGCATCGACAAGCATTTTGTTGGCCATTGACCTGATTCTCCATGACCGCGTATCGGCGCCGGGCGACGTGGGTTTTGGAGGCACGTCGCGGCGCCGCAAAAGCGGCCTATCTGTTGATGATGGGCAGCGCCCGGCCCAGGGTCCGGCCGCCAGACGGAGACTGCGGTCTCAACCGTGTCCGTTGTCAGCGGTAAAGGATCCAGTTGGGCGTTCATGTCAGTGCGCTGCAGCCTTCTCGTTCTCGGGTCCCGGGAGTATCCTCCGGGCGTTAACGCTGACCGCGCACGCGGCGCCGCCAGTCTCGGAACGTGGACCACCCCCAATGCACGCCAGTCATTCGCAGCTGTGGCATCCGGACGGGTGTCCGCTACATCTTCCTCCGGCTCCCTCGGGATTTCGCCTAGACTGCCAGCGACAGGTCATCCTGTGACGCCGACGTCTCAGACCGTTGCACCGCGGTGGAAAGCACATACGGACGGAGGATGAATTCCGTGTGGTTGTTGTAGGTGCGCCGCGACGCCATTGCAAGGTGCGCGTTAGTCGGTCTCCGGGATCGCGAAAAAATGCCGGTTGCGCTTAACCTGCAGCGCCGCATCATCTAGAAAGGCTAGATCGGGTCGGGTGTGGGAGAAGGCTTTTTGCGCACAAATTGGGGAATCGTTGGTGATTCGCCGCGGCGGCTGATAACCGCGCTGTCGGTTTTTCTGGGTCTGGCCGCGTCGCCGCTGGCGGGGACGTCGTCATGGGCCGCCTCGGCTGCGCCCGTGGTCTTCGACGCACGGATCGTTGGCGACGGGAACCGCACCCGCTTTATTGCCGACCTGACCGCGGAAGCGGAGGCGGCGGTGTTCACGCTCGCCGATCCCTATCGCATTGTCGTCGATCTGTCTGAAGTGAGGTTCCGGTTCTCCGAAGAGGCTGCCCCCGATATGCGCGGGCTGTTCACGGCCTTTCGTTACGGCCTGATTTCGCCTGGCAAGTCGCGGATGGTCCTTGACGTGACCGGTCCGGTCCGGGTCGACAAGTCGTTCGTGGTGCCGCCAGCCGATGACCAGCCAGCGCGGTTTGTAATCGACGTGGTACCGACCGATAGAGATGCTTTTCTCGCTGCAAACAGGGCCTATCGCGAGTCCCTGGGGGTGAAGAACGCGGCCAAGCGAGATCGGGCACTTGTGACCCCGACGGACAATGATCTGCCAACGATTGTGCTTGATCCAGGCCATGGTGGCATCGATACCGGGGCAAAGGGGCGACAGGGCGCGGTCGAAAAGAAGGTCACTTTGGCCTTCGCCGAAATCCTTGGCGAGAAGTTAACGGAATCAGGCCGCTATAACGTTTTGTTTACCAGAACCGACGACAGTTTTGTCGCGTTGAGCGATCGGGTTGGATTCGCGCAGGATCACAATGCCGACCTGTTCGTATCGATTCATGCCAATTCGTTCCGCGGC
>JAAEOR010001137.1 GCA_024222895.1 Hyphomicrobiales bacterium | reverse complement strand
TGTTCGAGCATGTCGGCCAAGACTCTTATGCGCGCTTTTTCAAGCAGTGCTTTGATATCCTCAATCCGGACGGCGTCCTGCTGCTCCACTCGGTCGGCCGGGTCCACGGCCCGGTTCACACCAGTTCGTGGGTCGAGAAATACATCTTCCCCGGCGGCGCCAGTCCGGCTTTGTCGGAAGTGGCGCCGGTCATCGAGAAATCGGGTTTTGTACTCTCTGATCTCGAAGTGCTTCGTCTGCACTACGCCGACACATTGCGGGCGTGGCGCGAGCGGTTCCTGGTTAATCGTGAGGCTGCGGTGGCGCTTTATGACGAGCGATTCTGCCGGATGTGGGAGTTCTATCTGTCCGGTTTCGAAGCGGCATTCCGGTTCGACGATCTGTGCGTCTTCCAGTTCCAGCTTGCCAAGCGCCTGGATACGGTGCCGCGAACCCGCAATTACCTTTATTCGTAGACCGTGGTCGCACCACTTGGACGAGACCGAGTCGGCTGGCTCTTGTGCCACTTCCGCAACGTCCGGCGTCTTCGGTGGGCGACGGTTTGTTTTGCGTCTCGGAAAGCCATGCCGGCGGCTTCCCTGCGACGTTCCGGCTTGCGTTCGCGCGAATCGCGTGCATGGCTTGTCGCATGAGCACGAACAAACAGGCCGACGACGGGGACGGCCTGACCACTGGTTCGAATGCCCCGGCGTCGCGTCCGGCGTCGCTCGAGGCGGCCATCGGCCACAAGGTTCGGGTCCTGCGCCGTCGTCATCAGATTACCGCGGCGCACCTCGCCTCCCAGGCCGGGCTGTCGCCGGGCATGTTGTCGAAGATCGAAAACGGCTCGATCTCGCCGTCGCTGGCGACGCTTCAATCGCTGTCGCAAGCCCTCAACGTACCACTCACTGCCTTCTTCGCTGACTTCGAGGAGCGGCATGATTGCTCCTATGTTCCCGCCGGGAC
Source organism: Hyphomicrobiales bacterium (assembly GCA_024222895.1). GTDB lineage: Bacteria > Pseudomonadota > Alphaproteobacteria > Rhizobiales > Kaistiaceae > Bauldia. Next base: position 208 of record JAAEOR010001137.1, on the reverse strand, counting down.
CGGCGTCACGATCGAGCGACGCGGCACCAAAGCCGGCCACCATTATCAGTTGCTCGGCCACTCGCTGTCGGGCGACATCGTGGTCGAACCCTTCCTCATCACACTTTCCGAGGACGCGGTCCCTTACGCGCTGTTCCAGCATGAAGGCACCGAGTTCATCTACATGCTGACTGGCCAGGTGCGCTACCGCCACGCAGACCGTGCTTAT
>JAAEOR010001136.1 GCA_024222895.1 Hyphomicrobiales bacterium | reverse complement strand
TGACGGTGGTTGTCTGGTTATTAGCGGCATCTGTCACTGTTACTTCGGTTTGCGTAACGTTACCCTGAGCATCCTTGATGGTCTTGGTGGTTCCATCGGTGTCTGTCGTCGTTTCTGTGGTTTGGGTGATGTTTCCCTCAGTATCTTTGGTTACGCTGCTCGTCTCGTTACCATTGGCATCCATAACGGTGGTTGTCTGGTTATTATCGGTATCTGTCACTGTTACTTCGGTTTGCGTAACGTTACCATCGGCATCCTTGATGGTCTTGGTGGTTCCCTCGGCGGTTGTCGTCGTTTCTGTGGTTTGGGTGATGTTTCCCTCAGTATCTTTGGTTACGCTGCTCGTCTCGTTGCCAGTAGCATCTGTGACGGTGGTTTGGTTATTATCGGCATCTGTCACCGGAACTGTGGTTGTCTGGTCTGTTGTTGTTGGCGTCGTCTGATCTGTTGTTGGCTCTGTCACCGGAGCTGATGGGTCAGATGTCATCGGCACTGTAACCACTTCCCCATCCGGCCGAGTGATGACTGTTTCTGAATCGTTGACCACTATAGTTGAGCCTGTCGGCACGTCTGTTCCGGCCGGGATAACCGCTCCTGACGGCACATTCACATCTGACCCAACCGTGACCCCATCGCCTATTGTGGCTCCCTCAACTGTGGCCCCACTTCCAATGTTGACCTCGTTGCCAATAGTGGCGTTTTGAATGGTGGTGCTTGAGCCAATTGTTACGCCATTACCCACGGTAGAGCTATTGACTGCCCCATAAACGGTCGTTCCATCACCAATTTCTGATTGGCTAACCTCACTACTTATGCCAGTCTTGGCCCCTTCGCCAACAGTGCTGCCCGTAACCTGACCATCTACACTGGCCCCATCCATAACAAGTGAGCCTTCAACTGTAGCCGTTGAGTAAACGGTAACATCATTGCCCATATCGGTTTCATTGACTGACCCATAAACAGTAGTTCCCGCTCCTTGTTGATTGGCTGCCAAATCCGACGAGACAGGGTCTTCGGGCTGGGCCGGAGCGGCAGATGGATCGGTATCGGCGGCAGCTTGCTGGGGTATGGCCCCCTCTGGCACAATAATACCTGATTCGGTTCTGACCGTACCCGGTGGGTCGCTCAAGGTGTTTACGCCACTGGGCAAGGTGGTTGTCCCGGCGGGTGTGTTTGGGGTAGCAATGGTGG
>JAAEOR010001135.1 GCA_024222895.1 Hyphomicrobiales bacterium | reverse complement strand
TCGGATTGATTGTGGGACAAGACACTCGTTATGTCACCTCAGGTCAGCCTGCGACGCATGACATGGCGGCGGACTCCGGCGCGGCCGACGGATTCGAAACCGGCCCGCTCGAAAGCGGGCACGAATCCCATGAATCGATAACTGGGCGCATCGGGCGGCACCGGATAGGCTTCAACCACCGTCGCGCCGGCGCTCTTCGCGTGGTCGGCGGCAGCAGCAATCAGGCGATAGACCATTCCCTGCCCGCGGCGCTTTCGCGGCACGTAGAAACAGACGATTGACCAGATGATCTCGCCGGGCTCTGCCGGCGGACCGCCGAGATTGCGGTAGGTATCGCGCGGGGCGACGGAAACCCAGGCAGCCGGCTGATCGGCCTCATAAGCCAACAGCCCGATGAACATCCCGGCGTCGAGACGCTCCATCATCTGGTGCTTTCGGCTTGCCCCATCATTGTGCTTCGCCTCGGCAGGGGTCCGGCGCTACACCATGCACCAGCAATAATGCGGGGCCCCGCGCGACGAAAACAACGCCTCGAAGTCTGCGCGCGTTACCCTGTCAACCGGCCGGAATACGAGCCCGTTCTGATCCACCGCGTTCGCCTCATCAAGCCACCGAATCCCGCGGCTCGACGCATCGCTGATGGAGTCAGTTCCGCAGGCTTCGGATATAGGCGATCAAATCACGGATGGTGTCCGAAGGGATGATGAAATTCGGCATCGTCGGATGCGGCGTCTGAAAGAACGAGATCAGCGCCAGTTCGGACATGGCCGGGACATTGGCAATCTCGGAGAACGGCGGCGTGCCAAAGAACGGGCTTTCGTAATCGCCGCGTTCGACAGCGTGGCACTCGGTGCAATAGTCCCGGGCATAAGCCAAGCCGCGATCGGGATCGCCGAGTTCCACCGCGGACGCCGCGGACGTCATGACTACGAGCAGTACTCCAGCGATAATTTGGCGCATGAGCGGGTTCTCCATTTGGCCACAAGCTCACCGATGCGCCCGCGCCCGGCATTGATCCGCGTCATTTTAATCCGGGCTATTCGATGAAGATCGTGACCCGGTCGGAACGCCCGGCCGAATCTATCACGGCCAGGGTGACAAAGCCGGGGCCATCCGGATGCCAGATCTCGGTGCGATCGAAGGGCTGGCGCCCAACCGGGAGGCCGTTGGCGAAGAATGTGAAGGGCGGTCTACCGTTGCGTATCTTGATCGCCAGAGGCGAGGGGTCGCCGATGCCGATCCCCAGATCGACGGCGACGCCCTGCTGCGGGAATGCGATCTCCGGACCGTCGTGCCTTTCGACGATCGCCTGGTTCGGGTTGCGGAACCGCCGGAGCGGCGGCGGTAATGTCGATGTGGTCGCAACGAGCACGTCCTTCGGCATCCGGCGAAGCGGCTGGCGCCTCGGCCCAAGGCGGCTGAACGCTTCAAACAATATCGGAGCCGCCGCGCCGATCCCCGAGAGGCCTGGAACCGGTGTCCCATCCGGCCGTCCGACCCAGACGCCGACCACATACCTGCCGTCGAACCCGACCGCCCAGGCATCTCGGAACCCGTATGAGGTGCCGGTCTTGTAGGCCAGCTGGCCAGGCGAACCCGCGGCCGGGGGCGGCACGTCAGCCAGGATGTCTGCCACCTGCCAGGCAGCGGCATTGCTGAGGACCCGCGGCACCGGCGCATCAATCGAACTCTCACTGTCGCCATCAATCCCGGACTTCAGTTGAACCGCCTCGCCGCCAGACGCAATCGCTCCGTAGAGCCTGACCAGGTCGCGCAGGCTGACGCCGAGGCCGCCAAGCCCGACCGCCAGTCCCGGAGCGGAGAGCCGCGGCAGGTCGGGACTGACGCCGGCGCGCTTCATTCGCGAGACCAATCGCGCCGGACCGACAGCGTCGAGCACGACAATCGCGGGAATGTTCAGCGATTGCGCCAGCGCTTCGCGAATTGTGACGGTGCCGCGAAAATCGCCGTCGAAGTTCTGCGGCGCGTACCCGCCGAAGCCAGTCGGCCGGTCATCGATAAGGCTGGCGGGATGTGCGAGCCCTGCCTCGAACGCAAGCCCGTAGATCAACGGCTTGAGTGTCGAGCCGGGGGATCGTACGGCGCGGGTCATGTCGACATGACCGGCCCGGGCGCTGTCGAGCAGCCCAGCCGAGCCGACCGACACCAGGATCTCCCCGGAACTGTGATCGGCCACCAGGATCCCAATCGACAAACGGGACCCCAGGCCGGTGACACGATCTTCAGCCAGTTGTTCCAGGCCGGCCTGCAAATCCCGGGAGATGGTCAGATGATGCACCGGATCGTCCGGCCGGGCGGCCACCGCCCGTTCGGCGAGATGCGCGGCAAGCATCGGGACCACGCGGCGGGCGGTCGGCACGGGATCACGTTTCGCCGCCGCCGCTTCCTCGGCGCCGAGAACCCCGACCGAGACCAACCGATCAAGCACCCGGTCGCGGGCGGCTTGCGCCGCGACCGGATCGCGGTCGGGCCGGCGGGCTTCCGGCGACTGCGGCAGCGCGACCAGCAATGCCGCCTCCGCGACCGTCAATCGGGTCGGCTCCTTGCCGAAATAAGCAAGTGTCGCGGCGCGGATGCCCTCCAGGTTGCCGCCATAGGGCGCCAGCAAAAGGTAGAGGTCGAGGATCGTGTCCTTGTCGAAGCGCGCCTCGAGGTTCCGTGCCAGGAGGATTTGCCGGAGCTTCGCCTCGGCGTTGCGGGTTCTCCCACCCTCGAGGAGACGCGCGACCTGCATTGTCAATGTCGAGCCGCCGGAAACGATCCGGCCACCGGCCCAAATGAACTGACCCGCCGCCCGCAGCAGCGCGCGATAGTCGACGCCGTCATGAACGGCAAAGCGCCGGTCCTCATAGCCGATCAGCATTGTGAAGAAGCGCGGATCGACGTCAGCCTTTCGCACCGGCATCCGCCAGCGTCCGTCAGCGATCGTGAACGGGCGAAGCAGCTGACCGTCACGGTCGAGGACCACCGTAGACGTCGCGATCGCGCCCAGGTCCGGCGGCTCGGGCAGGCGCGATTCGATGTCGCGAATCATCCATGCGCCGAAAACCGCCCCGACCGTGACGACGACGACAAAGGCGATCGTGCCACCGATCAGTCGACGTCTGAGCCGAGAGCGCGCCATCGCCTTTCTTTCCGTCACGCGCTAGCGCGTCGGGCCGACGACCTCGACGGTGTTGAATCCGGTGCGTGCCCGAAGATAGGGCCGGTACATGTCCTCGACCGTCGCACCGGGCTGGGCGAAGACACCGGGAGTTACGGCCCGCATGGCATAGGCGACCTTGAAGGTCACGGCGTCCCGGGCGTTGCGATCGATGGCTACCACGAACCGATCCGTCCGCGCTTCCGTATGGGCGGCATTGCGACTGACGTCGAGCCAGGAGAACGCAGCCACGCTTCCGCTTGCAGAGATGTTGGGGTTCTCGATCTCATACCCGGCCGGAATCGGATCGACCACCATCACCTGGCCGCCGCGCTCTTCGTCCGCGGTGACCGTAAGAACGACGACGACCCGGTCATTCTGGGCCACAGCCTGAATGTCCGTCGTTTCGCCGGCGGGGGTGAAATAGGAGCGGGCAATGGTGAAGCCCTCGCCGCCGGCCGGCTCCGGCGCCAGCGTGACGCCCGTCGTTGCAATGACGGCATCAAGATCGTCATCGCCGAGATTGGTAATCGAAACCGGCGTCGCCTCGATCTGCGACCGGGCGTACTCCTTGAACAGCGGCCCGGCAACCGCGGCACCCTCGATCTCAAAGCTTGTCCGCGACGCATCGTCTATCAGTGCCGCGGCAGCCATCAGCATCCAGGTATTCTCCTGGGTGCTGGTGTAGCGACGTCGCGTGTCGGCCTGGGCGACCTCAAGAGCAAGGGCCTGAAGGTCGCTGACGCCGATATCGGTCTCCGCCGCGAGGGTCAGAACCGCAGCCTTGTCGCGCAGGGAACTCCCATAGTCGCCGCGCCAACCTCCGTCGCGGTCGACCGCGAGGTCGGCAAGCGCGGCCCGAAAGGCCTCAGCCGAGCGCCCTCGCTCGCCATAAAGCGCCAGCGCTGCGCCGATCTGGGCCTTGGCCAATGCCGTGCCGAAGCTGTCGAGCTTGGTTTCCGAATAGTAGCGCAGATCGCCAAGCGAGGCGCGGCCGTTTCGCGAAAGGACATAGAGAGTGTAGGCGATATCCTCGCCACCACGCTGGAAGTCGTCCGCGTATGCGATACGGTTGGCGAGGTTGTCCAGCGCCAGGGTCTGCGACAGCACTGGAACGTCGTATCCCTTCTCGGCCGCCCGCGTCAGGAAGTCGGTGACATAGGCGTCGAGCCAGAGGTTGCCGCTGCCATACGGCCCCCACAGGCCAAAGCTGCCGTTAGCCGACTGGTTGGCAAGAACGCCGACGATCGCCTTCTGAACCCGCTCCTTGACCGCGCTATCCGACCCGATACCGATCGAGGCGGCGACCGCATCAAGGTAGACGAGCGGCAACGCGCGGCTGGTGAGTTGCTCCGTGCAGCCATAAGGATAGCGATCCAGAGCCGCGAGAATGCCGGCGACATCCAGACGCCCGGCGCCGCCGACGGAAACCGTCACGGTCCCCGTATCCGGCACGTATTCGCGC
>JAAEOR010001134.1 GCA_024222895.1 Hyphomicrobiales bacterium | reverse complement strand
TAGCCGAAATCGGGGGAGGAGCGCCGTTGAACCGTCGCGCGAACAGTTCGAAGGCGCACCTCAATCGCCCTCTCCGATTCTGGCCAAAAGCGGACTGCTATAGTCAACCCGCTGGTCTGCTCACCTCCGCGGCAAGTGCCTTGCCCAGCGTCGCGTGGGCCTCGGGATCGAGATGAAAGCCGTCATGGTGACTCGATTCGATCACCGAGCCCGCGTCGAAAAAGTCGACACCGCGTTCCTCGGCTGCGGCGCGATAGAAGCCGGCCAGTTCGCCGGATTTCTCGTAGGCGTCCGTAAACAATTCAGTGTGCAGCGGGATGCTCGCCCGGGTCGGCGCTGGCGCGACGACAAGAATCCGCGGTGTACCGCCGTCGCGACCGACGGCGGACGATATGACCAAATCCACCAATACGCCCATTCCAGCGGCAATCTCCCAGGCCGATTTGTTGAACCGCGCCTTCAGGTCGTTGGTGCCAAGCTTGATGATGACGACATCGAGCGGCCGGTGAGTCTGGAGGCATGGATAAAGGTAGGTGCGACCGTTCTTTTCGATCCCCTCAACCGGATCGTCACTGACCGTCGTGCGGCCGTTCAACCCCTCCTCGATAACCAGCCAGTCCGAACCGAGAGCCAGGCGCATCACACCGGGCCATCGTTCGCCCGGCCCGTAGCGGTCGTCGGGGCGCGAGACCGTGGCGGCCCCCCAGGTATTGGAATCACCATAACAAAGCACCGATTGTTTCATCGTTTTGCTCTCCAATTGTGGGACGCTGCAAGTCGGGTGACCGCGATAGCGGCAGCGATCGGACCGGCCTTCGTCAAGCGACCATAACTCAGCATAGCCACCGCTATTCTTCAGCCGCGCTCGCGCAGTGTCATGGTGTCGACCCTCTGCAGCGATTGCGGCGGCGCCCCGGCAACGCGGCGCAGCACGAAGTCGGCCAACACCGCGCCGGTAAGGTGAAGATCCTGAAAGAAGCCTGAGACAGGAACCGGAAAGTGGTCCGGCAGACTCGATGTCTCCATTGTGACGAGATGAATGTCACTGCCGATCACAATGCCGGCGTTTTGAAGAGTGCTCAGAATCGCCAATGCCGCGATCTCCCGCCCGCAAATCAGTCCATCGACGGGCTCGGCGTTGCCGATCAATGTGTTGATGTCAGCCAGCAGCGATAATTCGGCATCGGCCAGAAGCACACCATCGCGTTCGACGGACAGACCGGCTTGCGCCAGAGCCCGACGAAGTCCCGCTACGCGATGCTGGCTGTAAGCCAGCTCGCGCGGTGGCAGAAACAGCCCAACCCGCCGGCACCCTCTGGCAATCAGCAGGCTGGCTGCTCGATAGACAAAGTCCTCGTTGTCGACGTCATAATAGGCGTGTTCGATCGGCAGGTCGGTTCGACCAAACGTGACGAACGGGATCCCCCGGCTGTCAAGAAAACCGACTCGCGGGTCGTCTGGCCTTGTCGACGACAGGACGATTCCGTCGAAACTGCCGCGGCGGACAACGCCCTTCAGGGCGTCGAGCGGGTCCTCTTCCGGCGCGACCGGCACGAGATTGAGATTGTAACCGCTGCCGGCCAACCGCTGGTTGGCACCGGTGATGATCTGGAGGGCGCCGACATCGCCGAGGAGTTCGCTGGTCGCAACCTGCATCACCAGACAGATCGTCTCGGTTCGTCCGGTGCGCAGACCGGCACCGGAGGGATTGCGGCGATAGCCGAGCCGCTCGGCCGCATCGAGGACCAGATGGGTTGTCTCGGCGCGGACGGACGGCGATTCCTGCAAGGCGCGCGAGACGGTGGCAATCGACAAGCCGGTCTCCCGGGCGATCGATCGAATCGTGACGCGCTCGCGCCCATTGTCGCCCACTGACCAACTCCGCTGCCCAAGAGAGAATGAAGAGCCGACTTAGTGTCGCGCCGCGCCGACCGAGTCAAGCGACAGACCTCCAGACGCCGCGACCCTGCGATGGTCAGTCGTGAAACGGATCGGTGACCAGGCGACGGCCGATCAGGAAGACATCGGCCACCAGTCGCAGCGGCGCATCGTCCACCAGCGAACGATTGTCGCGCAGCAATTGAGCGAACCGATCATAGATATCCGTGTATTCGGCCGACTTGCGTTCCACGTCAAGCACGCCGTTGACCTCCAGCCGCGAGCCGCCCTTCGAGAGCGTCAATTCGGTCCCGTCGGCCTTTTCAAGCGCGATATCCCAGGTCTGCGAGCCGGTCTGGCGCCAGTCGAACTCCGCTGTTAGCTGCTGATCGGACTGGTGGGTGGCGAAAGTCAGCGATGCCGCAATAGGCGCATCGCAGTTACTGGGGAAAGTCAGGTCGGCTTCCCGAACGAGCAATGGATCGGGAAAGATTTCCGTGGCGATCGACAGGGCATTGATGCCTGGATCGAAGACACCGAAACCACCGGCTGCCCAGATCCACTTCTGGCCGGGATGCCAGTGCCGCACATCTTCCTTCCATGTGATCGCCATCCGCCTGACGCGCTGGCCCGCCAGCAGTTCGCGGGTATGGGTTACGGCGGCGTTGTATTGTGAGTGCCAGGTGGTGAAAAGGACCCGGTTCCGTTCCGCTGCGAACGCCGCAAGATCGTCCAGTTCGCTGATGGTGGCGGCAGGCGGCTTCTCCAACAGGACGTGCTTGCCGGCAGCGAGCGCTTCGCGAGCAAAACCGTGACGGACCTGTGGCGGCGTGCAGACAGCGACTGCGTCGAGATCCGGAACCGCGGTATACATCTCCGCCGGAGAACGAAAGGTCTTTGCGCCATCGACCTCGATGCCGCGTTGGCTGGAGACTGCGACGAGCTCGAACGCCGGATTGGCCGCGATCACCGGCACATGCTGGTCCATCGTGATCTTGCCGAGTCCGATGATCCCTATTTTGTGTGCAGCCAAACGTCCCCCCTCAATATGTTTGCAATGAAACGATCATAGCGACGATCAGGTCGCGTTTGACCATGGCCCGTGCGCTTCCTTGCCCGGCTCGTCAATGCGTTCGAAACCATGGGCACCGAAAAAGTCGCGCTGCGCCTGTGTCAGGTCCGCCGTCGAGCGGGCGGTGCGGGCGAAATCGAAATAGGCGAGTGCGGAAGACAATGCCGGCACGGGTATGCCCTTGAGCGACGCTTCGGCCACGACCCGCCGCAGGCTCGCCTGGGTTGCCTTGAGCATGCCGGTGAACGGTTCGGCTGTCATCAGATTGCCGACCGCGCTGCCACTGTCGTAGGTCGAGGCAATGTCATCGAGAAAGCTGGAGCGAATGATGCATCCGGCGCGCCAGATCTTGGCGATCGTGCCAAGTGGCAGGCTCCAATCAAAGGCCTGCGACGCCTGGGCCATCACTGCGAAGCCCTGAGCGTAGGCAGCGATCTTGCCGGCGAGCATCGCTTCCTCAAGAACCGTCATGGCGCCCTCGCGGGCGCCGAGGGCGCCATCGAGCTTGCGCGGCGCCGGACCGAAAAGCGCTTCGTCGGCGACCCGGCTGGCTTTCCGCGACGACAGATTTCGCGCGGCGACCGCCGCTTCGATCACGGTCGCCGGAGCGCCCAGATGCTGTGCCTCGATCACCGACCAGCGGCCTGTTCCTTTCTGGCCGGCGGTATCGAGGATGATGTCGACCAGCGGCTTGCCGGTCCTGGGATCGGTGGTCCCCAGCACGGTCGCGGTGATCTCGATGAGATAGGATTTCAGTGGGCCGCCATTCCACGCGTCGAATATTCCCGACATTTCCTCCGTCGGTAGTCCCAGACCATCACGCATGATGCCGTAGATTTCGGCGATCATCTGCATGTCGGCATATTCGATGCCGTTGTGGATGGTCTTGACGAAGTGTCCGGCGCCCTCCGGACCGACCAGGGCGGCACAGGATTCGCCTGCGAATTTGGCTGCGATATCGGTGAAGATCGCCTCGACCCGCGCCCAGGCCTTGGGATCGCCACCCGCCATCACCGACGGCCCATGGCGGGCGCCCTCTTCGCCGCCTGAGACGCCGACGCCGAGAAAATCGATGTTGCGTTCGGCATAGACGCGAACCCGGCGCCGCGTGTCGTGGAAATTGGCGTTGCCGGCGTCGATGAGGATGTCGCCCTCACCAAGATGCCCGGCAAGCACGTCAGCCTGCTGATCGACCGCATCGCCGGCCTTGACCATGATGACCACCGGACGCGGCGGATCGACCGCCTCGGCGAGTGCGGTCAATGTGGGGCAGGGCGTCAGCTTTTCGGCGAGGCTGCCTGCATTGGCGACGAACGCGTCGGTCTTGGAAGTGGTGCGGTTATGCACCGCGACCGAGTAGCCTTTCTCCGCCATGTTGAGCGCCAGATTGGCGCCCATGACTCCAAGCCCGACAAGTCCGATATCAGCCATTCTTTCATCCTTCCCGACGCGTCGTGCGGTTCCTGGCCGCGTTCACGCTGATCGGCGCTCCCCGGCGGCGGCGGACGATAGGGAAGAAAGCGCGAATGGGCAAATGCCCCCCGCTTCGCGTCGCTGCGGCCAGCGTGCCGACGTCGCCATTGTGATGTGGCAGGCTCGGTGTTTTTCGCTCCTGCGTCAGGCCTTCAGTTCAAAATAGGCCTGATGCTCTCGCGACAGTCGGCAAGCCAGTTCCGTGTCTCCGGCGACAATCGCATCCAGAATCGGCGCGTGGCTCTCGGCAACGGCGGACATATCTATGTTGGGCTGAAGCAGTGTCTTCCGCGATTGTAATTCGACGTGGAGCGACTCCCACGTTCTCAGCAGCAGCGCATTACCGGCCGCCTGCATGATCACCCGGTGAAACCAAACGCTGTGATGAATAATACCTTCAAGATCACCATCCGTTGCCGCCTGGCGCATGCCGTCAAGATGCTGGCCGACAATATCCGGCTCGGCGCACAGGCGGTCTATCGCCAGACGCATCGCGGCTTCCTCCAGAGCGCCGCGAACAACGTAGATCTCATGTTGGGTTGTCGCATGATAGTCGTTGACGAAGGAGCCGCGACGCGGCCGGATGGTCACCAGGCCGGCGTTCTCCAGATCGCGCAGTGCCTCGCGGACCGGTGCCTGGCTTGACCCGAACTCGCGAGCGAGTTGAAGCTCAACCAGCCGATCCCCGGGTGCATAGTGGCCCGCGATGATCCGTTCCATCAGCGCATTCCGGATCCGAACGCTGATCGGCTGATGATCGATATCCACGGAAGGATCGACCGTCCGGCTGTTGTTTTTCAGGCTTTGCAACGCTCTCTCCGGGTCGCTGATTACGACAGGTCAATTGATTCCTCGTAACGGATTCGGCCGATTGCGAATACCAGAGGATCAATCCAAACGCAGTTGACAGTCGATAATCGATAATCGATTATTCAGCGCAAGACAAATCGACGGGTCGGCAAACAAGGCCTGGACAGTTGCCAACGCCGCACGCCGCCGACAGGCGGCTCGAGCGTTGGGAAGCTAAGGAAACGCTGGTTGGCGGCTGTGCTTTGTGATGCCGCCAAAAGAGGGAGGTCACCGTGACTCTCGACATCGTCAGGGCAGAAGACGTCCGCGCGGCGGCGCGGCTCTCCGCCAATGAAGGTACGCATTTTCTTGCCGGCGGTACGATCCTGGTGCGCGTCGCCAAGACCGGAGGTTTCCCGGTCAAAAGGATGATTCTGGCCGAGGGGCTGGCGCTCGACACCGTTTCTGTCGACGGCGGCAAGGTGGAAATCGGCGCCGCCGTTACAATGACCACGATCGCCAACGACCCACGGCTTGTCTTCCTCAAGCGGGCAGCCGAATCAATCGGCGGTCCGGCCATTCGCAACATGGCCACGGTGGGTGGCAACCTTTTTGCTCGGTACCCCTATGGCGATTTCGCTGTGGCCCTGCTCGCACTCGACGCCGAGGTCGTTGCCGAGGACGTCGAGAGTTCGACAACAGCACCGCTGGCATCTTTTCTGCCTGACGCTCCTCGACAGGGTGTGATTGTCCGGTCGGTGAGATTCGCGGCGCCGTCCGCAAGCGCCTTTCGCTTCGCCAAGGTCACACGGAAGCATCCGCACGGCGCGTCGGTCCTGTCGATCGCGGCTCGACTGGCAGAGGAGCATGGCACGATATCCGGCGCCCGAGTCGCTTATGGTGCGATGTCGGAACGGCCGATGCGCTCAACAGCGGTTGAATCCGCCTTGGAGGGACGCCCGCTGGACGCCGATACCGTTGCCGGAGCGGTGAACGTGGCGACGGAAGGCTGTTCGCCACAGACCGACCCGCAGGCGAGCGCCTGGTACCGAATGGCGGTGCTTCCGGTCCATCTGCGGCGGCTTCTCAGCAATGAAGGGAAGATATGATGGCGCGGGTCCCTGTGATCTTCACAGTCAACGGTCGAGAGGCGGCCGAGTTCGTGGAACCGGATGCGCTCCTTGCCGACATACTCCGGGATAAACTCGAACTCACCGGCACCCGCATCGGATGCAACCAGGGCACCTGTGGTGCCTGCTCGGTCCTGGTCGACGGAGAACTGATGCTCTCCTGTCTGATTCCGGCTGTCCGGATGGAGGGCAAAACGGTTGTCACCATCGAGGGTGTTGCCTCGAACGGCGAACTCGACCCACTGCAGCGCGCCTTTGCCGAGGGCTTCGCCACCCAGTGCGGCTTCTGCACCTCCGGAATGATCGTGGCAGCAAAGGCCCTGCTCGACTCCAACCCGGCCCCGAGCCGGGACGATGTCGTTGAAGCGATCTCCGGCAACATCTGTCGCTGTACCGGCTACGAGCCAATCATCGACGCCGTTCTCGCCGCCGCGGACCGGCGCAACGCCAAGTCGGCCTGAGGGAGCGCAGCATGGAACACGTCAAGGACTTCTTTGCCGACGAGCGGGACGAGGGCAACCATGCGGTCGGTACCAGCATCCAGCGCGCCGACGCTTTGGGCCATGTCACCGGCCAAACCCGGTTCTATGCCGACCGGCATTTCCCCGGAACACTGACCCTGAAGATGGTGCGCAGTCCCCACCATCACGCCCGTATTGTCAGGGTCGACACGTCGGCGGCCGAAGAAATGGCTGGTGTGGTGAAGGTTCTGACCCACGCCAACGTACCCAACAATATCTACACGATCCTCCGGCTGATCCAGGTGGAACCGAACGACGAGCCTGTGCTCGCGGTCGACAAGGTGCGCTACAGAGGTGAGCCCATCGTGGCCGTCCTCGCCGATTCCGAAGCGATTGCTCGCGAGGCCGCGGATGCGGTCACTATCGATTATGAGGAACTCCCCGCCGTCTTCGACGTCGAGGAAGCGTTGGAGCCGGGCGCCCCGCTGGTCAACGAATTCCACGGACACAATTACTTCACCTATGAGGGCCACCACTGCCGCCGTGTCCGCCACGGCAATGTGGAGGCCGGATTCGCGGAAGCCGACCATGTCATTGAGGAACGCTACCAATCCTCGCCGATCGAGCATGCCCCGGTGGAGACCACCGGCTGCATCGTCGTGCCGGAGGCTGACGGCCGACTCACCTGCTACTCCAACACCCAGGCCCTGTTTTTCACCCTCGACAACGCCGGGTTGATTCTCGATGTGCCTTTCCAGCGTCTACGGCTGATTGGTGGCACCGTCGGCGGCGGTTTCGGCGGCAAGGTCGACGTGGTCACCGAACCGATCGCGTTTCTGGCGGCGGATCTGACGAAGCGGCCCATCAAATACAGTTACAGCCGCGAGGAGGAAATGCAGGTTTCGTCGCCTCGCGCGGCGGAGCGGCTCTATATCAAGGACGCGGTCATGAATGACGGGCGGATCGTCGCCCGACAGATCCGGCTCTACGTCGATGCCGGCGCCTACTCTCGGCACAGCCCCTACGGCACCACCAAGGCAGCCGCCCATATGCCCGGCCCCTATACGATCCCCAATGTCACTGTCGACGCGCACTGCGTCTACACCAACCGCACGCCGTCTTCGGCAATGCGCGGCTTCGGCGTCACGATCGGCGACTTTGCACTCGAAGTGCAGATGGACAAGCTGGCGCGGCTGGTGGGCAAGGATCCGATGGAGCTTCGCATCGTCAACGCCTATCGCGATGGGCACATCAAGGCCCACGGTGAGGAGACCCATGGGGCGGCCCTGGTCGAGGTGATCCAGGCCGCCTCCAAATTCGCCGCATGGCCGATTGACGAAAGCCAGTGGTCTGCGTCTTCGGGGACGGGAGGCTGAGCATGGCAAGAGCACGCGGTCGCGGCGTTGCCGCCGTCAATTATCCCACCGGCATGAATCTCGGCGGCGACCCCAGCCAGGCGCTGGTTCATGCAACCACCACCGGAACCTTCGTTGTCACCCTGTCGAGCGTCGATCTAGGCCAGGGACTGCGAACCGTGATGACCCAGATTTGCGCCGAGGCGATTGGTGTCCCGCCGGAGATGGTGTTGATCGACACAGCCGATACCGACACCGGTCCTCATTGCATGGGTACCTTCGCGAGCCGCGGAACCCACCGTATCGGCAACGCCATCATCATGGCGGCAAACGAAGCCCGCGCCGTCCTGATGGACGTGGCGGCGGAGGAACTCGAGGTCAACGCCAGCGATCTCGAGACCGACGGCAAAGGGGCGATCCAGGTCAAAGCTGCACCGTCCAGGTCGATCTCGGTGATCGAGACAGCCCTCGCCGCCCACTTCAAGCATGGCAGGACCATCTCGGGCCGCGGCATGTTCATGCAGACCCGCTCCTATCCCGAGCCGGAGACCGGAAGGATGGTCCCGGCGACCTGTTACGCTCATGCCTGCACGGTTGCCGAAGTGGAGGTCGATACCGAAACCGGCGAGGTTGAGGTGATCTCGCTGAACAGCGCCTACGAGGTCGGCCGCGCTCTCAACCCGAAAATGGTCGAGCAGCAGATCATCGGCGGCGCCTGGATGGGATTGAGCCACGCGCTCTACGAAACCACTGAGCCCTATTATCCCAATCGCGATCACGGTCCTGTCGACTTCAACGAATACCTCATGCCCGGCCCTGGCGACCTTCCGGAGTTCGGTGGCGTAATCCTCGAACGGCCGGCAGGCGACGGCCCCTATGGAGCCAAGGGGGTCGGCGAGATGACCGCCAACTCGCCAATCCCGGCAATCGCAAACGCCATCTTCGACGCCGTCGGCGTGCGCGTCGACACTCTCCCCATCACGCCCGAGAAAGTGCTCCGCGGCATCCTCGCCAAGGATGATCCGATTCTCGAACCCGCCGAATGAAAGGAACCGGTATGCTGAAAGTGATGTCGCTGATGAAGCGGAACGAAGGTATGAGCTATGAAGAATTCCGCAACTGGGCGCTCGACGAGCATCCGCCGCTCGCCGAGAAGCTGCCCGGTCTGCGGGGCTATCGAATGAACGTTCCGGTGACGGAAAACCCCGATTCGCCCTATGACGCGATCAGCGAGATGTGGTTCGATGACGAGGCAGCCCGCCTCGCCGCCTTTGGTACGGACGCCGGCAAGGCCGCCGGCGCCGATGCGGCGGGTCATGCCTCCAGCCGCTTTCATTTTCTTGCCGAAGAGAAGGTGCTCATCGACTAGTGGTCCGCCGCCGACATTTGCTACCCTCCTGCAGCACCCTCCCAAGCAAATGTCGGAGTCATCAGGACCACTAGCAACTATCTGATTCTAGTGGAGCTTTTGAATTTGATATTTGAACGAGAGCCTTGCAGCGAACGGGACTCAAATGTCAAATTCGCTCCACTATGGCTCGCGCATTCGTGGCTTGAACCGATGACCAGGAGCCCAGCGCCGTCGGGGTGGGAACGCCTTTGGGTAACCATTCGGCCAACTGCCGCTGAACCGGTTCGGAGACGGGACGAATGACCGCCACGTTCTCCTCCCCCGAAGCGCTGGCGGAGTCGCTTCGCGATGCCGAGTACCTTGCCGACGACGGCCTCGCCGTCGCCACCTTCCTGGCACTGGCCCTGGGCAAACCGTTGCTTGTCGAAGGCGTCCCCGGGGTCGGCAAGACCGAGGCCGCGAAGGCCCTGGCGCGCGTCCTGGGACGCAACCTCGTCCGTGTCCAGTGTTATGAGGGAATCGACGCCGGTCAGGCCCTCTATGACTGGAACTATGCGCGGCAACTCCTTGCGATCCGCCAGGCCGAGGTTTCCGGATCGACTGTGAATCTCTACGCCGACGATTTTCTGATCGAGCGGCCCTTGCTGAGATCGCTGCGGCAGGCCGAGCAGACCGTTCTTCTCATCGATGAGATCGATCGCGCCGACGATGAGTTCGAGGCTTTCCTTCTGGAATTCCTTGCCGACTACGAGATGACCATCCCCGAGATCGGCACAGTTCGCGCCAGCACCCCACCGGTCGTGGTGCTTACGTCAAACCGGACGCGCGAACTGAACGAGGCTCTCCGCCGACGGTGCACCTATCACTGGATTCCCTATCCCGACCCCGTCCGTGAAGCAGAAATCATCATGCTGCGCGCCGCCGACGTTGCCGAGGACACCGCCCGAGCCGTCGTCGCTGCCGTCAATGGCCTGCGCCGGCTGCCGCTGGTCAAGGCCCCCGGCATTGCCGAAGCCGTCGACTGGGCGCGAGCCGCGACGGTATTGGACGCCGGCCGGAACGACTGGCCTGCCGCGCTCAAACGCTCGATCGGCCAGGTGCTCAAGGATGAGGAAGACCTGACCGCGGTTGCCGGTCATCTGGACGCCTTGGTCGGCGGCGTCGACAAATGAATGAGGGCAGTGCCTCGCCGCTTCCCCTGGCTGCCCAACCATTCCACGCGTTCGCAACCGTACTGCGCGATCATGGATTCACCGTGGTCACCGATCAGATCGTCACTTTCATGAATGCGATCAGCGTGCTCGGCCCCCGCTCGATTCGCGATGTCTACTGGGCCGCCCGCGCAACACTGGCCCCTCCCATCGAGCGGACGGCCGCCTTCGACGCCCTGTTCGATTCCTTCTTCCGGGCCGAGTCGGATCTCGGAGTGGTTGCCGAAAGCATGCCGGAGGAACGAGCCCCGGCCCGCGAGTCGGGCACCACCGACCTCGACCCGGCCGCGGCCGAGAAGGCCAACGAGTCGGGCCAAGCATCAAGCGAAGCCGATGCCCCCTCGGCAAGATCGTTTGCGGCGATGTCCCGCAACGACCGCCTGGCCCTCATGCGGCGTCGGCTTGGCGACCTCGCACCACGTCGCCGCGGCTACCGCCGCGTCCCGTCTCGTCGTGGCGACCGACTCGATCTCCGCCGCAGCCTGTCGGCCATGATCCAACCGGGTGCCCATGCGACGCGGCCGGCCTGGACACGTCGCACCAAATCCTTGCGTCGCGTTCTCCTGCTTCTCGATATCTCCGGTTCGATGAAGCGCGAAACCGACGACTATCTGCACTTTGCCCATGCGTTGACCCAGGCCATGCCTGCTGTCGAGACCTTCTCCTTCGGCACCAGGTTGACGCGCCTCACGCGCTCGCTGCGCCACAGCGATATCAACCGGGCAATCGGCGAGATCGCCCCCGCGGTGGCCGACTGGCAGGGCGGGACACGGATCGGCGAAAGCCTCCAGACCTTTCTCTCGGTACCCCGTTTTGCCCGCGCGTCTCGCGGGGCCCTGATTGTCGTGCTTTCCGATGGCCTGGAACGCGGGGATCCGATCGAGATGGCGCGTGCCGTCCGACGACTGGCTGCCCGGTCATGGCGGATGGCATGGCTGACCCCGCTGGCCGCCCACCCCGATTTCCGGCCGGAGACGGAAGCGCTTGCGGCAATCCTGCCGATCGTCGACTGCATCGGGGTCGGTGCCGGCATCGCCGCCCTTTGCGATTTCATCGAACAAAGCACCCGGCTTGGCGACCACGCGCCCGCGCCGGGGCGGAGCGGAGGCAAACATGGCAATCCCTATCATCGACGCACATCATCACATCTGGCGTCAGGCGGACCTCCCGTGGCTGGTGGGCCCCATGCTGCCGCGCATCTTCGGGCCATATGAACCGATCCGCCGCGACTATCTGATTACCGAATATCTGACCGACATCGCCAACTCCGACGTCGTCAAATCGGTGTATGTCCAGGCCAACTGGGATCCAGCCCACGCCGAGCAGGAAGTCGCCTGGGTTCAGAGTGTTGCCGATACCAGCGGCTGGCCGCACGCAATCGTCGGCTACGCCGACCTGATGGCCGACGACGTGCGCCCGGCGCTTGACCGCCTCATGCGCTACCCGCTTCTCCGCGGCATCCGTATGCAGATCCATTGGCACGACAATGCGATGTACCGATTCGCGGCCCGGCCCGACCTCGCCGACGATGTGGCCTTTCGGCGAAACTTTGCTGCCCTCGCCGAAACCGGACTGAGCTTCGACCTGCAGGTCTTCGCCGGACAGATGGACGGCGCCGCGCGGCTTGCTGCCGATTTCCCCGACACCACGTTCATCCTCCAGCACGCCGGTATGCTGGAAGACCACACTGAC
>JAAEOR010001133.1 GCA_024222895.1 Hyphomicrobiales bacterium | reverse complement strand
GCGCCGATCAGCTTCGGCGCGAAGCGCTGTACGGTCGGATCGGGAAGACTGCCGAGCCGGTCGGAGAAGAGTTGCGCCGAGGCAAGCATGTTGCGGAGATCATGGTTGATCTTGGAGACCGCCAGGCCCAGGTCGGCCAGGTGCCTTTGTTCGTTGAGCGTCGTCTGAAGGTCCCGCTGCATGCTGGCAAGATGGTCTTCGGCGACACCGATCTCGTCGCCGCGGCCGCTCGGTATGACAACACGGGACGGGTCATCCGGGTCCTCCGAAAACGCCACCATGTTCTGCGACAGTCGGCGCATCGGCCGGACGAACATCCGGTCGACGGCAAAAAACAGAATTCCGGACAGAATGACCGAGATCAGGACCGCCAACCACAGCAGGTTGGTCGAATAGTCGAGCATGGCGGCCCGCAATGGTGCGTCGGTGATCACCAATTCGACTGCTCCACCATTGCGGGAATCGCCGATGACCCGAAGCATGCGTTCGTCGGAGGCAAACAGCTGATCGAAAGCATCGACGATCTCGCCGACCGGCTCCATGGTTCGCAGATCAACGGTGCGGTCGACAGCGGGCGGCATTTCGACCGTGGCGATCAGCCGGCTGACCGAGCCGTTCCGGACAGCAATCGCGGTGGCACCGACCGCCTCGAGCAACTCGTCCTGGATCTCGCGGGGAATATCCGATGCTTCCGTTGCCGTCAGTACAACGCTGGCAGCGTCGGCCATCGCCAGGCGGTCGGACAGCCATGTCAGCCTGAAACCCGCCACGGAGGGAACATAGATCAGCACGGCGCTGATCATGACGAAGAGCACCGTCAGGACCAGGAGCTTCCAGGACAAGCCCATCCTTCGCCGAAGCGGCCGCGGCCCGGGCGCTTCGACGTCGTTCTCGACCGTTGTGTTCAGCGGACGATCGTCCATCCGGATCAGCCGAGTTTCCTGAGGAGTTCGATGATGCGCCGTTGCCACAACGGCGTCAAACCGGGCCCGTCGAGGGCGGCAGCGATCCGTCGTGTCGCCTCGGCCCGGCTGGGATAAGGCGGGTGGAACGACTCGAAGGTGCGAAGATTGAACCGTCCGGCGATCGCCAGCGACCATAGGCCGATCGTCTCGCCGGCCTGGCGTCCGACCGCAGCCGCGCCAAGGATCTGTCCGCCGCGGGTGGCGATCACCTTGATCATGCCCATGGTTGTCCTCTCGGCCTGCGCCAGGTCGTTTTCAGTGAAGGGAAGTCTCAGCACCCGGACGTCCTTGTAGGCGCCGCGGGCGGCGCCATCGTCGAGCCCAACCGCCGCGAGCCCCGGATCGGTCAACGCCAGGGAGGCCAAAACTGCCGCTTTGCCGCGGGTCGCCCGTCGGAACAGGATCGACCGTACGGCTTGTTGCGCCTGGCTTGCGGCCCGGTTCTCAGCATTCGGGCCGGCGACACTATCCCCGATGGCATAGACGCGTCGATTGGTTGTCCTCAGAGTCTTGTCAACCTGGATTCCATTCGGATCGTATGTAATTCCGGCATTATCAAGGCCCAGATCGTCGACTGCAGGGCTGTCATCCCCTGCCAGCAGCAGATGCGAACCGTCGACGGCGAGATCGTCGGCGTCGCCTCCACCACCGAGCGTCACCCGAATTCCGCCCCGGCGCCTGGCGAAACCCTCGATGGTTGCGGTATCGCGGATGCGAACGCCCTCTGACCGAAGCCGCTCAAGCACAAGCGCGGCGAGCTCCGGGTCGTCCTCGGCCAGCGCCGGCCCCTGGTCGATCACGGTCGTGTCGACGCCAAGGCGGTTATAGGCCTGAGCCAGCTCGAGTCCCCTTCGACCGGCGCCGAGAACCAGGAGGTGGGTCATCTTGCGCGGTGCGTCGAAGATTGTCCGCAGAGTCAGCGTATCAACCGTGTCGAGGCCCGGAAGATCCGACGTCTGCGACGTTGCACCGGCCGCAACGACGAAGCGTCTGGCGCGGATCGTCCTGTCGCCGGCGACAACCGTGCGTTCATCGGTGAAGCGACCGGCGTCGTTGATCACGGTCACGCCGAGCGCAGACAGCCGCTCGGCCGAGATATTGGCCGCCGCGGCCTCCCGAACTGACTGTATGTGCTCGTGAACCTTACCGAAATTCACCTGGAGCGGGGCCCCGGTGACACCCAAAGCGGGTCCACTACGCAGGTCCGCAAAGCGGTCGGCCGCAGCGATCAGCGCCTTTGCCGGAAGCGCCATTGCGAGATTTGCACCGCCGAGCGCGGATTTCTCGACCAGGACGACGGGGACGCCGGCCTGGGCGGCTGCCGTCGCGACGGCAATTCCCGCTGCGCCGCCGCCGATTACACAAATATCCGGTTTTTCTTCTTCTGCCATTGATCTTCTGTAGCGGCGACACGACCTGATTGGTAGCGGGCCGTTCTCGTTGACTCGATTCGGCCCGCTCCTTATAAGCCCGTCGCACGGCCCTGCGCGCGGAGAGATGAGATGAAACGGACCTATCAACCAAGCAAACTGGTGCGCAAGCGCCGGCACGGCTTCCGCGCCCGGATGGCGACTGTTGGCGGCCGCAAGGTCGTCGCGGCGCGGCGCGCCCGGGGCCGCAAGCGCCTGTCTGCCTGAAGACCGGTCGGGCGCCCTGCCGGTGGAGCGGCTGAGGCGTCGGCGTGAATTTCGTGCCGTGGCGCGTGGTCGGCGGACTGCGAGCCGCGGTTTTGTATTGCAGGCGCTGCGATCCCATGAAAATGGTGGTCCTGCGCGGTTCGGCTTTACCGTTACCAGGAAGACCGGTAACGCCGTTATGCGAAACAGGATCCGTCGCCGGCTCAAGGAGGCTGTCAGGCTCTCGGCCGAAACGACGGCGGAGCCGGGCACGGACTATGTGCTGATTGGCCGCCGAGCCGCCCTGAGCCTTCCTTTTGGCCGGCTTGTCGACGATCTGAAACTCGGAATGGCGACACTTTCGCGCAATGGTACTGCCGGAGACAGACCCCGGACATGATGGATAACAAGAACTTTCTGCTCGCCATCGCGTTGTCACTCGCGGTTTTGCTCGGATGGCAGTATTTCTTCGCGGCGCCGGAGCTTGAGCGCGCCCGTCAGCAACAGACCGCTACGGAAACAGCCGAGCAGGCAGCCACGGGCGATGATCTGGTTCCGTCGGCGCCCGGCGCCGGGCAGGTTGCCGCGCCCGATGGCACGGTGCCGTCAGATGGCGCGGCGGCGGTTCTCGCCCGCGATGCGGCGATCGCCGAGACACCGCGGGTTCCGGTCTCCACTGCCAGGCTTTCCGGGTCGATCAACCTTCGCGGCGCCCGGCTGGATGATCTCCACCTCAACGATTTTCATGAAACCGTCGACCCGACCAGTCCGACGATCATCCTGCTTTCGCCCGCCAACGGGCCGGATGGCTATTTCGCCGAGTTTGGCTGGATCGGTACTGCCGATGTCGGGCCGGTACCCGGACCGGACACCGTTTGGACCGCTCCGCCGGGGGCTGAATTGTCGGACGAGACGCCGGTGGTTCTGACTTACGACAATGGCGAAGGACTGGTTTTCTCGCGCGAGATCTCGGTCGACGAGTTCTACATGTTCTCGGTCACCGACACGGTGTCCAACAAGACCGCCGGCGCCGTCGGCCTGTCGCCCTATGGGCGCATCACGCGGTTCAACGAGCCGGTGATCGAGGGGTGGTTCATCCTTCATGAGGGCCTGATCGGCGTCTTTGGCGACGAGGGCCTGGAAGAAGTCGACTATAGCGACCTCGACGACGACGCGCCTGAAATCGACATGCCGCCGGTCGACCGGGGGTGGCTTGGCATAACCGATAAATACTGGGCGACCGCGTTGATCCCGCCGGCCGACCAGAAATTCGATGGGCGTTTCGTCCGATCTTCGGACCCGTCATTGCGCTACCAGGCGGACTTCAATGGCGACGCCGTGGTGATTCCGGCCAACGGGTCGGAGCAAATCACCAGCAGACTGTTTGCCGGCGCCAAGCAGGTGTCGGTCGTCGACGGCTATGAGGCCACCTACGACATCGAGAGTTTCGAACTGCTGATCGACTGGGGCTGGTTCTATTTCATCACCAAACCGATGTTCTTCGCCATCGACTGGCTGTTCCGGCTGTTTGGCAATTTCGGCGTGGCCATCCTGGCCGTCACCGTTCTGGTGAAGCTCGTCTTCTTCCCGCTCGCCAACAAATCCTACAAGTCGATGAGTGCGATGAAGAAGGTGCAGCCGCAGATGACCGAGCTGCGCGAGCGCTTCAAGGACGATAAGGTCAAGCAACAGCAAGCGCTGATGGAATTGTACAAAAAGGAGAAAATCAACCCTCTCGCCGGTTGTTGGCCGATCGCCATCCAGATCCCGGTATTCTTCGCCCTCTACAAAGTGCTTTTCGTGACCATCGAGATGCGTCATGCGCCGTTCTTTGGCTGGATCCAGGATCTCTCCGCCCCCGATCCGACATCGATCTTCAATCTCTTCGGCCTGATTCCGTTTACCCCGCCATCAATCCTGATGCTCGGCGTCTGGCCGCTTCTGATGGGCGCCAGCATGTTCATCCAGATGCGGCTCAATCCGACTCCGCCGGACCCGACCCAGCGGATGATCTTCACCTGGATGCCGCTGATCTTCATGTTCATGCTTGCCGGCTTCCCGGCCGGGCTGGTCATCTACTGGGCATGGAACAACACGCTGTCGATCGCCCAGCAATATTTCATCATGCGCCGTCAGGGTGTCGACGTGAATCTCCTCGGCAACATCCGGGAATCGCTGGGGTTAGTGAAACCGCCCCCTCAGCCCGATCCTGCAAAGCCGGCGGCGAGCAAGGCCAAGCCCGCTGAAGACAAGCCATCGACCGACAGCAAGAGCGCCGAGGCGGACAGCGAGAAGGGTGAGGCCG
>JAAEOR010001132.1 GCA_024222895.1 Hyphomicrobiales bacterium | reverse complement strand
CGTCGCCTTTCACGGTTCACTGACCGGTCGCGAACAGATGCGCCACTTTGCCCGGCTCAAATCAGTCCCTCGCGGCGTTGCCGATGATCTACTCGAGCGGGTCGGACTAGCCGAAGCGGCCGATCGTCGAATCAGGACTTATTCCAAAGGCATGCGCCAACGCATAGGACTGGCGCAGGCGCTGCTCGGACAGCCGAGGCTTGCCTTGCTCGATGAGCCGACCGGTGGACTTGATCCGATATCCCGCCAGGAGTTTTACCAGATCGTTGAGGATCTGTCGCAATCGGGAACCGCGATCCTGCTGTCGTCGCATGCGCTGACCGAATTGGAAACGCGCATGGATCGTATCGCCATTTTGAGTCGTGGATGTCTGGTGGCCGACGACGATCTGGCGACGCTACGCCGGGTTGCCAGCTTGCCTATTCGCGTCAATGTCACGACCGCCGGGGCCGCCGCCAACGCCGTGGCGACAGAGCTTGGTGGGATTCGCGTCAATGGCCATTCTGTCGAACTGACCTGCCAGCAAGACGAAAAGATGGAGATGCTCGGGCGGATTGCCGCGTTTGGGAGCGCGATCACCGATGTCGACGTCGCGCCGCCAAGTCTGGAGGAACTGTACAAGCACTTCAGCGCGGCGGAACGGGAGGCGCCGTGATGCGCATTCTCGCGGTTGCAGGATTTGAACTCCTCATTGCCCGACGTAACATGTGGGTTGCGACGGCGGTTGTCCTCATGGGTCTGTTTGCCGGCGTCCTG
>JAAEOR010001131.1 GCA_024222895.1 Hyphomicrobiales bacterium | reverse complement strand
GACTACAAGGGCGATACGGTTTCAACCATCGGCGAGGAGAAGGCCTTCAATCCACGCCTGCAGGTCGATTCGATGCAGGAATATGTGGACATCATGGGTCGCCTCGACCTGCCCAATCCGCGGATGATGGACGTGGCCGTGCCGGCGAACCTGCATCTCGGCCTTGACCAGGAGACACCGGAGCGCGCCCAGTGGACCCTGGACGCCGAGACCGTCATCGCCGCGGTCGACTCCGGCGATGGGGTGCTGGTCGATCTCCGCGACCGTTCCGAACGCGAGCGCCATGGCGTGATTCCCGGTTCGGTGCATGCACCGTATCCGGACCTCGACGAGCATATCGCGTCCGGTGGCCTGCTCAAGGAATTGGTACGCGCCGGCGACCGGCGGCTGATCTTCTACTGTGCGTTCGGCGAACGCTCTTCGATGGCGGCGGAGTCGGCCCGGGCCGCCGGGCTCGCCGGTTCGTGCCACCTGAAGGGGGGCCTGAAAGCCTGGCGAACGGTCGGTGGTCCGCTCGATACCTGATTGCGGCCGGGCGTTTCCCGTTTACCGGAGCGCGGTGGGCTGATGCGGGCGCTTTCGGCCCCGCCGCAAAGTCGTGGATGGCCGTGACCGGCAAGGCCATGACGTCTGGGGAGGTCGTCGGGCGATCACCGGCCTGGAACGTCCGCAGGCCCTGGTTGCCGCCTGACACACTCGGCAACGAAACGGAACGGAGCTGAGCTGAGCTGAACGGAACGAATCACCAATCGTCATGGTCGTACTCGTTACGGCCATCCACGAATATTGCTGCAGAGGTCGCGCAAACACGCCGCGGATCACAACGCAGGATAGCGGGTTGCGGGGTTGTGCGGCGGGCTCGAAAGGCCGCTTCGCGGCCATCCGGGCCGGTGTCAACTAGAACTGGTTCAGCAACCGTTCCAGATAGTTCCGCTCGACCAGCGGCCGGTCGGGCTCGCTCAGTCGTTCACGGATCGCCTCGAGGATCTCCCGCGCGCGCTGGATGTCGATCTCGTCCGGCACCTTGACCGTCGATCCAAGATCGGGGCCGATTGTCCGCTGCGGGCGTCCGAGCGGATCGGTGTTGGGCATCTGCCGGCCACCCGGATTGCCGGCGAAACCGGGTCCCTGATTGGTGAGCTGTTGCGCCATGCCCTGGGCTCCCTGACGCAGGGCCTCAAGCGCCGCGCCCTGGTTGCCGAGAGCGCTTCCCGGCCGGCCGTCGCCGAGGTCACCGGCGGCGCGGCCCATGGCCTCGCCGGCTTCGCCGAGCGGATTGCCCTCGCCGGGCTGGATGCCCATGCCTTCCATTTGTTCCATCAGGTCACCGAGGGCCTGTTCCAGACCCTGCTGCAGTTCCTGAAGCTGACGAAGGGCCTCCTCGATTTCCTCCGCCGTCATCGACTCGCCGTTTTCGCCGAGCCCGCGTTCGGTTCGATGGGTCTCGTCCATCAGCTGCTGCTGCCGGCGAATCATGTCGGCCAGCTCGTTGAGGCTCTGCATCATTTCGCCACTCTGCTGATCGCCCATCATCGGACGCCCGGCCTGCAGGTTCTCCATCATGTTCTGAAGCTCGCTCAGGAGCTGACGGGCCGCATCGCGAGCGCCGTTGCGAGCCAGGTCCTCGATCTGGTCGAGCATCCGCTCCAGGTCCTGGGACCGCAGCATCTGGGTTTCCGGGCTCGGTGGCAGGTTGGCGAGATTCGGATTTCGGCGCGCTTCTTCGGCGAGCGCCTGCATGAACTCCCGTAGCGCTTCGCGGAGCTCGGCCGTCAGGCGCTCGATTTCCTCGTCGGAGGCGCCGTTCTCCAAGGCTTGGCGGAGCGCTTCTTGCGCCGCCGTCAGTTGTTGGGCCGCAAGCGACAGGTCGCCGTCCTCGATGCCGAGCGCGACGGCCCAGAGATAATCGACAACCGCGCGCAGATCGTCATCATTGCGGGCGCGGTGCAGCCGATGATAGGCGGTACGGAGCCCGAGATAATCGCCGATGTCGTCGAAGGTGTCTTCGGGTGCCAGGGTCAGCGCATCGAGGGCATCACCGACTTGCAGCGCGGTGTTTGCGTCCATGGCAAGGCGAGCACGCTGCTCAACCACCGCGCGCGCCAGCGGCTCGACAAAGCGGCGCGCCGGCAGATCGATTTCGATCGGTGCACTGCGGCCTTCCTGCTCCGCCTCGTCGCGGGCCACCAGCGTGATCTTGACGGTCGCCCCGGCCCATGGATGCGCCGTCAGGTCGCGAATCGTCTCGCCGACGCCATCGCGGGTCCGCAACTGGGGCAGCGACAGGGGAATCGTCGGTGCATCGAACAGCGGTCGGGCGGTCTCGTCGGCAGAATTCGGATCGAGAGGCGCAACGTCCGCGCGCCCTTCGACGATTCCGTAATCGTCCTTGAGCGTGTAACCGAGGTTGAGAGCGCTGCTCAGAGTTGGTGCCGGCAGTCGGGCGAAGTCGATCTGCGGCGCATGGTCAGGCTCGACGGCAAAGTGCCATCGCATCAGCTCACGCTCACCCTTGCGCACGACGACGCCGCCGGCACTGTCGAGGACCAGTCGTTGCTCCAGCGGGACGACGGCGGTCGCCGGCCCCGTCGAGGCCTCCACGGCCACGGTTTCCGCCGGAGTTTCGCCATCGGCAGTGCTGCTTGCGACCGTGAGGTCATTTGCGCCGCTGGTTCGTACGATGACGACGCTTCCGACCGGAACGCCGTATTCGGTGCCGACCGGCTTCGCCGCCTCGCCGGTCAGGAAAATCGGTGGCCGTCCCGTATAGCCCGGCGGTGTTACCCACGCGTCGACCCGGGCAATCGTCACCGCGGTGGGTTCACCGCCGCGGAAGGCCTCGGCCAGCAATCCGACCCGGTTCGGGCCGGCATAAACAAAGGCAACGACGAACAACAGCACGGTGAGGAAGCGGACGGCCCAGGGGTCGCGGCGCGCCAGCCCCGGTGACGGCAGTCCGGTCCTCAGTCGGTCGAGCGTCGCCAACAGACGTGCCCGGTGAGCAGCCCACAATGCCTCGGCGGCCGGATCATCGGCTCCGACGGCCAGCGGGTCGGTCAGCGCCGTTGCCGGTCGGTGCAGGAGCCCGCTCGCAGCCTCGATACGCGCCAGGGCTGCCAGCCGCGCCGGGCGGCGGGCGCGAAGCATCTGGAACAGCAGAAAGATCGCTGCCCCGCCAAAGCCGGCCAAAAGGACGTATCGAGCCGGATCCGAAACGACCCGCCACAGCCCGAACCATGAAACGACCGCGAACACACCGGCGAGAACCGATAGCGATGCCAGTGTCGGCCAGACGGCTTCCCAGAACAGAACCAGCCGGGCCCGCAGGACGGCGCGCTCGATCCGGGTCCGGACCTGTCTTTCCTTAGAGCGACTGTCGGGCGATCGACGTTCGCCGGATTGCACCATCCGCGGTCTTGCCTTTCTGCCCCCGGCGCCAAAGTAGCACAGACTTCGGTGAAATCGAGGCGCTGCCGACTATAGGGCGGTCAGCCTGGTGGTCCGACTCCGACATTTGCTACCCTGTTGCAGCACACGCCCGAGCAAATGTCGGAGTCATCCCGACCGCCGGTAAATAGCTGATTCTAGTGGAGCTTTTGAATTTGACATTTGAGCAAGAGCCTTGCATCCAACGGGACTCAAATGTCAAATTCGCTCCACTAGCGCCTGCCAAGCAGGCAGAACGTCCATTCCGATCAATTGTTCGTAGGTCTGGCGTGGGCGAACCAGCGCCCACTCGCCGCCTCTGACCAGGACCTCGGGCAGAAGCGGACGGGTGTTGTAGGTCGAAGCCTGCACCGCTCCATAGGCGCCGACGGTCATTATCGCGATCCGGTCGCCCCGGGAAAGGGGTGGCAACGGTCGGTCGAGGGCGAGATAGTCACCGGATTCACAGACACCGCCGACGACGTCGGCGATGGACAATGTTGCGTCCGCGGCCGGCTGACGGACCGGCCGGATGTCGTGATGGGCCTCGTAAAGGGTCGGGCGGATCAGATCGTTCATGGCAGCGTCGACAATGATGAAGGTCTTGGCGGTGCCGGTTTTCACGTAGACGACTTCGCTCACCAGAATTCCGGCATTGCCGACAAAGACCCGCCCGGGCTCAAAGAGTATCCGGCAACCGAGGTTCCCCAGGCGCCGCCGGACAATCTCGCCGAAGGCCCTGGGTTCGGGCGGAGGCGGATCGTCTAGTTGATAAGGGATGCCAAGGCCACCGCCGGCGTCGACGTGGTCGATCACATGACCGTCGTTCCGCAGGTCACGGACGAGGTCGGCCAGCAGCTCGTAGGCTTGGTCGAATGGCGCCAGGTCGGTGATCTGACTGCCGATATGCATATCGACTCCGGTGATCCGCAATCCCGGAAGCCGGGCGGCTTCGGCGTACACGTCCCGGGCGCGATCGTAGGGAATACCGAACTTGTTCTCCGCCCTGCCGGTGGTGATCTTGGCATGGGTTTTGGCATCGACGTCCGGATTGACCCGGATGGCGACCGGCGCGGTCGTCCCCTTGGCGGACGCAATTTCGGAGATCAGGGACAGCTCCGGCTCCGACTCGACATTGAAGCAGGCAATGCCGGTGTCGATGGCGAATGCAATCTCACTCGCTGTCTTGGCCACGCCGGCAAAGACGATGCGATCGGGTTTGGCGCCGGCAGCCAGTGCCCGGCGCAGCTCGCCCTCCGAGACCACATCCAGTCCGGCCCCTTCGTCAAGGAACGTGCGGATGATCGCCTGGTTGGCGTTGGCCTTCATCGCGTAGCAGATCATCGTATCCAGGCCGGCGAGCGCGGCGCTGAACATCCGGTAATGGCGAACCAGGGTTGCCGTCGAATAGCAATAGAACGGGGTGCCCACCGCGGTTGCGATTGCGGGCACGGCCACGTCCTCGGCGTGGAGCACGCCGTCGCGGTATTCGAAATGGTTCACGGTTTTTGGTGCGCCGAAGCGTTTTCAGGAAAAGTGTGTGCACTTTTCCGCCCGGAAAGAGCGAAGAATAAGAACCGACGATCGACGATCCGACTAAACATAAACGGATCGCGGTCTAGACTAGGTTGTCGAGAGCATTTGTGCCGTCCGAAGTGTCGGCCGGGTCGACGGTACTCGGGGCTGCGCTTGGTGGCGGTTCAAGTGCCCCCTTGCGGCCGCAAGCCGACAAACCGACGGCAGAGATCAAAACAGCGGCCAAAACGGCCCGATACAACACTCGACGGTTGTTGAGCGCCACGGCCCAGTCCCCCTGTTACCCGGAAAAGCCTTCAGTTCCGCGATGCGGCACTCTTTATCATAAACGATCGCGGCGCGCATGCATCCCTTGATGTTGACCGGTCACGTGAAGTTTTTCCTCGGTGATTTCGCCTTCCCCAACCGGTCAAACACGCTATTTTCAAACACATGAGTGATCCAGGCCCCATTCTATACGATTACCCCGCCTCGATTTGCTCCCAAATGGCCCGCCTCGCGCTGGTCGAGAAGGGTGTCGACTACACCCGGCAAACGGTGGATATCATGGGTCGAGCTGAACAGTCTGAACCCTGGTACACCACCCTCAATCCCCGCGCCGTCGTCCCGACGCTCAAGATCGACGACGAGGTCGTCACCGACACCATCCGCATCGTCACCTATGTTGACGCCGAGTTCGACGGTCCGGCGCTCACGCCCAAAAACCCGGAAGCCGCGGCGACGATGGCCGCCATGATGGGCGATATCATGGGATTGCACTACCGCGTCCTGCTCTACGCCAAACGCCTCGACGAGAACGGCCGGTCCCAGACAGTCATCGACCGTGGCCGGTTTCTTCGGCAGCAACGAGGTCAATATCCCGATCGCAGCGCACTGCTTGACCGCCGTATCACCGGTAACGAGAAACTCCAGACGATCCTGGCCGATCCCGATGAGGTGTCTCGACACGAAAGCGACGCTGCGGCACTGGTCGATCATCTGGATGATGCGTTGGCCGGGCGTCCCTTTGTCGGCAGCGACACCTATTCCCTTGCCGATACATTCGCGACACCGGCACTCGCCCGCTTCCGTCTGCATGGATACGAGACTTGGTGGTCGGATGGACGCCGACCGAACGTTGCCGCCTATTATCGACGAATGGAGGAACGACCGAACTGGGTTGCCGCCGAAGTCATCGACACCGGCGACGAACGCGACATCTGACCGGTCCCCGTTCGGCGACATTCCCGGGGTCGGACCGGGCTAACGCACCCCCTCTTTCTTCAGTCGCTTCAGCCAACGCCGGGCTTCTTTTCGCACGTTCGCCGGAGCCGTGCCGCCGTAGCTGTTGCGACTCGCCGCCGACTGGACGACGCCCAGGACACCATAGACGTCGGCAGTGATCCGCGGTTCGATCGCTTGCAGGTCGTCAAGGGCCAGCCGGTGGAGCGGCCGGTTGAGCGTCTCGGCGCGCTGAACGACAGCACCGGTGACCGCGTGGGCTTCGCGAAAGGGCATGTCGAGAGTCTGAACCAGCCAGTCGGCAAGATCGGTGGCGGTCGAATAGGCGGCACCAGCGGCTTTGCGCATCGCCGCCTTGTTCGGCTCCATGTCGCGCACCATCCCGACCGTGGCGGTTATCGCCAGGGCGAGGGTTTCGAGCCCATCGAACACCGGTTCCTTGTCTTCCTGCATGTCCTTCTGATAGGCGAGCGGCAGGCCTTTCAGGACGATCAGAAGCGCCGTCAGAGACCCGACGATCCGACCCGTCTTGGCCCGGACCAATTCTGCAGCGTCGGGATTGCGCTTCTGCGGCATGATCGACGAACCGGTGGTGAATCGGTCAGACAGTGAAATGAAGCCGAATCCGGCCGATGACCACACGACGATTTCCTCGGCGAAGCGGGACAGATGCACGGCGGTGAGGCTCGCTGCCGCGATCGCCTCGACCGCAAAGTCCCGATCCGAGACCGCGTCGAGCGAGTTTGCCGCCGGCCGGTCGAAACCGAGTGAGGCAGCCGTTGCCTGCCGGTCGATGGGAAACGACGTTCCGGCCAGTGCAGCGGCGCCAAGGGGGGACTCGTTCATGCGCCGGCGGGCATCGGCAAAACGCCCCCGGTCGCGGCCGATCATCTCGACATAGGCCATGAGGTGGTGGCCGAACGTCACCGGCTGCGCGGTTTGCAAATGAGTGAAGCCCGGCATGACCGTGGTCGCATTCACCAGCGCCTTGTCCGCCAGCGCCGACTGGAGGTCGCGAAGGCCGGCATCGATGGCATCGATGGCGTCGCGCACCCAAAGCCTGAGATCGGTCGCCACCTGGTCGTTGCGGGACCGTGCCGTGTGCAGGCGCCCCCCGGCGGGCCCGATCAGTTCGATCAGCCTTGCCTCGATGTGGGTGTGAACGTCCTCGAGCGCGCGCGAAAACGTGAACGTGCCAGCCTCGAACTCTCGCAGGATCGTGTCTAGACCGTGCAGGATCTTTTCGGCATCGTTGGCCGTAATAATGCCGCAGGCCGCGAGCATCTCGGCTTGGGCTTTCGATGCTGCGATGTCCTGAGGGAAGAGTTTACGGTCGAAATCGATCGAAGCGTTGATCTCTTCCATCACGGCGTCGGGGCCCTCGGCGAAACGCCCGCCCCACATGCGGCTGTTCATGATTGCTCCGGAGTGAGAAACGAGAAATGGCTGACCAATCCCCCCGGCGACGCACCCCCGTCCTGATCGCGGCAGTCGCCCTGGCCGGCGTCGCAGCCGGCGCCGTCGCGGTATATGCCATGCGGTCCAGTGATGGCAACGGTGTCGATGTGGCGAGTGCCGCCGAGTGTTCGGCTGCGACTCACATCGCCGAGCAGGTAGCGCCCTTTGCCACCGGCGAGGTTGCCGCCTTCCAGGTCGCGAGCCAGTCGGTCGACCTCGGGGGGCTCGCCTTCCAGGACGGCGATGGTGTGGACCGCACGCTGGCTGACCTCGGCGACAAGACCATGCTGGTCAATCTGTGGGCCACCTGGTGCGTGCCCTGTCGGACCGAGATGCCGGCGCTTGACCGTCTCGAGGCTGACCTCGGCGATGACAATTTCGAGGTCGTCGCGGTCAATATCGACAAGAACAACATCGAACGGGCACGGGCGTTCCTCGAGGAAATCGAAGTGGCGAATCTGGCATTCTACGCCGATCCGACCACCGACGTGTTCACCGACCTGAAAAGGATAGGACTTGCTCTCGGGCTGCCGACGACGGTTCTGGTCGACGGCAATGGCTGCCGTATCGGATCGCTGCAGGGACCGGCGGAGTGGGACTCGGACGACGCCAAGGCTCTGATCAACGCGGCGATCTCCGCACCTGAGGCAGGCGCGTAGCTATCCCTCCGCTCGTCCTCCGCGCAGGCGGAGGACCCAGATCGATCTTTTGCTGCTTCTGGATCTCCGCCTCCGCGGAGATGAGCGGTTTTGAGGTGACGACCAAAACCTTTAAGGCCGGTATCTGACCTTCGTTTCGTTTATGCCCACGGTCGCATCTTCCGCCGCCTACCTACCGGCCGAGGCCGACTTACGAGTGCGAGAAATGCGCGCCAACGCTAGCGTGTCGGGACCGGCGTGTCGCCGCTATAGTCGTAAAAGCCGCGGCCGGCCTTGCGCCCCAGCCATCCGGCTTCCACGTATTTCACCAATAGCGGGCACGGCCGATACTTGGAGTCGGCCAGCCCTTCATAAAGCACCTGCATGATCGACAGGCAGGTGTCGAGGCCGATGAAATCGGCCAGCTGGAGCGGTCCCATCGGATGGTGGGCGCCAAGGCGCATTGCGGTATCGATCGCATCGACCGTACCCACCCCCTCATGCAGGGTGTAGATCGCTTCATTGATCATCGGCAGCAGGATGCGATTGACGATGAAGCCGGGGAAATCCTCAGCGACGACAATCGTCTTGCCGAGACGTGCGACAAACTCGCGGGCGGCTTCGAAGGTGTCTTCGTTCGTAGCGATCCCCCGTATCACCTCGACCAGCTCCATGACCGGCACCGGATTCATGAAGTGGATGCCGATGAAGTGTTCCGGTTTCGCGGTTACCGACGCCAGCCGGGTGATCGAAAGCGACGATGTATTGCTGGCCAGGATCGCCTCCGGCTTCAGCACCGGCCGGATGTCGGCGAAGATCCCGCGTTTGACCTCTTCGTCCTCGGTGACCGATTCGATCACCAGGTCAGCAGCCGCGAGCGCTTCCATCTGCGGCGCCGGCGTCAGCCGGCTGAGGGCTGCCTCCCGGTCGGATTCGGTGATCTTTTCCGAGGCGACCTGTCGGGCCATGTTGCCATTGATGGTCGCCAGGCTGGACCGGATTCGCTCCTCCGCCACATCGGCGAGAAGCACATCAAATCCCGCGAGTGAACAAACATGAGCGATGCCACTACCCATCTGGCCAGCGCCGATGATGCCAATCGTCCCGATCGTGTTCCGCATGTGCCCTTTTGCCGGTTGAATCGCGCCGCGACGCAGCATTCGTGCATGGCTGCGAATTTTGTCAAGGAAAAGCGGAAAAAAGCGTCGTCGAGACCGGTCAATTCCCGTCCGGCGGCCCAAGCGCCTGCCCGAGCTCCGGTAGAATCTCGAACACGTCACCGACCAGACCATAGTCGGCGATCTGGAAGATAGGCGCCTCCGGATCCTTGTTGATGGCAACAATAATCCGCGACTCCTTCATTCCGGCGAGATGCTGGATGGCGCCGGAGATGCCGCAGGCGATGTACAGATCCGGTGCAACCACCTTGCCGGTCTGGCCAACCTGGAGGTCGTTCGGGGCATAGCCGGCATCGACCGCCGCCCGCGAGGCGCCGATCGCGGCACCGAGCTTGTCGGCAATCGGTTCAAGATACTGGCGAAAGGCGTCGGCCGAATTGAAGGCACGGCCACCTGAAATGACAATGCGGGCCGAGCCGAGATCGGGGCGGTCCAGATCGGGGATTTCGGCGGAAATGAATGCGGAGCGGCCGGCCATGTCCGCCGGGACGTCGGCGGTGTCGATGGGCGCGGCGTCGCCCGCCGGTGCCGGCTTGTACGCAGAAGGCCGCATCGTGACAATGCGCTTCGGTTCGTCACAACGAACTGTCTCGATGGCATTGCCCGCGTAAATCGGCCGTTCAAAGGTATTCGGATCAACGACCGCGGTTACGTCGGACACCTGGGCAACATCGAGAAGGGCGGCGACCCGGGGCATGAGGTTCTTGCCGAAAGTGGTCGCAGGAGCAACCAAAGCGTCATAGGAACCGGCAAGCGACAGGACCAGATCTGCCATCGGTTCGGGGAGTTGGTGGGCCAACGCCGGATTGTCGACCTGCAGCACCCGCGACACTCCCGACAGCTTGGCCGCGGCTTCTGCAGCCGCGCCGCAGCCGTCGCCGGCAATCAGCACGACCACATCGCTGCCAATCGCCGTCGCAGCGGTCAGCGTGCGGGCGGTGGCTTCCTTCAATCCACCCTGGTCGTGTTCGGCGATGAGCAGCGTCGTCACAATATGCCTGCCTCGTTCTTCAACCGCTCCACCAGTTCGGTTGCGGATGCCAACGTCACGCCGGCGCGCCGGGACGGTGGCGCCTCGACCTTGAGGATCTTCAGCCGTGGCGTCAGGTCGACGCCGAGATCGTCGGCGGATTTCTCGTCGATCGGCTTCTTCTTCGCCCGCATGATGTTGGGTAGCGAAGCGTAGCGTGGCTCGTTGAGGCGAAGGTCGGTGGTTACCACCGCCGGCAGCTCCAGCCGCACGGTCTCCAGACCGCCGTCGACTTCGCGCGTGACGGTGGCGCTGCCGCCGGAGAGTTCAATCCGCGACGCGAATGTCCCTTGTGGCCAGCCGAGAAACGCCGCCAGCATCTGTCCGGTCTGGTTGCAATCATCGTCGATGGCCTGCTTGCCAAGGATAATCAGCCCCGGAGATTCCTCGGCGGCAATTGCCTTCAGGACCTTGGCAACACCGAGCGGCTCGCTCGGCTGGTCGGTCTTGACGAGAATTCCGCGATCAGCGCCCATGGCGAGGCCGGTGCGGATTGTTTCGGCTGCCTCGGCCGGGCCGACCGAAATCAGGACGACTTCCGATGCAGCGCCGGCCTCCTTCAGCCTGAGCGCTTCCTCCACAGCGATTTCGTCGAACGGATTCATCGCCATCTTGACATTGGCGAGTTCGACGCCCGATCCGTCAGGCTTGACCCGGACCTTGACGTTGTAGTCGACGACCCGCTTGACGGGCACCAGGATCTTCATGGCGCTGAGAGCCCTCTGAACCCACTATGAGGCAAGGCGGCGGACCCTATCGACGGGTCTTGTCATCGTCAATCTCGGCCAGTGGCTCAGGGGCGCGGACGATCGGCGTGCGATCGAAAAGCGGGACGCCGGGACGGCGCATGATCACGACCAGGATGGCTCCGGTGACAAGACCACCGATATGCGACCACCAGGCAACCTGGTCGCCGGGTTGGGCGACGAGGACCGAATAAAACTGGAACAGGACCCAGAAGCCCAGCACCCATCGGGCACCGAGCCTCAGGGGGATGCGACCCAGGGCCAGGACCCAGACCTTCTGCCTTGGGTGGAGCATGAGATAGGCGGCTACGATCCCGGCCACCGCGCCGGAGGCGCCGATGACAGGTGCCTGGCCGGTCGGGTCGCTGAGGACGAAGACATAACCGGCGCCGGCGGCGCAGAGCAGGTAAAAGATCATGAAACGGATGTGCCCGAAGGCATCTTCGACATTGTCGGCAAAAACCCACAAAAACAGCATGTTGCCGCCCAGATGCCAGATATCTCCGTGGAGGAAGGAATAGGTGATGATCGTCAGCCACTCGGGAATGGCCACGAACTCGGGTGGAAGATCGAGGTGGTCGTTATAGACCGCGGGGATCAGGCCATAGGAGAGGACCGACCCCTGGTTCACGGAATCGATCGCGCCGCCCTGGATGAAAAAATAGACGAAGACATTGGCCGCAAGCAGTGCCCAACAGCCAAACGGACGACTGATGTGGACCAGCGGGCGGCCATCGTGGATCGGAAAGATTGGCATTGGCCGCGGCCTCGCTTCAGCGGTTCTCCCCCGGAACCCACAACACATCGCTGCTGCCGTTGTCATTGGCAACCCTGGCGGCGACGAAGAGGAGATCCGACAGTCGGTTGACGAAAGTCAAAGCCGCCGGATTGAGCGGTTCCCGGGTGTTGAGGGCGGTCATGACCCGCTCGGCGCGGCGGGCCACGGTCCGGGCGCAATGCAACGCCGTCGCGGCAGGAGAGCCGCCGGGCAGGATGAACGACGTCAGGGGCGGCAGATTCTCGTTCAGCTTGTCGATCTCGCTCTCCAGCCGGTGAACCTGGGCATTGATGACTCGCAGTCGCCGCTCGGCTCGCGCCGCATCCTGCGGCACGGCGAGGTCAGCGCCAAGATCGAAGAGGTCATTCTGGATTCGACCGAGCATTGCATCAAGGTCAGCCTCGACATTCAGCCGCGCCGACCCGATGGTGGCATTCAATTCGTCGATCGTCCCGATGGCCTCAAGGCGCCCATCCGACTTGAGCCGTCGTTCGCCGGTTCCCAGGCTGGTGGTGCCGTCGTCGCCGGTGCGGGTGTAGATCTTGTTGAGAACCACCATGAAGCCAGGACCCGCTCAGTTGGAGGCGAAGTACAGTGCGGTCATCATGATCACAATTGCGGCAAACTGGAAGATCACCCGCCACCGCATCAGCGATTGCGACCGATTGCCGGATTTGCCGCGTACCATATTGATGACCCCGGCCGCGAGGACGATCAGGACCGCGCCCATCGCGACAAAGGTCGCGGCGTGAAGCAGCGTCTCGGTCATGGCTGACCGGTCCGCCCCAAATCGGGCTCGGTTTCTGATTGCGGCCGCATGATCCGGCTTATACGCGGTTCATCGCGGCACGGCCACGGCTGTGGCGACCAGCTTGTCATACGTGCACCCCGTGTGGAGTACGATAAAAGCGGGTCAGGTCGTCCGTCGTCTGCCTGACGTCGCGATGACCGCTATGGACAGAAGGGCCTGGCCGATGACATCGGCCGAAATGGCATTCCTCAGGCGACTGTCAACAACCGCCCGGTTGAGGATGCCAAGCGCCCGTTCGGTTCGCGGCAGAGACCAGTGCCTCACCTGCCTGGTGACCAGCGGGCGCCGGCGAAAAAAGAGCTGCGGAGGAAGCGCCCGGTCCGGGGCCACCCCGGAATCGATCCGGGCGCGGGCGCGATGCAGCATGTCGAAATGTCTGAGCGCGGCGCCGATAATCACAAAATCAGCGGTGCCGGCAGCCAGCAGGCGGCGGTAAAGCCGCGAGAACGCCGACGCGTCGCCCAGCGCCGCTGCGTCCACCGCTTCATCGATGGCGAAGGCCGACGCGTCGCCGACGACCGCGCGGACGTCGTCGGTGGTGATTTCGCCGGTTCCGGTGGCGTAGAGGCAGAGCTTGGCGACCTCGGCGCGGCTGGCCATTCGGTCGCCGCCGATCAGCGCTTTCAAGGCCGTTCGTGCTTCGGATGCAATCGTCAATCCGGCCTCGGCCGTCTCCTGGTCAATGATGCGATCGAGCGCTGCGGCGTTGTCTGCATAACACCCGATCGCGACTGCGTTTGCGGCGCCGGCGAAAAGCTTGCGGAGCGGAGCCGTCTTGCGCAATTCGCCGGCCGCGACAACGACATAACTGTCCTGGGGCGGTGTCTGCAGCAGCGATTCGAGTGGCGCGACGATCGAACCCGTGCCCTGGACCCTGATTGATATGCAGCGGGTTCCGCCGAACATCGGGACCGCGTACGCTTCGTCCGCCAGACGCTGCGAATCGGCTGCGATCTCATTGGAATCGAGCCGGACGTGACTCAGCGAGTCGGCAGTTTCGCCAAGCACTCCCGCTGCAAAATCGGCCGCGCGTTCGCTGACCAGGCCCGTATCATTGCCGAAGATGAGAACGCACCGCACCGCCGAATCCGGCCGTGACAGGAAATCGTCGACCGCTCCCGCCTTGATCTCGCCCACGGTGCTTTTGCCTCAGGAGCCCCTGGCGACGGCGCCGGCCACGCGGGTGGCGATGAGCTTGGCGGCCTCGGCGGCCGCGCGGTCCTCCGCGTCAATCTTCGCCCGGGTGTTGGCGAAGGCCTGGTTGGTTCGATTATAGGACGCCGATGTCCTGGCGGTGCTGCGGACCAGTTCAGCGCCGCTGCTTAGCTCGGTAACCACGTAGGTCGCCGCGACCTGAACCGAGAACACCGGCGAGGAGTCGATGGCGGTGATACCGAGGCCGATTTCTCGCGAAGTGACGGTCAGTTTCATCTTGTAAAGCGGATCACCGATTGCCTTGCCGCCCGTCAACTGGAAGATCACATCGTTCCTGACCTGTTGGGAAACCCGATCCTTGACCGGAGCAACGACGATCCGCGTCAGCGTCGACTGGACCCGCCCGCCGCCGGCAGCCGGTCCATACAAGGGCTGGACAGTACAGGCGGCAAGCGCCCATGCCAAAAGCCCGACAACCAAACCGCTTGCGCCGGCGCGGAGCGACATCGGATGGCCGCGGTCAGACGACGACATTGACGATCCTCTTCGGTACGACGACGATCTTCTTGGGATTATTCCCCCCAAGCGCCCGAACAACGAAGTCAAGCGCCAGAACAGCCCGTTCAACGTCAACTTGTGACGCGTCCACGTCAATTGTCAATTCGCCGCGCTTCTTCCCGTTCACCTGTACCGGCAACACTATCACGTCTTCGCTGAGAAGCGAGCGGTCAAATGAGGGCCAATTGGCGTTTGCGACCAATTTTTCGCGCCCCAGCACGGCCCAGCACGCTTCGGCCAGGTGAGGCATCATGGGTGCCATCATCTGGACGAGGAATTCGAGGGCTTCGCGCAGGCTCTGGTCGAGATTTCGATCGCTGCCCGCTGGGGTTGAAGTCGCGGCGGCACAAGCGCTGACCAACTCGTGGATGCGGGCGACGGCGACGTTGAAACGCAGGGTTTCAATGCTTTCGCTGACTGCGGCCAGCGTCTTGTGAGCAGTCTTGCGTAACGCCTGTGTCGCTTCACCGTGACCACTGGCCGATGGGGCATCAATGGCAGGAAGCCGCGGCGCAACGTCGTTGACCAGTCGCCAGACCCGCTGGACGAAGCGGTGTGCCCCGGCCGCGCCTTCGTCGGTCCAGATGACGTCACGTTCCGGTGGCGAATCGGACAGCATGAACCATCGGGCGGTGTCGGCGCCGTAGCGATCGATGATGGCGGTCGGATCCACCGTGTTGCGGCGAGACTTCGACATCTTTTCGATCGAACCGATTTCGACGGCATCGCCCGACGACACCAGCGTCGCCTGCCGCTTGCCGTTGTGCTCCTCGATCTTGACCTCATCCGGCGAGATCCAGCGACCGTTTTGTTCGCCACCAAGCCAGTAGGTCTCGTGGGTGACCATGCCCTGGGTGAAGAGTCCCGCAAAAGGCTCTTCCAGGCCAAGATGCCCGGTCACCTTCATTGCCCGGGTGAAAAAGCGGGAATAGAGCAGGTGGAGAATCGCGTGCTCGATGCCGCCGATATACTGGTCGACAGGCAACCAGTCGTCGGCCGTAGCCGGTTCGGTCGGCGTCGATGCCCATGGCGCCGTGAACCGGGCAAAGTACCAGGACGAGTCCACGAACGTATCCATGGTGTCGGTCTCGCGAGCAGCGTCGGCCCCACAGGTCGGACAGGGGACATGCTTCCAGGACGGATGATGGTCGAGCGGGTTGCCGGGCCTTTCAAAAGATACGTCCTCCGGGAGTCGGACCGGCAGATGGATGTCCGGTACGGGAACGACGTCGCAGGTCGGACAATGGATAACGGGAATTGGGCAACCCCAATACCTTTGACGCGAAATCCCCCAGTCGCGCAATCGATAGTTGATTTCTCGAACGCCCTGCGACTTGTCGCCCAAGGAACGGGACTCCAGCTGCTGCGCCATCGCCTCCTTGGCGGCCGGGACGTCGAGCCCGTCCAGAAAAGCGGAATTGATCAGCCGGCCGTCACCGACATAGGCCTCCTGACCGGTTTCGAACTGTTCGATCCAGGCGGCATAGTCGGCGCCAGAATCAAACACGTCGAGCGGCGCCACCACCGGCTTGATCGGCAGATTGTATTTATTGGCAAAATCGAAATCCCGCTGGTCATGAGCGGGACAGCCGAAGATGGCGCCGGTACCGTACTCCATCAAGACAAAGTTGGCGACGTAGACCGGGAGCGTCAGGCCGTCGACGAACGGATGAGCGACCGTCAATCCCGTGTCGAAGCCGCTCTTCTCGGCCGTTTCCAGGGCCTCTTCGCTGGTCCCCGAATGGTGGCAGTCGGCGATGAACGCGGCCAGAGCCGGACGGTCCGCCGCGAGCGCCGTTGCCAGCGGATGGTCCGGTGAAACGGCCATGAAGGACGCGCCGAACAGCGTGTCGTGACGGGTGGTGAACACTTCGATGTGATCGAAGCCGGGCGGCGGCCGGTCGGCGAAGGCGAAACGCACGCGCATGCCTTCCGAGCGGCCGATCCAGTTGCGCTGCATCGTGCGAACCTTGTCCGGCCAACGATCCAGCGTATCGAGCGCGGTGAGCAGGTCGTCGCTGAAGGCGCTGGTGCGAAAAAACCACTGGGTCAGGTCGCGTTGCTCGACCTCGGCGCCGGATCGCCAGCCACGCCCGTCGATAACCTGTTCGTTGGCGAGCACGGTGTGGTCGACCGGGTCCCAATTGACTCGCGATTCCCGCCGATAGGCCAGGCCGGCGTGGTAGAAATCGAGAAACAGCTTCTGCTGCTGGGCATAATAGTCGACATCGCAGGTGGCAAACTCGCGCCGCCAGTCGAGTGACAGGCCCATGGTCTTGAGCTGATCGCGCATCGCCGCGATGTTGTCGTAGGTCCACTCGCGCGGATTGACCCGATTCTGGATAGCGGCGTTTTCGGCCGGCAGGCCGAAGGCGTCCCAGCC
Organism: Hyphomicrobiales bacterium; assembly: GCA_024222895.1. Lineage (GTDB taxonomy): Bacteria > Pseudomonadota > Alphaproteobacteria > Rhizobiales > Kaistiaceae > Bauldia. The sequence goes on along the minus strand of JAAEOR010001131.1, from coordinate 5,967 downwards.
CATCGGATGGAGGACGTTGTGGCCGGTGGCGCGCTTGTATCGCGCCACAACGTCACCCATCGCATAGTTGCGCACATGGCCCATGTGGATGCGCCCCGACGGATAGGGGAACATTTCCAGCACATAATATTTCGGTCGAGGATCGTCGTTCTCGGTCTCGAAGATGCCCGTTGCCGCCCAGACGGATTGCCAGTGCGCCTCGGCTTCTTTGGGATTGTATCGTTCGCTGGTCATTGCCGGAAACCGGTCATCGATTGGGTTGGCGCGCCGGTTTCGGCCGCCGCGGCCGGACACTCACCAGAATCACCGTCACCGGTCAACCACAAAGCGCCGGTTTCGGCCGGATTAGCGACGGATGCCCGTGCCGATCGCCAGTGGAACTCCATGATAGGCTGTTGCGCGACCGAACGAGAGTTCGGCTTGAGGCCCGGGGCGAGGAAGGCTAGTGAATGGCCGACATTTGGGGGGACAAAGCGTGGGGATGTTCGATTCTTTGGAGCTGCCGGTACCGGAGATCGCCGGCACGTTGCCGATCACCGGCCCGGCGCCGCTACGACCCGACCCGGCGCTGATCGAACGCCTCCAGGCCGTGGGCACCGCCACCGCGTCCGCGCTGATGCACCGGATGCGGGTGCGCCAGACTTTCGTCGAAGGGCCGTTGCCGCGCACGCCGGGCGCCAAGGTCGCCGGACCCGTGGTGACGCTGCAATTCATGCCGCGCCGGGAGGACGTCATCACCGGTATTGCACCAGGCGAGGGCGAGGAACAGCTGGAGAAGTCCACGGCCTTGTGGTCGGTATTCGAGACGGTTCAGCCCGGCGATATCCTGGCGGTCCAGGCCTTCGGGGACATGAAGACCGGCTGCATGGGCGACATGCTGATCACGTTTTTCAAGGGCCGCGGCGGCATCGGGATCGTCGTCGACGGGTGCATACGCGATTGGCCGAGGGTCCAGTCCATCGGCACCCCGGTCTGGACGCGCGGCTTCACCCCCAATTATGCGTCGCAGTCGACCCTCCTCCCGTGGGCCGTCAATGTTCCGATCGCCTGCAGCGAAGTGCTGGTTATCCCCGGCGACGTCATGATTGCCGATGACGATGGGGTTGTCGTCGTGCCGGCAAGGATGGTTCCGCTGGTGCTCGAACATGGCCTCGATCACGACGAATGGGAGGAGTTCAGCCGGGCCCGCCTCTCCGAGGGCGGCAGCATTCGAAGATATTATCCGCTCAGCGACGAGGGCGAGGCGGAATACCGGGCGTGGAAGAACGCCCAGGCCAAGGGCTGAGATGGTTAGCCACAACACCGACATCACGAGGCATCATGAAGATCACCGCGGTGAAAACCGCCGCAACCAGCGGCCATTGCATGCACCTGTGGGTGCGGATCGAAACCGACGCAGGTGTTACCGGCCTTGGTGAATGCGTGCACGGCGGCCATGCGGCAATCGCCCTTATCCACGAGCTGACACCAAAGCTGATCGGCAGGGACCCGTTCCCGGTGGACGCGATCTTCGAGGAGTTGCGCCGCGGTCTCGTCTTCGAGGGCGGCTTTGCCGGGGCGCTGATCACTGCGTTGACCGGCATTGAGATCGCCTTGTGGGATCTCAAGGGCAAGGCCCTGAAGACGCCTGTCTACGAGCTGCTTGGCGGCACCTTTCGTGACAAGGTTCGCGTTTATGCCGATTGCGAAGTGACGCCCGGCATGAACTTCGACCAGTGCAAGAAGGTCGTCGACGAAGTGCTTGAACTGGGTTTCACTGCGCTGAAAATCGACCTCGATATCGGCGCCTATGGCACCATGCAGAGCGAAGTAGCCGATTTCATCAAGGATCCTTTCAACCACACCGCCGGCGGTTGGGAGCATGATCGCATGGTCCGGCTGGCTGAGATGGTCAAAACCGCCGCCGGCGAAACGATTGATGTGGCCTGCGATCTCCACACCCGGCTCGATGTGCCGAGCGCTACCCGTCTCGTCAAGGACCTCGAGTCGCTTCAGCTGATGTGGCTGGAAGAGCCGGTGCCGCCGGAGAACGTCGCGGCAATGCGGGAAATCAAGCGCACAACATCGACACCGATCTGCGCCGGCGAGAATCTTTATCTCCGCCAGGGTTTCCGCGATCTGCTGGAGAGCCAGGCGGTGGATATCATCATGCCCGATATCCCCAAATGCGGCGGGCTGTCGGAGTGCCGCAAGATCGCGAATATGGCGGAGATCTACTACATTCCCTTTGCCCCCCATAACGTGTCGTCACCGATCGGCACCATGGCTTCTGCCCATGTTTGCGCAACCGTGCCGAACTTCCTGGTGCTCGAGTTCCATTGGCTTCATCGCGACTACTGGACTTCAATCACGACCCGCAAGACCGATATTATCGAAGACGGTTTCATTGCCCTCGACGATGCGCCCGGAATCGGCCTTGAACTCGACGAGGAGGTGGCGCGGGCGCATCAGTATCCGGGGACAACGTGGTTCGAATAATGCGCGGCGACCCGCCCTCATGCGCCAGGCCGTGTATGGTCCGGCCGACCCGCATCGTCATCGGTTCCGGTGACGGAGACTGCCCGGCGCCATGACATCCGGGCTGGATATCGTGCGGTCGCGGATCGCGGCCGCGGAGGGGGATGCCGCCCGGCCACCCGGGTCGGTCCGGCTGATCGCGGTCTCCAAGACCTTCGATGCAGACACAATCTTCCCGGTGATCAATGCCGGACAGCGTGTTTTCGGGGAAAACCGGGTGCAGGAGGCGCAGGGCAAATGGCCGGCGCTCAAGGACCGGACGCCGGACATCGACCTTCACCTGATTGGCCCGCTCCAGTCCAACAAGGCCGGCGCTGCCGTCGCCCTGTTCGACGCGATCCACACGGTCGATCGCGACAAGATCGCCCGGGCGATTGCGAAGGAGATCGAGCGGCAGGGTCGGAGGTTGCGTCTGCTGGTCCAGGTCAATACCGGTGCGGAGGCGCAAAAGGCCGGCGTTCTGCCGCAAGAGGCCGATGCGTTTGTTGCGCGCTGCCAATCGACCCATGGCCTCACGATCGACGGACTGATGTGCATTCCACCGTTTGACGAACCGGCGGCGCCGCACTTCGCCCTGCTGGCGAAGATCGCAAAACGAACCGGCCTCCGCTCCCTGTCCATGGGGATGAGCGCGGACTTCGAGACGGCGATTGCGCTCGGCGCGACGGACGTGCGGGTCGGCAGTGCCATTTTCGGGGTACGCGGGTAACCGCCTGCGGCCAACCCGATCGGTCAGAAGATTGCGACCACCAGGGCATAAAGTGCCATGAAGATCACGGCGATCGAACCGATCGAAAACAGCGTTGCGCGGACTTCATGACGTTGTTCGGTGGTGTAGGCGACGGTATGGGCGAGGCGGGCGAGGACAAATCCGAACATCACGATATTTGCCAGCAATGCCGGAGGGTTGGCGGCGACAAAGATCAGGCCGCAGGCGAGAAAGGCGGGGATATTCTCCAGATCGTTGCGCTGGATTCGCCGCGATCGGTCGACGTAATCATTTGGGCCCAGCTGTTCGGGGCGCGGGTTCCTGTTGGCCGGGCCGGACTGGAGGTCTTCCGGGTTCAGCAGGCCGGCGTCGCTCTTTATCATCCGGAAAACGGTCACCCAGCCCTGACCCACAAGTTTGAGGATCATCAGCGCCGCGGCGATCGTGTAGCTGACGAAAACCGGATTCTCCAGGTTCAGCGGATTCAACATTCTTCAACCCCTGTTGCGAGACGAAACAGTCCGCGCGAACAAACCATATGATCTTTGTGGTTTGTGAAGAATCGAATGCGCCGTGAACCAGACAACACGCTACATGGGCGCCGATTCATCGTCGCCGGACGGGCAGGACCGATGCGATGCGCGAGATCTAGCGAATATCGATTACCGTTCCTGGCCCGGAACGGGCAAGGATCCGGCGCATGATTGTTTCTCTCACCGCAACGCAGCCGGCGGTCGCAGCGAAAGCCGGTGACGCCAGATGGAGGAAAATGGCACTTCCGGCCCCGGTCCGCGGGCGGCGAAGATTGTAATCGAGCACAATCAGCAGATCGTACAAGCGGTCCTCGCGCCACATTCGTTCGTGATGTCCCGGATAAGGCAGCCGCACCGGCCGGTTGTATCTGCGGTCGGCGGGATCATCGCACCAACCTGAATCCCGGCGAAGTGGCGCGGTGGGCAATGCGGTTTTGGGTCGTCGCTGGCAATCGGGGCGATACAGAACGGCGACCAGGGCGAACCGACCAATTGGTGTTGCACCGTCACCCTCGCGCTTCCGTCTGCCGACGCCACCGCGCCCGATCGCACAAGGCGCCCATAATCCGCCGCCGCTCAGCGTGCCGCGATGCTTCTGGATCTGGCTTGCGGCGACGATGATGCGCGTGAGCGACGGGATATTGGTCACTGATCCGGTTCTCCTGCCTTCGCAAGCCAGAACGGGCTTGCTTGCGCCGCCCCGGTGTTGGAGTCTACACCTTTACCCCAAGCTGATTCCGATGGATGCTGCCGGTTTGGTCCTCCCCATCCGGCAAGATGAACAGAGGCGAAATATGCCTGCCCGCAAGATCCTGGTCGTCGACGACGACGAAGTGCTTCGTGAAAGCCTGGTCGAGCAGCTCTCGCTGTACGAGGAATTCGATATCGAGCAAGCGGAAAATGCCGCTTCTGGAATCCAGGCCGCGCGTCAGGGACGCATCGATCTGGTGATCATGGATGTCGGTCTTCCCGACATGGATGGCCGCGAGGCGGTCAAGCTGCTGCGCAAGAGCGGTTTCAAGGCGCCGGTGATCATGCTGACCGGTCAGGACTCCGAGTCCGACACAATTCTCGGGCTGGAAGCGGGCGCCAACGATTATGTCACCAAGCCGTTCCGATTCGCCGTCCTGCTCGCGCGGATCCGGGCGCAACTGCGACAGCACGAGCAGAGCGAGGACGCGGTCTTCACCATCGGCGGTTACACATTCCGCCCGAGCGCCAAAATGCTTGTGGACGACCGTGGCCAGAAAGTGCGACTGACAGAAAAGGAGACGGCGATCCTCAAATTCCTCTACCGGGCCGGTGAGAAAGTGATAAGCCGAGACGTGCTTCTCCATGAAGTGTGGGGCTATAACTCCGGTGTCACCACCCACACGCTGGAAACCCACATCTACCGACTTCGCCAGAAAATTGAACGGGACCCGTCAAAAGCCGAGCTTTTGGTAACCGACGTCGGCGGCTACAAACTGGTTCCGTAAAGAGATCGGCCGAGCGGTCGAACCGCCGAACCATGAGCCTCGACCGGGACATAACCCTCCTTACCCGTATTCCCCTGTTCGCCGATCTGGCGACGGACCAGCTTCGACTGCTGGCATTCAGTGCTGTTCGGCTCGAACTCAAGCCTGAACAGGTGTTGTTCCGCGAGGGGGCGACGGCCATGTCGGGCTATGTGATTGCATTTGGCGGTGTGGAAATGTCGCTTGGACATGGCGCCAAACGGAAGGTTCTCACCAGCTGCGAGGCGGGCAGCCTGATCGGGGAATCGGCGCTGTTCATCGAAACCAAAAGGCCGGCGACCGCGACGGCCGTCGCGTCGTCCGAGGTTCTGGAGATCGACCGCAAGTTGATGACCAGGATGCTCAATGAATATCCCCAGGTTGCCGTCAAGCTCCGCGACACTATTGCGGGAAGACTGGTCTCGATTGTCGACGATCTGGGCGCCGTCGAGAAAGCACTCAGCGCGATCGACGATACGCCGCTGCGACGTCCGGACTAGTACTACTGTGTCATAAGTTTTGTCGTCTGTATGTTGGTGCTCTGGCTCCGCAGCATGGACATCGCGGCAGGGTTTTTGCGAGGGCGTTGATCAAGCGTGCCCGCATGGTTGCGATGGAGTTTGGGATGTGTCGCTCAGGCCGCACGGGCGGAACCTCTGGGTCGATAACCTTCGGGTAAGTCAGGCGTCTGGAGCAGCGTGGCGGAACGAGG
>JAAEOR010001130.1 GCA_024222895.1 Hyphomicrobiales bacterium | reverse complement strand
GTAAAGCGTAGCGCCGGCAAAATGTATGAAAATCGGGGCCAAACCTGGCACGCGGGCGCGACGACTATTGAGACACCCTCCGGCGAAGCGCGGACAATGACCCATTTGCAAAGCCTGAACTTGCCCGGCAGCCACTACTATTTTAACCGGGCCTTGAGAGACGACGAGGTAGCCGGGATGATAGGCAAACATCACGGCTTTCCTGAGCCAAGGGATGTTAAGGGCTTTTTAGGCGAGGTCACTGAGGTGGAATCTTTAGCCCCAACCGTAGCCCATCTCAAACACCGGCTCATTCAAGCCCACGCCTTTTTTGGCGATGCAGCAGATTAAATTAATAAAAAGGGAAAAAGCATGTCGTGTCAACAAAATTCATCAGCCGCCGCCGGTGCGGGCGTCAAGAATGGTGTGCCGGGTACGGCCGGTAAAGTAGCATACGCAATCAGGGCTGCGGCCGCAACAGGTGTAGGCGCAGGTGTGGGCGGGGTGCTAGGCAGCGGAATAGGCGCTATTCTGGGACCGGCCGGGGCGGTGACCGGGGCGGCGGCCGGGGTGGCAATCGGAGGCAGAGTAGGCTATAAGACGGCTCAAGGC
>JAAEOR010001129.1 GCA_024222895.1 Hyphomicrobiales bacterium | reverse complement strand
TTCTACTGGCATTTCGGCATCGATCCGATCGGCCTGACACGGGCGATGATCGAAAACGTTCGGGCCGGCGGTGTCGTCCAGGGTGGTTCGACGCTGACCCAGCAGCTCGCCAAGAACCTGTTCCTGACGCCGGAGCGTTCGTTCGAACGCAAGATCCAGGAAGTCATCCTGGCGGTCTGGCTGGAGGCCAGTCTCTCCAAGGACGAGATCCTCGAACTCTATCTCAATCGCGTCTATCTCGGGGCGGGCGCCTATGGTGTCGACGCCGCCGCGCACCGCTATTTCGGCAAATCGGCCCGTCACGTGAACGTCGCCGAGGCGGCGGCGCTTGCGGCCCTGCTCAAGGCGCCCGGTCACTACTCGCCGATCGCCAGCCCGGCAGCGGCAGAGGCGCGAACCCAGCTCGTGCTCGCCGCCATGCACGATCAGGGCTATATCGACGATCGCGAAACCAGCCTGGCCCTGTCTCAGGAAGTCAAAGCGGTTCGCGACGTTGCCGGCGGCAGCGGTCGTTATGTCGCCGACTGGGTGCTCGACCAGTTGCCGCGGTACGTCGGTGCGCCGCAGCGCGATCTTGTCGTCGACACCAGCATCGATCTACGCCTGCAGACGCTGGCAGCCGCCGCGCTCACCACAACGCTTGGCGACCTCGGGGCTGAGCGCGGTGTCGACCAGGGCGCCTTCATCGCCCTGGATCCCCACGGTGCGGTGCGGGCGCTGGTCGGTGGCCGGAACTATGCAGCCAGTCCGTTCAACCGGGCAATCGATGCCCACCGCCAGCCTGGGTCGTCGTTCAAACCGTTTGTGTATCTCGCCGCTGTGGAGCGCGGCCTGATGCCGGAGACCGTACGAATCGACGAACCGGTGACGATCGACGGATGGACACCGGAGAACTACACCCGTTCCCATCGCGGCCCGGTCACCCTTCAGTCGGCACTGGCCCTGTCTCTCAACACGGTGTCGGCGCAGCTCGCCGCGGA
>JAAEOR010001128.1 GCA_024222895.1 Hyphomicrobiales bacterium | reverse complement strand
GGCGACTACCGGGGAACGCTCGAGGGAACGCCGGTTTTCATTGGTTCCAGCGACGTGGACCCCCATATACCCGTAGTCCGCATCACCGAGTCGTCGGCTGTCATGGAAGCACTCGGCGGCGCGGTCGTCGAGCGGATCTATCCGGGCATGGGACACATCGTCAACGATGATGAAATCAGCCAAATCCGGACGATGCTGCACACTATGGCGCCGCGGTTGCCGCCGGATTAGCGGCAAAGCGGCCATGTGACGGCGATCATAGCGTTTTCCGGTCCGGATCAACTACGCTAGCGGCAACAGAATTGCGGCGTTGATGCAACACGTGATGGCGATGTCACAGTTGTGATCCGGAATCGCTTGGCGAGCGGCTCGAAATTCCGGATAAGCGAAGATGGAGTGCCCGTCGGGACAGGCTCGCTGGGCATCCGAGTTGGTGTGTGTTGGAGTCAAGTGAACGTTGGAGTCGATGGCGCAGCGGAACCTGAGAACCGGCCTCTACAAAGCCCTCGCGATCGTTGTGGTCGCGGCGGCCGGAGTCGCTGCAGCGCTCGAACCGGCTCTGGCCCAATCCAACCACTGTGCGCGTCTCCAGGCGGAGTACAAATCGGCATCGCGAAGTTCCGGGGGCGGTGCAAGCAAAAGCAGCCTGAAAAGGCAACTCGCAGCCGCGCAATCCCAAGCCAGGCGCAAGAACTGCCGGCGCCTGTTCAAACGGGCAAGCGACTGTCGGGCGGTCAACGCCAAGGTGAGCCGCCTCCAGCGCCAGCTCAGCCAGGCCTCGCGCGGTTCGCGGTCAGCCAGCGCGGGCTCGGCGCAACGTCAACGCCTGCGCAACCAGCTGCGGCGCAACGGCTGCAACGTGCCCAGCGGCGGCGGCCTGCAGTGGGCCGGCAGCGGATACCGTACCTTGTGTGTCCGCACCTGCGACGGCTTCTACTTTCCGATCAACTTTCGTTCCAGCCGCTCGCGCTTCAAGATCGACGAAGCCGTCTGCAAGTCGATGTATGGCGGCGCCGGTGCAGAGCTGTTCTATCACAACAACGGCAGCAGTCCCGACCGGGCTGTTTCGATGAACGGCAAAAAACCGCTGTCGGCTCAACCCTATGCGTTTGCCTACCGCCGTTCCTTCAGCGAATCCTGCCAGGGCGAACTGAAACGTGGCCTGGCCAATCTCACCGGCGTGTTTCAGACCCGCATGGCCGACGGCAAGTCGAAAAAGGGAACCGCGAAGGAAATCGCCAAGCCAAGCGCACTCCCGACGCCGGTCGCCCGGATCAATACGGCACCGGATCCCGAGACCCGGGCCAATCTGATGGCCGGTTTCGTTGCCAAGCGGATCACACCCGAAGGTGCGGAGGAAGTCGTGGTCGCTGATATTCGTCAGCTCGGCGCCGAATACTACTACGAGCTGCCCGAGCCGATTGCGGCGATCTATGAGCCGCCGGACCTGGGGCCGGAGTTCACGTTGTTCAGTGAAGCGCGGGCAGACGAACAGGCTGTTGTGGACGATGCCCCCGGTGTCACGACTGTGCAGTAGCGACCCGACGCCGGTAGCGCTTTTCCAGCTCCATCACACACCACTGATTAGCGTCAAAGGCCGTATCCCCGATACGGTCTGCGCGCTTCTCGTGCCCGTGGCCCTCTGGGGCCGGCGCAGATCACATGGAGGATGAGAGAAACGGGTGCAAGCTACGCGGACTGCGCAGCCACCAAACTGCTTTCTCGTGCGCGGTCGATCAAGGTAAGGTTGCGACGGCGGGCACACATCAGGAGCGAATTGACATGCAATCGACCAACACTCCACTGGCTTGGGTTATCCCGATAGCATTGGTGGTTGCCGGCCCGGTCCATGCGGCGCCCCTGGCGGTCGAGGACGTACCGTTCGCCGACTCGACCGACACATATGATGTCAACATTGCCTATCCGCGCACCGGTGTCGCCGACATCGATGCGACGATCGCCAATTGGGCCACGGGACTTGCGAATGATTTCATCAAACAGGCACGCGAGGATTTCGCCGAGTTCGAGCAGGGCGGTGATCGGCCGATGTGGAGCTACTCCCTCGACCTGGGTTATGGGGTGGCGCGCAATGACGATGAAATGTTCGTGGTCGATTTCGACCAGAGTGTCTTCACCGGTGGTGCTCATCCCAATCCGGGTATCCGCACCTTCAACTTTCTGCGCCCGGACGGTTGGCAGATCTTTCTCCCGGAGATTTTCGAGCCGGCCGCTTTGCAGCGGATCAGCGACCTTGCGATTGCCGATCTCAAGGATCAGTTCGGCCCGGATTCGATGAGCGATGACGACTGGGTAAAAACCGGCGCCGGACCCGGGTGGGACAATTTCGAAGACTTTCTGCTGTTGGCCGACACGCTGGTAATCCGCTTCCCTGCATATCAGGTGGCGGCCTATGCCGCCGGCGCGCAGCGCGTGGCGATTCCATTGAGCGCCCTTGACGGCCTGGAGCGCGCCGACTGGCGGACGCCGGTCCCGTCCTTCGATTGTGCCAAAGCCGGTACCGCGACCGAGACGGCGATCTGCGCTGACGTGGCGCTTGCCCGCCTCGACCGCGATCTCGCCGGCGCTTATCGTCAAAGCCTTGCCTATGCGGACGAGACCCAGGCGGCGGCAATCAAGGACGCGCAACGCGCCTGGATCGGTGAGCGGGACGCGTGTGCGGGCAGCGTCGCCTGCCTCACCGAAAGCTATGACAAACGGTTGGCTGCGCTGCGATCCGGTTGAGGTGACCGGCCGGAGCGTTTGATCACGCCTCCGGCGGTTTCGCCGCCGGTGTGCCGAGCTTGGGGAATGCCGATTCCAGCCCTTTCATCCCGCCGAGCGCTTCGAGGAAACGCGCCATGTCGTAGTAGCGCGACTCACGCTTGATCTTGCCGCCGTCGAGGACGAACACGCTGGAGCCGCGGATTCGGAACTTGCGGTCCTCGCCTGGCAGATAGGGCAGATTGCCGCTTTGTACGCCGCTCATTGCATATTCCGCTGCAGCCATTGTGTCGGTGGCGAAGCCGTCGAAGATCTCCACCTTGAAGTCGGGTATGGCGCTCGCTGCTTCTGCGAGGAGGTCGCGAAGAGCAGCGCTGCCGCGAAACACGACGCCGACGGCGACATCCTCGAAGACGATGTCTTCGGCCGTGACCGCCATCAGTTTTTCCGGCTCGGATACCGCCGACCAGCCCTCGGCCCAACGGGACAGAATCTCGGGCACAGCACTTTGGGCGTGCGCCGGCGGGACCGTCGCTGCCGCCGCGGCGGCAGCG
>JAAEOR010001127.1 GCA_024222895.1 Hyphomicrobiales bacterium | reverse complement strand
CGCAGTCTGGTCGGCACGGGTTTCAAGATGGCGGTCGACACAGTTTGCCGCGACATTGAGCACCCCGTCCTCGAACCAGTTGATCGAGACATTCGGAGCGTCGAAGGAGGTGTTCTTGACGACGGTGAATGGCTTGATCCACTCGAGGCGCTCGGCCTGTTCTGCCCAGAATCCCTCAGGGTCCGCGACCGACTGCGCATACATTTCGTCATATTTGGCGTGGTCGACATAGGCGCGCGCCGCCCACTCGGCCGGAACCGGATGAACCGTTTCGGACATGGTTGTTCCTCTCCTTCGCAGCCGGAGGCGATCGGAAAGACGCCCCGGAATCTTCTTCGTTCAAATAAGCCCGGTGAGCGCTCGCGATGCAAGGGGGTGCAGCGTCGCGCCGCGTGGCGGGATGCCTTGGCGTCGGTGCCGATATCGGGTTGCCGGAGGCCTCGACAACGTCAACGCCCTCAATCAATGGTGGAGCCGGCGAGGGAGCGGGCGACTTCAGGGACGGTCGCGCCGACAACCGGGTCGCGGCTCCGCCGTCGGGTCACCTCTGCGGGCTCTATGCCGCGACCGACGCCACCCGCGGCGTCCACAAGGCGCCTGCCAACGTGCAGCTGCGCGGTGCGCTCGATCTGACCCGTGCGATCACGGAAGCCGATCAGGCGCAGCTCAACCCGGTCGGGGTCAACTGCATCCGACAGTTCGCTGATGGTATGACGGTATCAAGGTCTGGGGGGCGCGAACCCTGGCCGGCCCGGCGAGCGAATGGCGCTATGTGCCGACCCGCCGGCTGACGACGATGATCGAGCAGTCGATCGACCACGGCACCCGATGGGTCGTGTTCGAACCGAATGACGAACCCTTGTGGTGGTCGCTGCGCCGCGATATCGGCGCCTTTCTCGACAGCCTGTGGCGGGATGGCGCGCTGGCAGGCGCGTCGGCCAGCCAGGCTTATTTTATTAAATGCGATGCCGAGACGATGACCCAGGCCGATATCGATTCCGGTCGGGTCGTTGCCGAGGTCGGCTTGGTGCCACTCAAGCCCGCCGAGTTCATTGTCATCCGGGTCACCCAGTCGATCGGGCAGGGGTGAGCGCGGGGGAGAGCCGAACCCGGCGACTGATCGGCGTACCGCTCCCCGTATTTCCCGCACCGGCGTTTCGCGCTAGGTTGGCGTGCGCGTGACGGCAGATATGCCAACCTTGCAAGGTTCGATTGTCAGGACGGGAGATTGCAGTGGCAAGGAGTCTGACCCCGGATCAAATCCGCCGGTACGACGACGACGGGTTTGTCTTCCCGATCGACGTCCTGGATCCCGCCGAGGCGGCGGGGCTGCGCCGCGACCTCGAGGCCTATGAAAACGCGGCCGGCGGCCCGATCAGCTCCAACTATCGCCACAAGGCCCATCTGCTTTTCACCTGGGCCAACCGGCTCGTCCGCCACCCGCGGATTCTCGATCCTGTCGAAGACATCCTCGGACCGGACATTCTGTTGTGGGCGTCCACGTTCTTCATCAAGGAGCCGCGCACGCCGCACTTCGTGTCATGGCACCAGGACGCCACCTATTGGGGCCTGTCCGGCAACGATGTCGTCACCGCCTGGGTCGCGCTGTCCGACGCGCCGGTTGAGTCGGGTGCGATGAAATTCTGGCCGGGGAGCCACAAGCAGCCGATCCTCGCCCATGAGGATTCCTTCGCCGCGGACAACCTTCTGTCGCGCGGACAGGAGATCGCCGTCGATGTCCCTGAAGAGGAGGCCGTGCTCATTCCGCTGAGGGCCGGCCAGATGTCTCTCCATCACGTTCTTCTGGTGCACGGGTCGGAACCCAACAATACCGACGATCGCCGAATCGGCGTGGCGCTTCGTTACATCCCCACCCGGCTGAAACAGTTGAAGACCCAGGACTTTGCCTTGCTCGTGCGCGGCGAGGACCGCTTCGGCCACTTCACCCTCGAGCCGGACCCGGTGCATGACCTCGACGAGGCCGCCGTGGCCGCCCACGCTCGTTCCGTCGACAGCAACATCAAGGCGCTTTATTCGGGTACACAGAAAACGGCGTTTTAGCCTCGTGAGCGCGGCCACAAGGTCGAAAAATCGCTATCGTTGTAGAAGGCGCACCCAGCTTGCTTGCAGATGGTGTCGTCGATCTCGATCCGCGCCCTACAAACCTCCCATCTTGCAGACCAGCTTCCATTCCGCTGCAGTGACCGGCTGGACCGACAGCCGCGACTGACGCACCAGGATCATCTCCGCTAGCGAAGGCTCGGCCTTGACGTCGGCCAGCGTCACCGGCTTCGGCAGCGGCTTCACCGCGGCGATATCGACACAATCGAACTTGCCGGTGTCGTCAGTGGAATCGGGGTGCGATTCTTTCACCACCTCGACGATGCCGACCACTGCCCGCTCGCCGCCGGAGTGGTAAAAGAAGCCCTGGTCGCCCGTTTTCATCTCCCGCATGTGGTTGCGGGCAGTGTAGTTGCGCACGCCGTCCCACTCCTGGCCGCGCTTGCCCTTCTTCACCTGCATGTCCCAGGACCAGGTTTCCGGTTCCGACTTGAACAACCAATAGGCCATCATTTCCTCCGTCGCGCTCGATCGTCGTCGCGTCTTACGACGTCGACGCGACAAGCGGAAGAGCCGCTTCCGCTGTGGCGATGCCGAAGCGCAGCTCCCGGTCGCCGTCCTCGATTGCCCAGATTGTCGCCAGAACCGCCTGGCTGAAACACCAGCCGATCATCCGCTGGCGATCGAAGCCGAGACGCTCGCTGTAGATCGCGACCCGTCGGGCAATGATTTCGGGATCGGCAAAGCGTGAGGCATCGCCAATCGGGTTGCGGAGGCTTGCGCCGACCTCGTAGGCCGGCTCACCGATCATCCCCTTCGGATCGATGGCAAGCCATCCGCGGCGCGAATCGCGCAAGATGTTGAAGTGGTGGAGGTCGCCGTGCAGGACCACCTGAGTCGTCTGATCCGCGGCCAGATCGCGGTAGACGCCGGCGGCTCGGGCAACGATTGCCGGGCCGAGGCGTCTGTCGCCGCCCCGCCGAAGGAATCGGTCAAAGCCATCGCTGATCGTGTCGACCGTGCGCAGGCCGGTCACAAGGCCGGGGGGCCGGTGAAGGGCGACGATGGTTTCGGCGATGACCGCGGTCGCCTCGTCAT
>JAAEOR010001126.1 GCA_024222895.1 Hyphomicrobiales bacterium | reverse complement strand
ATGGACATGAGCTTTCTAAAATAGCTGGGATTTCATCCTTTGGAGCAGGAGGAAGTAACGCTCATTTAATTGTAAAAGAGTATCAGGATTCTGAACGAGAAAATGCGACTACTATTCCAGATTCTCGTTTTCCAGTTATTGTCCCTTTTTCAGCAAGAACAAAAGAGCAATTATTTGACACTGTCAGAAGTATGTTGCAGTTTCTAAAAGAGCATGCCTTTGTACAAGATACTAAGAGTCCGATATACAAGGATTCTACGCAGCGGGAACAAAGCAATCAAAATGATCATTCTGATACTTCCTCATTGGATCTCATTAATCTCTCTTATACCCTTCAGGCAGGAAGAGAGGCTATGGAAGAGAGATTAGGATTCATTGTTACTTCAACTAAAGAATTAGAAGAAAAACTGGAGGTATATGTTTCAGGCAACCAGGAAATTGACGATTTTTATCAAGGTCAGGTTAAGCGGAATAAAGATACTTTGGCTATATTTGCAGCTAATGAAGAGCTACAAGAAGCAATAGAGAAATGGATTCAGCGAAGGAAGCTCTCAAACATTCTTGATTTATGGGT
>JAAEOR010001125.1 GCA_024222895.1 Hyphomicrobiales bacterium | reverse complement strand
CTCGCAAGGTTTCCTGCGTCGGCTGGAGGCCGTATTCCGCCTCGAGGCTATGACGCCATGAAGTGAACTGTGCTTCGGCCCAGTCGGGCCGGCCAAGATTGACCAGGCTTTCCAGAAGAACGCGAAGGAAACTCTCGCGGCAAGGATCACTGGAGAGCGCCATACGGCAGACCTGCGATGCTTCCATCCACAGGCCGCCCTCGGCGTAGCACGTCGCCATGCCTGCCAGAAGCTCCAAGTAGATTTCGCGCAGCCGTTCGCGCTCTTCGGCGCACCACTCCGAATAGGCTTCATCTTCAAGATAATCGCCACGGTAAAGGCTTTTGGCCTCCTCGAAATGACCCAGCGCGTCGCGCCGATTCCCGTTCCTCAGGGACGTCGAGCCCGCAGCAACCAGAGATTCAAAAGCGTCCGAATCGACCCAAACCGCGTCACGTCGTAGCAGGTAAGACTGGCCGACCGTCTCGATGATTTCTTCCTTGGCACCGCCAGCGCTCAACTTGCCGCGCAAAAACGAAACCGTCACCTTCAGCCGCTTCCAGCCGCGCTCCGGATCGGCATCGGGCCACAACCATTCGATCAGGCGTTCACGGTGCACCGGCCGGTCCAGATTGTTGACCAGGCATTTCAACACGACTGCCGCCTGTTTGCGCTTCCAGCCATCAACGTCCAGCCCCTCGCCGGCAACCGCCAGGCCGAAATGTCCCAGAGTGAAAACGCGCAAGGGCAATACGGGTGCCACATCTTTGGCGGCCCGATTTGCACTGCGAAGGAATACCACCGCCACCGCGTCGCCATTGGTCTCTTCCCTGGCTTCCAGCGGCAACACCAGCGTACTGATCCCGGCAGTGATCATCTTGCCGGTCTTATGGCGAATTCGACAGGCGTCGATCGCCCATTTGTCGCCCATGACCATGCACGAACGGCCCTCGCACAACACCGAACACAAAGGCTCACCTGTGGGGTAAGAGGCCTGCAATACCTGGCCGCATCTACTCCCGACGGCCTCTTTAGTCGAATAACCGAGCAATTCCACCGCGCCGGCATTCCAACCGACAACGCGCATTTCGCTATCAAGGGCGAACGCTGCCTCGGAGACGAAATCAACCAGGTCGGTGGTGTTGATGGTCATTCCTCCCGACCTCACACGTGAATGTCTGCATATCCTATTGGGGCAGCAAAAATGCGCAAGCGAAGACTGGAGAAGAAAATCTGAAAACTTGCGCTACTCCAGGGAGGTGGCTGTCACAGCTGCCGCCCTTCAGAACACCGGCGCCGTTGAACCCCGAGATCGAATCGTTGCCACCACCGGCGATGACCGTGACATTGCCGTCGTCGAGGGAGACGGTGTCGCCGCCGCCGGTGTTGATCGAGAAGGTGCCCGAGGCGACTTCGACAGAGTCGGCGCCGTCGCCGGTGAAAATCGTCGCCCGACCATCACTCCCGTTAACCGTGTCGTTGCCGCTGCCGAGATCGACCGAAGCGATTTGATCCTGCGCTTCAATCAAGTCGGCGCCGTCGGCGCCGGTCAGCGTAAACACCGCATGCTGGCTGAAATAGACGGTGTCGTTACCCTCCAGGTCACCTTTTCAGTTGCCGCGACCAACCGTGACGGTGTCGTCGCCCCCGGTCAGGCCTGGGATCTCTTTGGCCATGTTCTATACACGATTATTCAAATGCGCCGGCGCGCCTTTATCGCATTTCCGACTCGTTTTAGGCATCATGATGAAAACCGGCATCCGCTCGGGGTGCTCCGGCCGAACCGAAAGAAATGCGATGAGACTGGTGACCATACTGGCTTTGATCCTGTCAGCCGATCTGATGGTGGCGGCGAATGCCAGTGAATTGCCTGCCAAGCAGCTTTTCTCTGAGGTTGGAAGTCCAGCGCCGCTGCCCCCCCGGCCGGTGGGTGCCTATTCCAACGGTTGTGTCGCGGGCGCTGTCGCCCTGCCGGCGGACGGTCCCGAGTGGCAACACATGCGTTTGTCGCGCAACCGCAGCTGGGGGACCCCCCAGCTCGTCGCGTTTGTCGAAAAACTTGCCCGCGACGCCAAGACCAAAGACAGCTGGCCGGGGCTGCTGGTCGGCGATCTCGGCCAGCCTCGCGGCGGCCCGACGCCAACCGACCATAGCAGCCATGAGAACGGACTCGACGTCGATATCTGGTTCGCCCCGATGCCCGACCGGCGCCTGAGCGTTGAAGAGCGCGAGACGATGCCCTTGCAGTCGGTGCTGGTGCCGGGCTCCCACTTCAAGCTCGACATGAATAAGGTGCCCGAGGGCCTGGATCGGCTTCTCAAGCGCACGGCGAGCTATCCGGAGGTCCAGCGGATCCTGGTCAATCCGGGCATCAAGAAGCTGTTATGCGATCGGTCCAGAGGCGACCGCGGCTGGCTGCGGAAAATACGGCCGTGGTACAAGCATGACGATCATTTTCACGTCCGCCTGCGCTGCCCGTCGGGGAGCAGCGGCTGCCGTGCCCAGAAACCGCCGCCGCGCGGCAACGGCTGCGGCGTCGGCCTCGCTTACTGGTTTACCCCGGCCCCGTGGAAACCGCCGTCGAAGCCCGCCGCCAAGCCGGCGGAAACCATGCTTTCGGACATGCCGCCCGCCTGTGCTGACATTCTCGCCGCAGGTGGCGCAGAGGGCGCGGACGTCGGAGACGTCGCAAGGCGCGACCTGCCACCCCTGCCCAAGATCCGCCCTCGCAATTAGATTAATGTCTCGACACAGTGATCGGAGCGGCGCTCGAATCAATTGGTTGTTCTCAGCCGAAAAGGGCAAGTCCAAAATGGCAAAGGGCTATCCCGACCTTCAAGGAGTCCTAATCACTGTGCAGCGCAAAGCGTGGCTCAGCTGTGGGCCGCGTTGATGGCCTCCAGGGCCGCATTGCCGGGGCACAGGTCTGCGTCGCGAAGTCTGTTAAGCGGGGCTTCCACAGTTTCCAGCAGTTCATGCAGGTCCGACTCGCCGGGCTGCAGGTAGATGAGCCCGGTCCCGACGGTGCCCTCGGTCTGGTGCCGTTCGAGCATGGTCAAAGCCGCCGACCTGTCGACGGGATCGTAGTCGCCGGCGAGCTTGTGCAGACGGATCACCGAACCATCGTGCAGAGTGACGTCCTCCGACGAGCCTTCCTCATAGTCGATGGCAATGGTGCCTTTGACCGGGACGATGTCGACTTCGTCGAGCGCATCATTGTGTTCGCGCACATAATCATAGCTCTTGGTCGATCCGGCGTGGTTGTTGAAGGTCACGCACGGGCTGATCACATCGATCAGGGCGAAGCCGGGATAAGCGATGGCTGCCTTAAGCAACGGCACCAGCTGTGCCTTGTCGCCGGAAAACGAACGCGCCACGAAGCCGGCGCCAAACTCGATGGCGAGAGCCGCGAGGTCGATTCCCGCGAACGGTGTATCGAGGCCCTTGCGGTTCTTCGAAGCGCGATCGTTGGTGGCGGAAAACTGACCCTTGGTCAGCCCGTAGGTGCCGTTGTTTTCGACCACATAGACCATGTTCAACCGCCGGCGCATGGCATGGCAGAACTGGCCAAGGCCAATTGCGGCGGTATCGCCGTCGCCGGAGACGCCTATGTAGAGGAGGTCGCGGTTGGCGAGGTTGGCCCCGGTGGCGACCGACGGCATGCGACCGTGCACGGAGTTGAAGCCGTGGCTGCGGTTGAGAAAGTAATTGGTGGTCTTCGACGAGCAGCCGATTCCGGAGAGCTTGGCGATGCGATGGGCCTCGATGTCCAGTTCGAAGCAGGCTTCGATGAGTGCCGCCGTCACCGAATCGTGCCCGCATCCCGCACAAAGAGTCGAGACGACACCTTCATAGTCTCGCCGTGTCAGGCCGTGTCTGTTCACCGGCAGGGCCGGGTGGTGGAACATCGGCTTGGCGATGTGGGTCATGGCTGTCAGCCTCTCAGGCGGCGGTTATCGGTGGCGCGGCGGCGGCGGCGATTTGGCGGTTGTCCTCAAGCGCCGAAAGGACCGCGGTGGTGACAAAGTCGGCGGTCAGCGGCATACCGTCATAGTTGAGGATCGGCACCAGCTTCTCGGCTGGCACTTCCGCCTCGGCAATCAGCAGGTGACGCATCTGAGCGTCGCGGTTCTGCTCGACGACGAACAGGAAGTCGTGACGATCGATGAAGGCTTTTACCTCCTCGCCGAACGGAAAAGCGCGGAGCCGCATGTGATTTATGCCGAAGCCCTCTCTCGCCATCAACACCAGTGCCTCCCGGACGGCAGGGTCGGTGGAGCCATAGTTGATGATGGCGAGCCGCGACTTGGCGCTGGCCGTTTGCACCGCGGCCCTCGGCACCAGTGATCTTGCGGTTTCGAACTTCCGGTTGATGCGATCCAGCATCGCCGCGTGTGCCACACCGTCCTCTGTGTACAGCCCGGTGTCGGTATGCGAGGTGCCACGCGCGAAATAGGCGCCCTTGTCGGGATGGGTACCGGGTATCGTACGCCAGGCGACGCCGTCGCCGTCGACGTCGCGATAGCGGCCGAAATCCGCCACGGCCTCCAGCTGTTCAGCGTTGAGAACCTTGCCGCGATCGTGGCGTCGGGCGTCGTCCCATTTCAGGGCGTCCACCACCCAATCGTTCATGCCGATGTCGAGATCGCTCATCACGAACACCGGGGTCTGCAGCCGGTCGGCGAGGTCGAAGGCATCTGCGGTGAGGGTGAAGCATTCGCCGGGATCGCCCGGGATGACCAGCACGTGACGGGTATCGCCATGGGAAGCGTAGGCACAGGCGAGGATGTCCGACTGCTGGGTGCGCGTCGGCATGCCGGTCGACGGCCCACCGCGCTGGATGTCGAAGAGGACCAGCGGGATCTCGGCGAAATAGGCGAGGCCAACGAACTCGGCCATCAGCGAGACGCCGGGCCCGGACGTGGCGGTGAACGCGCGCGCACCGTTCCAGTTGGCGCCGATGGCGATACCGGCGGCGGCCAGTTCGTCCTCCGCCTGGATCACCGCCGCCTTCAGCTTTCCGTCGTCATCCCGCCGCAGCCGGCCTGCATGCTTCTCGAAGGCCTCGGCCAACGACGTCGAGGGCGTGATCGGATACCATGCCGCGACGGTCGCGCCGGCATAGACCGCGCCAAGACCGGCCGCCTCGTTACCGGTGATCAGGATCTTGCCGGCCGTGCCGTTGGCCTTTCGCGCGCGTACGCCCAGTCGCTTGCCGATCTCATGATGCGCATAGTCGCGACCGAGATGAAGCGCCTTGAAATTGGGTTCCACCAGCTTCGGCTTGGCCCGAAACTGCTCGGTGATGAGCGTCTCGATGATCTCGATGTCGATTTCCATGAGCCAAGAAAGGGCGCCGAGATAGACGACGTTCTTGAAGAGCTGACGGTGGCGGGGGTCCGTCCAGTTTTCCGCGCACAGCCTGGCGATGGGGATACCGACGATCTCGATATCTTCGCGGCCGAACTGCCGCTGCCAGGTGCTGTCATAGAGAAGCGTCCCGCCGGACACGACCTCGGCCGCATCTGAATCGTAGGTCTGCGAATTCATCGCCACCATGACGTCGATGCCGTCCCGCCGGGCGACGTAGCCCGCCTCGCTTACCCGGATCTCGTACCAGGTGGGCAGACCCTGGATGTTGGAGGGAAAGATGTTCTTCGGAGCGACCGGCAGGCCCATGCGGAACAGCGCCTTGGCGCAAAGCAGGTTTGTGCTCGACGAGCCGGTGCCATTGACGTTGGCGAACTTCAGAACGAACTCGTTGAAGGCGCGATCAACCAACACGATCAGTCTCCAGCCGCTTTTCTGCCTGTGCATCCAGGTAGATATATTTCTGCATGTCCCACGCGCCGGTCGGACAACGCTCGGCGCAGAGGCCGCAATGAAGACATACGTCCTCGTCCTTCGCCATTATTCTGCCGGTTCCGAGGGTGTCCGACACATAGATGTCCTGCATCAGGTTTCGCGCCGGCACGCGCAATCGTTCGCGCAACTCTGCCTCGGGGGCGTTGTCGATGAAGTTAATGCAGTCGACCGGGCAGATGTCGGTGCAAGCGTCGCACTCGATGCACAGCGGGCCGCTGAAAACGGTCTGCACGTCGCAATTGAGGCAGCGCATGGCCTCATCGAGCGCCAGCTTTTCGTCATAGCCGAGTTCGACCTCGACGGTCAGGCTCTTCAGCGCGGTGTCGGTGTCGACATGCGGAACCGGAAGCCGTCGGCTGACGGAGATGTCATTGTCGTAGGACCATTCGTGGATACCCATCTTCTGGCTGACCAGGTTGGTATCGGGTCGGCCGCGGCGATCCAGGGGCTCGCCGTTACAGAAGAGGTCGATGGAGATCGCCGCTTGGTGACCGTGGGCAACCGCCCAGATGATGTTCTCGGGCCCCCATGCCGCGTCGCCGCCTAAGTAGACGCCGGGCAGCGTCGAAGAGAAGGTGCGCGAATCGACAATCGGCATGCCGCGGTCGTCGAAGTCGAGTCCGATATCCCGTTCGATCCACGGAAAGGCGTTGTCCTGGCCGATGGCCATCAGGACGTCATCACATTCAAGCACGACCGGCGGCTCTCCGGTCGGCCTCAGGGTGCGTCGGCCGGCGCCGTCATACTCGGCGCGCATCTTCTCGAAAACCACCGCAGTCAGCCGGCCGTTCTCGACGCGGAACTCCTTCGGCGCGTGATTGTCGAGCACCGGCACGCCCTCGCGCATCGCGTCCTCGATCTCCCAGTCCGAAGCCTTCATGTCGGCGCGGGGACTGCGGACGGTTACGGTGACCTGTTTGCCGCCGAGCCGCAGGGCCGTTCTGCAGCAGTCCATCGCCGTATTGCCGCCGCCGATGACCACCACCCGCCGCCCGATCCGTTCGGTGTGGCCGAAGGCGACGGATGTGAGAAAGTCGATACCGATGTGAATGTTTGAGGCCGCCTCCTCCCGTCCCGGGACGTTCAGGTCCTTGCCGCGGGGGGCGCCGGTGCCGATGAAAATCGCGTCGAATCCCTCATCGAGTACGGACTTGAGGCTCGTAATCTCCTGGCCGAAGCGGGTCTCGATATCCATGTCGAGCACCCGGTCGACTTCCTCGTCGAGCACGTCGACCGGCAGGCGAAACGATGGGATATTGGTGCGCATCAGTCCGCCGCCGCGAGCGTCCTTCTCGAAGAGCACGCAGTGGTAGCCGAGTGGCGCGAGATCGCGCGCCACGGTCAGTGACGCCGGCCCGCCACCGATCAGGGCTATGCGCCGACCGTTCTTGACCGAGGGAACGGCCGGCAGTCGGTCGTCGATGTCACCCTTCAGATCGGCCGCGACGCGCTTGAGCCGACAGATCGCAACCGGCTTCTCCTCGATCCGGGTTCGCCGGCAGGCGGGCTCGCAGGGCCGGTCGCAGGTGCGTCCCAGAATTCCGGGAAACACGTTCGACTCCCAGTTGATCATGAACGCGTCTGCATAACGACGTTGTGCAATCAGGCGGATATATTCCGGTACGGGCGTATGTGATGGACATGCCCACTGGCAGTCGATGACTTTGTGAAAGTACTCCGGATCTGATG
>JAAEOR010001124.1 GCA_024222895.1 Hyphomicrobiales bacterium | reverse complement strand
TCGTTTCGATCTCGATTCCATCAAACCCAATGGACGCCTGCTTTTCGATCGGCTGTGAACGCGCTGACGCCCCCCAACAAGGATTTGGACCGCGCTCTGGCGCTTCCGATAACTGTCCTCGCGATCGCACCGTCACCTTCGGCCAAATCGGCCCAAAACTCGGCGGACCGATGCCGCGGCCCATACCGGCGAAGACCCCGCGAACATCTCGGAAGGTAACAGACAAATCCACCCGCGCCGTGTTTGATTAATCCGGACTGGATTTTTTCAGATGTGAGCACGCCAATCTCAGCCACTAAGGGCCCGGCGCGAAACAATCGAATCGGAATGAGGTGAAGCTGGGGCTATCCAGCTAATCGATGTCGCGAGCATGCTTCAGGGCTGGACGCGATTAAGATGGTTTGATTCAGTCATTCGATGAAGTTGGTGAAGGTTGGTGAAGGTTGGTGAAGGTGCCGGATGATAGACATTGCCGCGATCAGGGCGCGTTTTGAAACACTTTCGCCCTATTTGGATGAGCGCGCCCGACGGTTGTTCGCCGCAACGGAGGCGCAGGCGGCGGGATGGGGCGGGGTGACCGCGGTGTGCGCGGCGACCGGGATCGCGCGCAGCACGATCGGACGTGGTCTTGCGGAACTGCGAAGCGCGGATGCCTGTTTGACGGGACGCATCCGTCGACCGGGCGGTGGTCGCAAGCCGAAGACGCAGACTGAGCCTGGGCTCTTGGCAGCACTTGAGGAGCTGGTGCAGTCGGCGATCCGTGGCGATCCCGAGGCAGTCCTGTTGTGGGTCAGCCGGAGCCAGCGTCATCTTGTATGCGCTCTGGCTGAGCGTGGTTTTACGGCGAGCCGGAAATTGGTTGGCCGGTTGCTGCGGCAACTCGGCTTCAGCCTTCAGGCCAACAAGAAGACGCGGGAGGGCGCGTCCCATCCTGACCGTGACAGGCAGTTTGAACACATCAACGCGAAGATCAAACAGTTCCGGGATTGCAACCAACCGGCCATCTCTGTCGATACCAAAAAGAAGGAACTGGTTGGCGATTTCAAGAATGGTGGTCGTGAGCTGCGGCTCAAAGGCGATCCAGAGCCCGTCCGCGTCCATGACTTCGCGATCCCCACCCTCGGCAAGGTTGCGCCCTATGGCGTTTATGACATTGCGGCCAATGCCGGCTTGGTCAATCTCGGCACCGATCATGATACCGCGGCCTTCGCGGTGGAAAGCATTCGACGCTGGTGGCTCACCTTGGGCAAGAGCCGGTATCCGGACGCAACCAGCCTACTCATTACCGCCGATTGTGGGGGCAGCAATGGCTTTCGTGTTCGCTTGTGGAAACGCGAACTGCAGGCCTTCGTCAATGAGACCGGACTTTCCGTTACTGTCGCCCACCACCCGCCCGGCACCAGCAAGTGGAACCGTATCGAACATCGGTTCTTTGCCTTCATCACGCAGAACTGGCGCGGCAAGCCGTTGATCAGCCGCGAGGTCATTTGCCAGTTGATCAGATCGACGACCACGACGACCGGGCTTGAGGTGCGGTGCTGCCTCGACGAGAATGAATATCCCAAAGCCATCAAGGTCTCTGACGCGGAAATGGATGCCATCAATATCAGCCGCAACGATTTCCATGGTGAGTGGAACTACACGATCGCACCAATGCTCACCGCACCCTACGATGCCAATAGACCCGTGGCCGGCTTCGAGGTTGAGGGATGATCGAC
>JAAEOR010001123.1 GCA_024222895.1 Hyphomicrobiales bacterium | reverse complement strand
GAGCCGATGAAAGCGCGGCTATTCGACGATCGCGTCGGTTACTTCGTCACATCCTTTGTTGATTATGACGAAACCGACCGGCTTGGGGGGCAAGACCGGTCGATCGTACTGCGCCGGCGCCTGGAGAAGAAGGATCCCGATCAGGAAGTGTCGGAACCTGTCGAGCCAATCGTTTTCTATATCGGCCGTGACGTTCCGGATAAGTGGCGCCCCTATATCAAGCAGGCGATCGAGAACTGGCAGCCGGCCTTCGAGCAGGCCGGTTTCAAGAACGCAATCATCGCCAAGGATGCGCCAAGCGCGACTGAAGATCCGGATTGGCATCAGGAGGATGCGAGACTCTCGATCATTCGCTGGGTGGCCGAGCCAATTGAAAACGCGATGGGCCCGAACATTCACGATCCGCGCAGCGGCGAGATCCTGTCAGCGCATGTGCTGGTCTGGGGGGATGCCGTTGATCTGGCCGCGCGCTGGTATTTCGCCCAGGCTGGAGCCGCTGACGAACAAGCCGCCAAGTTGCCGCTCCCCGAGGACGTAGTCGGCGCGCAACTTCGCGCGATCGTGTCGCACGAAGTCGGGCATACATTGGGGCTTCGCCATAACTTCAGGGCGAGCCAGGCCTATACCGTCCAGCAGCTTCGCGACCCGAAGTTCGCCGACCGGTACGGGCCGGTCGCCTCGATCATGTCCTACGGTCGAATGAACTTCGTTGCCCAGCCCGGCGACGGCGTCACCGAGTTCGCACCCAAGATCGGTCCGTACGACCGGTTTGCGATTTCCTGGGGCTACAAGCCGGTTCGCGATGCGACAACCCCGGAAGAAGAGTTGCCGACGCTCAACACGCGGGCCGAAGCGCAGCTCGACAATCCGTGGCTCGCTTTCGGTGGCGAGGACTTCCCGGCGATATTCGATCCAATGGTTCTCACCGGGACGATTGGCAAGGATCGAATAGAGTCGACCGAACTGGGGCTTATGAACCTCGACCGCGTCGCAAGCCGACTCGCCGCGTCCGCGCGCGGCGAGTATGGAAACGATGACGAGGTCGCCGAGCTGTACGGAATCATGCTGGAGACGCGCACCAGTTGGATCCGCGACATCGCGAAGTTCATCGGCGGCGAGTTCGAGCAACGGGGGCAGGCAAGAGCCGGCAACGGGCCGCGCTTCGTCGCCGTGCCGCCGGACCAGCAACGTCAAGCCGTGACCTTCCTGCTCCGGACGGGATTGGCGCCGCCGGACCGATTTCTCAATCCGGACTTGCTTGCGACCTTCGCGGTGGCGGATGCGACGCGCCCCGTTGAGGAGAGCCAGGCCGAGATTCTGGCCGCAATGCTGAGTGGCCGCGTCTATTCGTTGCTCCACCAGCAGGCGTTGCTCGATCCGAAGGCCTACACGATCTTCGAGCTGCTCGCGGATATCACCGGAGAGGTTTGGGCTGAGCTCGGTCAGCCAGGTACGGCGATTTCGCCGCTTCGCCGGTCGCTGCAGCGCGCTTACCTCGACCGGCTCGAACAGCAGCTTGCTGAGCAGGGGCGACCGATCAACGTAACCCGGCTTGAGATCTTCGGCATTGCGCCGAACGCGGCGGAAATCCTGCTGTCGCGAGGGCGGGGTACCGACTTCAACGCGGCCGTCGGAGCGATGATGAGGCAACTCGATGAGCAAATCGAAGCCTCGGTCGAATGGATCGCCGACCCCGCGACGATCGCGCATCTGGGCAATTCGCTGGACCGCGTGAAGCAGATTAACGAATTGGCCAACTGACGTCGGTTGAAGCCCGCATTCGCCCGATGGCATGGTAATTCTCTGTGATCTTGCGGCGATTGAGATATAATAATCAACACCTTAGTATGGTTCGCGCGAGAACATCATGGCGAACCCGGCGGGTGAATCTGGGAACCAGCCTTTGCGGCTCGATTTCGACCGCCGCCTGAAGCTTGAATTCCACGGTTCGAGGATCACCACTGACGCCGGATTGCTTGCCTACCGCGAGCTCGATGGCGCGCTCCGATTAACGGACATGGTCGTCGATGAACTGGTTGATCCGCGCACAGGCAAGAACGGCCAGCACGCGATGACGGGATTGCTTCGCCAATCCGTTTTCGGCCGCCTCGTGGCTACGAGGACGTGAACGACGCCGATCGTCTGGGAGGTGATCCGGCGATGGGTTGGATTGTCGGCGGTCGCGCCGTTGCGAAGCAGGTGGCGTCCACCAGCCAGATGGGGCGCTTCGAGACAGGGTTTCTTTGCGGCGACGAGAACCTTGCCGGGCTGGTCGATTCGTCAGGGAAGTGGATTAACCGGGTACACGCGCGGCATCCGCCCAAGGCGATCGTGCTCGACATGGATTCCAGCGTCAGCCCGACCCACGGCAGTCAGGAAGGCAGGGGAATCGGGTGAGTTGATTTTCATGAGATGAGGCTGACGAGGAATTGCTCGTTCCATCCAGCCTTCAATCGTTTGTTGGTCATGGACAGTTTGGCTGGATTTCGGCGCAACAGGTTGTGAGCGATGTGTTTGATGGT
>JAAEOR010001122.1 GCA_024222895.1 Hyphomicrobiales bacterium | reverse complement strand
GGCGGTGATGGCCGCATAACGCTGATAGATGACCACGGCGACGACGCTGGTGGCGAACAGCACCACGGCGATCGCGGAGCCGAACTGCCATTTACCCAGCTCGGCAATCTGCTGGTAGATGTGGATCGGCAACACCACCACTTTCCAGCCCCCCATCAGCGCCGGCACCACATAGGAGCTGATCGAGATTGCGAAGACGAGCAGCGACCCGGCCAGCACGCCCGGCATCGACAGCGGAAAGACGATCCGCCAGAACGCCACCCAGCGGGTGGCGCCGAGGCTGCGGGCGGCCTCCTCCAGCGACGGGTTGATCGAGCGGATCACGCCGATCAATGACAGCACCATGAACGGCAGGGTGAACTGGACCAGACCGATCACCACTCCCGCGAAATTGTACATCAGCGGCAGCGGCGCATTGATCATTCCGGCATTCATCAGTGACCGGTTGATCAGCCCGTTGTCGCCGAGGAGAACCATCAGCCCGTAGAGCCTGATCACCATGTCGAGCTGCATCGCGCACAACACCAGGATCATGTAGAAGGTGTTGCGCCCGGGGTTCTCGGTCTTGGCGATCAGGAAGGCCAGCGGATAGCCAACCGCCAGCGTGACGATCGCTACCAGGCTCGCCAATCCGATCGAGCGTAGTGCCGCCTCGTAATAGGTCGCCCGGGTGAAGAAGCGGACGAAGTTCGTCAGCGTGAAATCCCACTGCGGATCGACGACGCCTGCAACCGGCTTGTCGAGACTGATCAGGAACAGCGACGCCACCGGAACGACAAAGAAAATCAGAAAGAACGCAAAGGCCGGGAGGATCAGCCAGTAGACCCGGCTGCCGCCCAGAAAAACGCGCATGCGGCGACCGAAACTGTCGGTGTAGGCCTCGGCTGAAACGGTTGCGGTCAAACCTACACTCTCACCTTCCTATCCCCGACTCACCTACTCGGCCGCTGACTTATAGCCGTGCAGCGGCGGTATGTCGTAGCCGGTCACAGGTTTGTTCGGCGGCAGCTCGTAGGCCCGTTTGGAGTGACTGAGACCGCTGGCGACCAGCGCGGCAGCGACCCGGATCGTCGCCGGCACCGGATCGATGACCGGAACCTCGTAGCCGTCCTTGAGGAGTCCTGCCTGCACCGCTTCGGCACACCCCATCATCCCGGTGCAGCCGAAGATGATCACGTCGGCGCCATCCTTCTCGACGGCAAGCAGCGCCTGCTCGGTCAGCGTCTGGCGGGTGCCCTCCGGGTCGCCCTCGAGCTCGAGCACCGGAATGTCGACCGCGCGGACGGACGCGAATTTCTCCCAGGCACCAAACACCTTGGCCTGGTTTTCGAACTGACCGCGCAAACGCTCGAGCACCGTGATGACGCTGTAATTATTGCCCAGCATGCAGGCGAGATTCATCGATGTCTCGCATGGCCCGAGCACCGGAATCGTGACGCATTCGCGGCCGGCCTTGAGGCCCGGATCGCCCATGCAATCGATCACGACGGCGTCGACGCCGTCTCGCTCCGCCTCGATGATTCGCCTGACGGTATCAGGCACCGACAGCATTTCGTCGAATTCACATTCGATCGACGCCGGTCCCCGATCGATCTCCACATGTGAGACCGTATCCTGGGGCCCCAGCACGCCGTCGAAGTGCTCCGGCAGACGAAATCCACGCGAAGTAATCGGCGTAACAACCCGTACATGCACACCCATTGGCCTGCTCCCTTGCGGCTTTGCCCACGGCGGCGGATGTGCAAATCGAACACAAGGGTCGCAAGGCCAACAACTACCCATTTGGGTAGTGGGTGTCGAGGCAGCGCTTAGGCGACGTTGGTGACGAGGACCGCCCTTGCCGGTCAGCTCGTAGGGTGGGTTGGCATTCAAACCGCTCATCTCCGCGGAGGCGGAGATCCAGTAACAGAAAGACTGGGCTCCCGCCTCCGCGGGAGCGAGCGGGGTCCGGGCGGAAAAGTGAAAACCACTTTTCCTGACAACGCGACTAGAGCAGATTGAGCTCGCGGGCGCGGTTGACCGCACGCACCCGGTTGTCAACGCCAAGCTCGCGGAACAGAACCTTCAGGTGGTACTTCACCGTATTCTGCGAAACCCCAAGCGCGCGGCCGATTTCCTTGTTCGACTGACCGATCGCCAGCAGCTGCAGATATTGCTGCCGGCCCGGACCGTGGGACGCCGTGGTCGCGCCGGTCGCGCTAGTAGTGTTCGTCGCACCGGAACGACGCCGGCCGGGCTTCTGCAATTCCAGCGTCCACAGATGGTTCAGCTCCTTGAGGCGGCGGCTGACGAACTGGTTGGAGCCGGAGCCGAGATTGGCGCGATCCAGAACGGCCTGAACGATTTCCTGGAGCCGCGGCCCCTCGTCCAGAATGAAACGGCGGAACGGCTGGTTGCCGAGCAGGCGGATCCCGCTGATCAGCGCGCCGGCCGACTCCTTGCGCTGGCGCAGCCGCCACAGCGCCATGGCGCGGATGACCCTGAGTTTCGCCACTGCCAGCATATGCCCGCTGCGGATGGCGTTGTCCTCGGCCGAGTTCAGAACCACCAGTGCCTTGTCGGCCCGGCGGTCGCGGATCAGGAAGCGGGCAAGCGCAACAGCGGTCGGCCCCAATCGTATGGCCCAGTCCGACTCGCCGTCCCATTCGGGTGCGTCGATGAACCGGTTCAACCCGGCCTTCCAGATTTCATCCCGGGCAAGGTCCAGTTCGTCGTTGAGAGTGAGCGCGCGGATCTTCTCGATCTGGATCAGCCGGTGCAGGCGCGGCATGGCGCGCCGCGCTGCGATCGTCTCGGCATGGTCGAGCGCGGAAAGCGCACCGGGCAGGCCGTCATGGAGCATCGCCAGCCGCGTGCTTGAGCGGTATCCGGCCGCCAGGATATCGAACCATGCATCGTTCTCCACCAGCCGCAGGGCTGAGGTCAGAAGCGCATCGCTGCGCTCGATCTCGTTCATCTCATAGGCGACCTCGGATTGCAGCGCCTGGCAGACCGATATCAGTTCCGGCTGGGCCGGACGGATCTGCTTCAGCTTTTCGAGCATCGACCAGTACTGCTCGTCGGCGCCGACCAGGTCTCCGCGCGCCAGGCGGATCTGGCCGAGATAGGTATCGAGATGCAACGCGCCAAAGTCGGCGCCGCCGTCGATATAGGCGCGGATGGCGTTTTCGGCGTAGCTCTGGCTGAAGTTGAAATTGCCCTGGTGCAGCGACATGAAACACAGATAGTTGAGCACCAGACCCCGGCCGACCTGGTCGTCGGCGGAAAGGACCGACAGCAGCGCCTCGAGCGATTTCAGCTCGTCCTCGCCCATCGGATAGTCTTCGTAGCAACGGATGTGGGTCCCGACGAGTTCCAGTTCCGCTTCCAGCCCGTCGTGCCCCTTCAGTCTTCCGGTGTTGAGGGCGGACTGGACCTCATCGAACATGGCGCGTGCCGTTTGCGCTTCGCTCCGCCGAGCCAGATAGAACGCCACCGCCAGATAAGCGTTCGGGCAGGTCAGCATGTGATCCGGCCGCAAGTGAGCCGATGCGTTTTCGAACAGCGCCATCCGCCCCTGCAGGACCAACCGCCAGCCGCCCGACGTTTCGATCGTCTCGATGGCTCCGGTTGTTCTGATGGCCCCAGTCGTCTCGATGGATTGGGGAAGCGATTTCGCGACAGCAATCATCCCGGGTGGCGGATCTCCTCTATCGGCACATAGTCCCGATCAACACCGAAGACGCGGGGACCCCAGACGGCGAGCGCTTCCGGGGTCCGCATCACCGGTGGCACGCTGACGCCGATAACCTTGACCCGCTGGCCGTAGCGAAGCCCCTCGGTGGTAATCGGTTCGGCGGTCTCCCGATCCAGGATGCAGATCAGGTCCGGCGCGGTGGCAAGCATGTGATCGCCGATCCGGGCGGAGAGGAACTCGTTCTGAAAGACGATCTCCATCGGCTCGCCGCTGCCGTCAATGTGCTGCAGCATCAGTTTGCCGATGGCGAACCCGCGCGTCGTCTCGCGCAAGAGGTCGGCGACCTTGCCGTCGAACAGCACCTCGCAAAAGCGCGCGGGATCGGCGGCGCCAAAGAACCCCGTCAGCGCCGTGAAGGGGTCGTCGTGGGCCGAGCGGGCATCGCTGATGACCCGGCCGATATCCATCGCCAGTGAAATCGTCCGGGGAACCGACTTGGTCTTCGCGTCATGGCCGCTCATCGGATAAAGCGTGATTTCGGCCTTGCCGCCCATGCGCATGCAGACCACCCGGGCCAGCCATTCGGCGGTGTTGTCGTCGACCGCCTGCACGACAACCTCGTTGCCATGTTCGTCCTTGATGACCACCGGGCTGCCCGGCACGCCATAGATGCTGAACGTGGTCATCTGCAGTTCGGGAAAGGCGCGACCCATACCGTCGGCGTCGACCACCGGCAGATCCATCAGCGCGCCGACCACCGCCGGCAGGGTGGCATTCACGCCGCCGGCCTCGATCGGCATGATCGCCGCTGCCTTGCGACCGAGCAGTTCCTCGATCTTGCGCACCGCGGCCACGGCCGCCGGCCCATTGGGAAACCGCTCGATCAGGACTGTCGGTGCGCCCATATTGGCGACCGGCACGACCAGATCCTCGTCGCCGAGGTCGGCGGGATCGATCAGGGTCACGCGCTTGCCGCCGGCCAGCTGCTGCTGAAGGATCAGCCGGCCGACATAGGGATCGCCGCCGCCACCGGTGCCGAGAAACGCGGCACCGCGAGCGAAGTCATGCAACTTGTCCAGCGTCAATTCCATGCCCGTACAAATCCTTCAATTCGACTGTGCGGCTACGATTCTCTAGCCGGCGGAGGCTTCCGCCAGATCGCCGACTGCCTTGACGCGAACCCGAACGGCTCCGCCGGGGAGGTAGGCAAGCGGAACCTCTTCGACATCGATGATCGACACGGTGCCCCGGCTGGCGCCGGCTGCCACGGCGCGATCCTCCGCCTCGCCCTTGGCCTGGTCCAGCGCCGCGTCGCGCCCTTTTTCGTCATAGGAGAAGACCCGGTCGACCTCGCCGCCGACCTGGGCGATCGCGGCGCCGATGGCGTTTGCAACTCCGGCGTGCTCGGGCGCGACCGCTTCGGAAGCGCCCTTGAGCGGCCGATCGACCAGAACCGCCCCGCCGCCTACCAGAATCACCGGCTTGTCGGAAGCGCTGGTCTTCACCCGGTCGATCGCCTCTTCAAGCATCACATGAATGCGATCCATTCCGGCCTGCACCAGTTCCGGCGCGAGGCCGGCGACCTTCCCTCTATCGCCGATCTCAGCGGCACCGCTGGCAACGGCAAGGTCGGTGGTGGTCAGCGTATCGCCGTCAAAGACCAGCGCCCGTTTGGTCAGCTCGTAACCGACCGAGTCCGGCCCGATCCGGCTACCCTCGTCACGCACCAGGCTGCCGCCGCCGAGCCCGATGGCAAGGATGTCGGGCATGCGGAAGTTGGTCTTGACGCCGCCGACATCCACCGCGACGGCCGACTCTCGCGGGAACCCCTGGGCCAGAACGCCGACGTCGGTGGTGGTGCCACCGATGTCGAGGACGATCGCGTCGGTGACCTTCGACAGAAAGGCCGCTCCGCGCATGGAATTGGTGGGCCCGGAGGCGAATGTCAGCACCGGATAGCGCTCGACAAAATCGGCGGTCATCAACGTGCCGTCGTTCTGGCTGATAAAGAACGGCGCGGAGATGCCGAGTTCCCGCAGCGCGCTGCGGAACGCACCGACGACTTTCTGCGACAGGTCCATCAGCGAGGCGTTCATGACGGCGGCATTCTCGCGCTCGACCATGCCGATCCGGCCGATACTGCTCGACAAAGTAACGTAAGCGTCCGGCATCTCTTCCGCGATGATCGCGGCCGCCTGTTTTTCCATGTCCTGGTTCATGGGCGCGAAAACCGAACTGACCGCGATCGAACCGAGACCATCCTGCCGGAACTTTTGTGCCGCCTGGGTGATCTCTTCAGGCCGGAAGGCGGAGATTTCCCGGCCGTCGAATTCATAGCCGCCATGGGCCATCTCGACGTTGCGCCCGACCCGGTCGACCAGATCGCCCGGCCAGTCGACCAGTGGCTGCAGGCTGGTGGTCGCCGGCAGCGCCAGCCGGAGAACGCCGACATTCATCAACCGCCGGCGCTCGACAAAGGCATTGGTGAACTGGGTCGTGCCGATCATCACGCTGTCGACGGCGGTAGTCGCGATCTCAGCCTGGCGGAGCACATCGCTCACCGCCGCGATCACACCGCCGCCGACATCTTCGGTGGTCGGCGACTTGATGGCAGCGACGACGCGTTCGCCATCCATTACCACCGCGTCGGTGTTGGTTCCGCCGACGTCAACGCCGATGCGCATGGATGATGCTCCCTCGCTTGCCTGGGGCAAAGAGTGTCGGCTTCGCTTCCGGGCGTCAAGCCGGGCGCGGTTCGGGTGGTTGTGTGGTGCGCGCCATCGCCGTTATGCGCGGCCATCCTCCTTGCTCCACCCGGTCTAAGCCAGTTCGCCCTGCAGCGCCGGCTTCAACGCTTTCAGGCCATCAGCCATGAAGTCGACAAAGCGGCGGACCCGACTTGTCCGGCGCAGGTCGGAGTGGAGCAGCAGCCACAGCGACCGTTCGAGGTTCGCTTTGCCGCCCGGAACACGCACCAGCTCCGGGTAGATGGTCTCGAAATAAACCGAGGTATTCACCATGCCGAAGCCCTGGCGCAGCAGGCTGAGCTGCATGATGTGATCGGTAGTGGCGTGGCGTACCTCGGCCTTGGGAAACGGCGTCTGCTCGACCCACGAAGGATGGCGATTGATTTCATCCGATCCGATCCAGTGGAGCCCCTGGCCCTGCGGCCCGGCATTGGGCAGATGGCGTTTCAGATAGCCCCGGCTGGCGTAAGGGGCGAGCGCCATCGGATAGAGCTTCCGTGCCACGACATCCTCGGTGACCTCGTCAGCGTAGCGCAGGGACACGTCGGTCTCGAGCCGGTTGATGTCTTCGTTGCGGTCGCTCACCCGGATCTCGAGATCGATATCTGGATATTCCTCGAAGAACCGGGTCAGCAGCGGCGCGACGATCTCGTAGGCCATCACCCCGGTCAGTGAGAACCGCACCACGCCGGCGTCCTGTTTGTCGAGCCCCTGGAGTCGGCGCCGCGCCCCGAGGAACAGCGTCTCGGCATCCTCGGCAATCGGAACGAGTGACCGTCCCGCTGCCGTGAGCTTGAGCCCTGAACGAGTGCGCAGGAACAACTGCACGCCGTAAGCGGACTCCAGCGCCCGGATGTGCCGGTCAACTGTGCTGTGGGTCGCGCTCAGTTGTTCGCCGGCGGCCCTGAGGCTGCCCAGCCGCGCAACGGCAAGGAAAAACGGCATTTGTTCCCAGTCCATGGCGGCCATCGATACCCCGATCTCACTACGATGCGTGGCCCGAAAACAAGCCACCATGGCGTATCTGAGACCTTTGATGGCTCGAAATCAACCCATACGTTTCAATCGACATCAACCGATGGAGATCGAAAATGAACCGCAGAACCTTCCTTAAAACCTCTGCCGCCGCGGCGGCGATCGCCTCCCTGCCGATGGCCAAATCTGCCGTGGGCGCCGCTCTGCCGCCGAAGTCGGTGCGCAAGGTTCTCGGCAACGACATGGCGTATGTCGACCAGGGCAGCGGACGTCCGGTGGTGTTCCTGCATGGGAATCCGACCTCGTCCTATCTGTGGCGCAACATCATCCCCCATGTCTCGGGCACCCACCGGGCCATCGCGCCTGACCTGATCGGCATGGGTGACAGCGCCAAGCCGGACATCGACTACACCTACGCCGACAGCGCCGCCCATCTGCATGGCCTGCTCGATTCCCTGGATCTCGAGGACGCCGTCCTGGTGATTCATGACTGGGGCTCGGCGCTCGGCTGGCATTATGCCCGGACCCGGCCCGAGCGGATTTCGGCGATCGCCTTCATGGAGGCGATGGCGCCACCGTTCCACCCGATCCCGAGCTACGAGTCGCTCGGACCATTTGAGGATTTTCTGCGCACGATCAACACGCCCGGCCAGGGCGAGGAACTGATCCTCAATCAAAACTATTTCATCGATGGGTTTCTGAAGAACTCAAGCCCGAGCGGGCCGCTGCCCGACGACATCATGGCCGAATACAACCGCCCCTTCCCGACGCCCGAGAGCCGGAAGCCCGTGCTGAACTGGCCGCGGCAGATCCCGATCGCCGGCGAGCCGGCGGACGTCTATGAGGTGGTCAAGGCGAACAGCAATTGGCTGCCCACCAGCACGCTGCCCAAGCTGATGTTCCACGTTGACCCCGGCGCGATCATTCCGATGGAGCTTGCCGAGATGCTGAAGGGCAGCTTGCAGAATCTCGAAACCGTCTATCTCGGCCCCGGCGGCCACTTCCTCCAGGAAGAGTACCCGGACGACATCGGCATTGCCTTGGCCGCGTGGCTGAACCGCGTCTGACACCTCACCGTGAACCGAGTCGTGGCGCCGCCTTTGATGCGAGCGCCGCGGCCTCGGCCAGCGTCTGGTCACACGGAGAGAAATCCATGCCAGAGATCAAGCTGACCATCGTCCGGATCGGCGCCACCATTCTCGGCGCCACCGGCCTGCTCGGCGGCAGCGTTGCCGTCTACCAGGGCGCCCGCAGCAAGCTGGGCAATGCCACAACGGCGCTCGGTGACCCCGCAGTCCTGGCTGCACTCGATAAGGATTTTCGTTTTCTTGCCGGCATCTGGACGATCGTCGGCGTCAGCCTGCTGGTCGGTGTCATCCTGATCCGAAAAAAGCCGGAGCTGGTACAGATCGGCCTGTTGGCGGTCCTGCTGGGTGGACTGGCGCAGCTGTTCGCGGTCATCGACTATGGCTTACAACCTCAGTTCGCGGCGCCGATCGCGATCGAAATCGCCGCGCCGATCATATTGCTTGTGCTGCTGAAACTGTCGCAGCCGCCGGGCTGGTTCACAACGGGGGCGACGCTGCCCCTGGGCGGACCGGCCGGTTGAGGCGGGCCAGATGATGTTCCAGCGATGGCGGCGGTAGATAGGTTGGGCGGCGGGACACATCGGTGGGATGGCGTGGCGTCGCCGCCGCGCCTCCGACGCCGTAGAGCTCCTCTCGTCCCAATTTCCTCCATCGGTCGTCACGATCTTTCGATCAAGTCGAAAGATGACGGATTAGATGTGTGTCGGGCGTTCCCCGAAACCAAAACATCACCAGCCCCAAGATCGCCGACATCGGGATGGATGTCACCACTGCGATGCTTCGGAAACGGGAATCCGGGTGATATGAGGAAACCATGGTCAGTCACGATCGGCGCCGCTGTCGTTGTGGTCGTCGCTGCAGGAGCGGTCTACTTGTACATCCGGCACTATGAGCCCGACCGCGCGCGGTTTCCGGTGCGCGGGATCGACGTCTCCCATCACCAGGGCACCATCGACTGGGATGCGGTCGTCAACGACGATATCGCGTTCGCCTGGGTCAAAGTATCGGAGGGCGGCGATCATCGCGATCGCGAGTTCGAACGCAACATCGCCGAGGCCAATCGCGTCGGTCTGCCGGTCGGCATCTATCACTT
>JAAEOR010001121.1 GCA_024222895.1 Hyphomicrobiales bacterium | reverse complement strand
GATGACGAAACCGGCGGCTTTGACACCTATGCCGGCCGTTTTCACAATGGCGAGCCGGATGGAGAGGGTGTGCTGACGAGCAGCACCGGCTACCGCTTCGAGGGCGAACTCATCGACGGCGTCAGCCACGGCCGGGGCACGCTGACCACGCCCGAGGGATGGTCGATTGTCGGTGAGATCAAGGATGGAAAGGGCGTCGGCAGCTTGCTTGTCCACTACGAAACCGAGGATGCGGAGTTGTATTTCGGTGAGGTCGAAGACGGCAAACGCCACGGCTTCGGTACGCTGGTCATGCCAAATGACGATGCCTATGTCGGCGAGTTCGAAGACGGCGCTGCTTCGGGTCCGGGTCTGTTTGACGGCGTCGACGGGAGCGAATTCATAGGCCTTTTCGCCAACGGTAAACCAAACGGCGTCGGCACGGCCATCGACGCTGAAGGCACGGCGTATCAGGGGCGGTTCAATGACGGAGAGGCAGACGGAATGATCCTCGTAACCAAGGCCGATGGTACCCAGTCGATCGAGACCTGGGACAATGGGAGCAAGGTCGAATGATGAACCCGTGCAAGTCCAGATTCGGAACCATGGCTGGAAGCTTGTTTCTCATTTCCTTCGCCGTGGTGTCCTTTCCTTCCGACGCCGATGCGGGGCCTGTTGTGCGCAACGCGATCAGAGGTTCGATCGCCGGCGCTGTGATCGGGTCGATCGTCGGAGCCCCAGTCGCCGGCGCTTCCATTGGGCGGACGGCCGGGGCCGTCAAAGGCGTCAGGAAAAACAGAAAGAACTATCGAAAGGCCGTGAAAAAACGTCGGCGCTGACGGAAGCAGCGGCATTCCAGAAGTCTGCCATGCGTCGGCTAAGGTGACGTTTCGCGGAGCACATATCAGGCACGGTTTCGAGCCAGGGGGGCAACATGGTGGCAAAGAGACACTACAGGACGCACCTGAGAGCACTCGGCGCGGCCGTGTTTTTGGCGCTGTGCGGCGTCGCACCAGCGGCGGCGCAATCGGACGGCGGCGTCGATCCCGATCTTCTTGCGAAAGAACTCGCCAATCCCGGCGGGGCGCTTTCGTCGATGAACAACAAGCTCGAAGTGCGTTGGTATGATGGAAAACTGCCCGGTGCGGGTGATCAGCAATCCTATACCTATGTGTTTCAGCCGGTGCTCCCATTCCCGACCGCTTCCGGCGATACGGTCATCTTCCGTCCCGCTTTCAACTTCCTGCTAGACCAGCCTTTTTTCGATGCGGAAACCGGGACCTTCAAGAAACTCGATGGGTTCGGCAACATCAATTACGATCTGCTCTACTCCTTCGGCAATATCGATCCCTATGTCTTCGGTGTCGGGCTTGTCGGCGCCTTCCCGACCGCTAGCGGTGATCGGATTGCCATCAAGGAATGGCTTCTCGGTCCCGAAGTGATCGCCGCCAAGAAGTTCGACTGGGGGATTGCCGGACTGTTCTTCTTCCAGCAATGGGACATCGAACATCAGGGCACGGACTTCAACGTCAGCTCGCTGCAGCCGCTGCTTGCCTATTCCCTTGGTAGTGGCGTAACGATCGGCCCGTCGGGCACAATCACCTATGACTGGAACGCATCGAGCGGGAACGAATGGACCGTTCCGGTCGGGCTGAATATCGGCAAGACCACAACTCTCGGCAACCTGCCGATCAAGTACAGCGTGGCCTTGGAGTACAACGTCGTCCGTCCAAAAAACTTCGGTCCTGAATGGAAGGCGACTTTCTCGATCACCCCGGTCACGCGCAATCCATTCTTGCGAAAACGTTAGGGTCGATTTGCCGTCTTGAGAGCGAATCTCGAGACACGAAGAGGATCAGCGATCAGGATCGCCATTCAGCCCGCTCCTCTGTCGACGCGCCCCGGGCAGGGCACGCCGCTAGACAAAGAACAAGGGGCAGGATCTTCGCCGTTGCGGCTGCCGCCATTGGCCCGATGGTGTTCACATCGCCGGATTCTGCTGTCGCAGATGGTTTGTCCGGAAGCAGCAGAGCAAGCCGTTCCAGCACTCGAAACGAGCAAGGCCTCTGCGTTTGTGCCTCTTTGCGGCCAGTCTCATGCTCAGATGCCGGATTCAAAAATTCCTCTAGGGCCATATAATTGTTAGCGGTTCAGACAATAGTCGCGTTGTCCCTGTCGTGAGCAAAACGCGCCGCTCAAGGGATGTTTCGACGGTTTGTTATTTTTCAACGCCATTGCCCGATGATCGCGCTAAGAGAGGTGCGCTGACGCATCGGGGAAACGCATGACACGCAAGTATTTCGGAACGGACGGGATCCGGGGGCGGGCCAATCAGCCGCCGATCACCCCGGATATCGCCATGCGCGTGGGGATGGCGGCGGGCCTGGTGTTCAAGAACGGCGACCACCGGCATCGGGCAATCATCGGCAAGGACACGCGTTTGTCGAGCTACATGATCGAAAACGCGTTGACCGCCGGGTTCCTCTCGGTCGGCATGGATGTATTGCTGACCGGGCCGGTACCCACACCTGGGATCGCCATGCTGACGCGCTCCATGCGTTGCGATCTCGGCGTGATGATTTCCGCGTCCCATAATCCGTTCGACGACAACGGGATCAAACTGTTTGATCCGAACGGCGCCAAGCTGTCGGACGAAACCGAGATGGAGATCGAGGCCCTGATCGATGCCGATCTCGGCGACCGCCTGGCAAGGCCGCGGGCGCTCGGCCGGGCGAAGCGGATCGACAGCGTCACCGACCGTTACGTCGAATACGCCAAGCGGACCTTGCCGCGGGCGCTGTCGCTGGACGGATTGCGGGTGGTTGTCGACGGCGCCAACGGTGCGGCCTATCGGGTCGCCCCGGACGCGCTGTGGGAACTCGGTGCCGAAGTGATCGCCCTTGGTGTGGACCCGGACGGCTTCAACATCAACAACGAGGTCGGTTCGACCGCCCCGGAAGCCCTTATCGCCAAGGTTCGCGAAGTTCGCGCCGATATCGGTATAGCCCTCGACGGCGATGCGGACCGGGTGGTCGTGGTCGATGAACGTGGCACGCTGATCGACGGCGACCAGATGATGGCGGCAATCGCCACGTCCTGGGCGGGCAAGGGGCTGCTGGCGAAGCCGGGAATCGTCGTGACAGTGATGTCGAATCTTGGGCTCGAACGCTATCTCGAAGGAATCGGCCTGAGCACCGTGCGCACGCCGGTTGGCGACCGCAATGTTGCCGAAGCGATGCGGCGGGAAGGCTACAATCTCGGTGGTGAGCAGTCGGGCCACATCATCCTGTCCGATTATACGACGACCGGTGACGGACTCGTCGCCGCGCTGCAGTTGCTGGCCGTCGTTCGAGAGGAGGGCCGGCCGGTGAGCGAAGTGTGCCATCTGTTCGAGCCGCTGCCGCAGGTGTTGAAGAACGTCCGGATTGCCGGTGGCCAGCCCCTGGACGATGAGAAGGTTCGTCAGCGGATCAGCGATCACAACGCCAGCCTTGGCGAAAATGGCAGGGTGCTGGTCCGGGCTTCGGGAACCGAACCCTTGATCCGCGTCATGGCGGAAGGTGACGATTCACAGGCGATCTCCGCGGTGGTCGACGACCTGGTCGCCATGATCACCGACGCTGCAGCCTGAGCCGAGCCGGATTCCAACAACCTATGATTGTCGCCGACCCCAATGATCCACGCGGGATCGTCTGGATTGCCTCCTACCCGAAGTCCGGCAACACCTGGGTGCGGGTATTTCTTCATCACCTGCTGCGTCTCGCCAATGGTCGACCGCTTGAGGACCACGATATCGATGAACTGGCCCGCACCAGTTCGGCCGCGGCCGGGCGCGTCGAGCTATACGAACGCTTTCTCGGCAAGCCGCCGCTTTACGCCGATCCGCGAGCAATCGCCGAGGTTCGGCCGAGGGTGCAGCAGGCGATGGTCGAGGAGGCCGGTAGGATCATCTACGTCAAGACTCACTCCTTCCTGGGACGGGTTTTCGATCAACCGCTGATCAATCTCAAGGTATCGGCAGGCGGGCTCTACATCGTCAGGAATCCATTGGATGTGGCCGTCTCGCTGTCGTCGCACCTGGGTGTATCCATCGATGCGGCGATCAAGTCGCTCAGCGTGACCCTCAACGCCTCGATTGCGTCCCAGGACCGGGCACCGGAGATCTGGGGCTCATGGAGTGAGAATGTCGGCAGCTGGACGACGGATATACCGCCGGTGATCCTGGTTGTTCGCTATGAGGATCTGCTGGCGGATGCGCGGAGCCGGTTCGGCGACGTCGTCCGCCACCTGCGTCTCGACGTGACCGACGATCAGATCGACGAAGCCGTGGCGTTGTCGTCGTTCGACAGGCTTCAGGCGATGGAGTCGACCGGCGGTTTTCTCGAGCGGCTGTCCGAGAACGTGCCGTTCTTCAGGGAAGGGCGGGCCGATCAGTGGCGCGAGGTACTCAGCCCCGAGCAGGTCGAGCGGATCGTTACGGATCATGGCGAACAGATGGGCCGGTTCGGCTATCTTCCGAGTCATTGACCGACGACCTGCGAGCAACCGGAACCCGATGCGATGATCATCTTCAACAAATCACGGCCACAGGGTCTGATATGGCTGGCGTCCTATCCCCGATCGGGCAACACCTGGATGCGAGCGTTCATCAACGCCCTGGTGAACGTCATCCGCAATCCGGACTTCGACGACCTGGACATCAACAGCATCGAACACTTTTCCGTGTCGGAGAGTGCAGCTGAACTGTATCTCCCGTTTCTTGGCCAGCCCGCCTTTCGCTCGACGCCGGCGGAGATCGCGGCCGCGCGGCCACAGGTACAGGCTGAGATCGTCGCCAAGCTCAAGCGGCCGGTCTTCGTCAAGACCCACAACGCCAATGGCACCGACAATGGCAACCCGATGATCAACATGGGCGTGAGCGCCGGCGCTATCTACATTCTGCGCAATCCCCTTGATGTCGCGATTTCCTTTGCGCATTTCCGTGATGCATCCATCGATCAGGTGATCGAGGACATGGCGACGCCGGGGTTTGGCGTCGCCACCGATCGCAACAATGTTCATGTCATCACCGGGACGTGGTCGGAGCACGTGAACAGCTGGACGACGCCGCAGCATGCGGTTGTTCTGGTCGTGCGTTACGAGGATCTTTTCGACAATCCGGCGGAGACTTTTGGCGCCATTTCCCGGCACCTGCTGATGGAGGCGACACCGGAGCAACTCGAGCGGGCAATGGACCTCACCCGTTTCGATACGCTTCGCGGCAAGGAGCAGGCCAGCGGTTTCGTCGAGCGGCGGGAGGGGTCGGCTGAACCGTTCTTCCGGGTCGGCCGCCCGGCACAATGGCGAGAAGTCCTCGAACCGGCGCAGATCGAACGGATCGTCTCCGCCCATGGCGAGGTCATGGAACGGTTTGGTTATCTGCCGGACTAGTGGTCCGACTCCGACATTTGCTAGCCTCTTGCAGCACGCGCCCGAGCAAATGTCGGAGTCAAAGGACCACTATCAACTCTTTGATTCTAGTGGAGCTTCTGAATTTGACATTTGAACGAGAGCCTTGCATCCAACGGGACTCAAATGTCAAATTCGCTCCACTAGGCCGAAGTTTGGACGGTTGGAATGTCGCTATTGGCGGTATTCTGCGGACGGGCGGCTGATTTAGTTCTGATTTGTGTCCATGTGGGGATTCCCAAGGGCTTCGAAATGTGATTCGATAGGGGCATGTTCAT
>JAAEOR010001120.1 GCA_024222895.1 Hyphomicrobiales bacterium | reverse complement strand
GGAGGATCGTTGAGTGAAGTGCAAAAAACGATGACGAAGTGCCGTCTGGGCCTGACCCTCCGATCAAGTCGGAGGGTGACGAAGGAGGGGAGGACTGCGACGCAGGCCATTTCATATGGAGCGCGGCGAGGTTCGTGTCCAGAATGTCTGGCAAATCGCTCTGTCCACAGAAGAATCTACGCCATGCGCTTTGTCCAAGGAACCAAACCGGACAGCAGTGGGCTCGGCCGCAGGATGACGATGGAGCGGAAAACGAATGCGGAGCGACCGGCCCCTGCGGCCGGGCGTTGCCGACCATTGCCTACCGATCCCGTCTTCGCGACAACCGGGACTTAGGACATCTGCAACGATAACTGAATCGGGTGTGCTGTGACCGCCCTGCGGCACTATGATTCGGTGTGGGGGGATACCTGTCCGTCGCGGTCAGGGTTACCGGTTGGAGCGTGTTCGACCCGTAGCGATAATCGTTGCAGATGTCCTTAGGCCAGACGAGAGTGCGGTAGCGCCGGTCGATCAATGCGATGTGCGGCGGCTCGCGTAGTCCCGCATCTCCGCCGCGAACATGTTCGCGTCCCAGTCTTCCGCAAGAGCCGAGCGGAACAAGTCCTGCTGGCTTGGCGGTGCCATCCCGGACGTCGGGGAATCGTTGTCGAGATTTGCCGGGAACGG
This sequence comes from Hyphomicrobiales bacterium, assembly GCA_024222895.1. Classification (GTDB taxonomy): domain Bacteria; phylum Pseudomonadota; class Alphaproteobacteria; order Rhizobiales; family Kaistiaceae; genus Bauldia. The sequence continues at coordinate 1,308 of JAAEOR010001120.1, read as the reverse complement.
ATACCCATCGGCGCTGGCAGCGATCACGTTTTCGATCTGACGTTCGGACAAGGCACCGCTCTTCTTCATCGCGCTGAGGATCGGGTACAGCGTCGAGGAAATCCGCCCCCGATCGACGATCTCGGTCGACCGACCATAGCAGGAGCCGATTTGTACCAGGTTGGCAAACCGGTGGATGTCGGTGGTTCGATTGGCGCCAGCGGCATGGAAGACGGCGGGATTGAAGAACACCATGTCGCCTTTCTCCAGCGGCACCTGGGCATGACGCTTCTCGAAGTATGCCTGGAAGGCGGGAAGGTTCGTCGCGAAGTAGCCGGGCAGGTAGCGCTGCGAGTAGGGCAGGAGCTTGGTCGGGCCGCTCTCCACCGGCATGTCGCAGTGAGCGATAGCACCTTGCAATGTCAAGGCCGGGGACAGCCGGTGAACATGCGCCGGATACTGGCGCAGCTCATCGAAGGACTGGAACCCCATGTGATAATCGCGATGGGGCGTCTGGGCTTCGCCGCCGGGCCGCACGACGTTCACCTGGGCAGTAAGCTGGTAGTGGGGGCCGAGCCAGCTCCGGCTGATCAGCGGAATAACATCATTGGCATTGTAGCGGGCAAACACCTCCGGCGAAGCCATGCAGAGTTTTTCGTGAGCGTTCCACATCCGGCTGTTGGCGCCCGTTTTGGCAAAGTGGTCGCCTCCAGCGTTGGTCTTGCGTTCCTCCTCGATGATCCGGTTGAGGACATCGGTCGCTTCATCGAGCAAGGCGGCATCCGGGATCGCCCGCTTGAAGGCAACAATGCCGGGGCCATCCAGCAGGGTCGACGCCCATTCGGACATCAGGGCGGCGATCGCGGCGGAGTCGTCGACCAGCTTGCCAATTTCGACGGCATCGTAGATCGGGATCCCCTGTTCGATCGTTACGGCGTTGGGGGCGCCGGCCCAACTGGAGCGATCATCGAGCAGCTTCTCAAAGTCCTCGATCGAGCAGGAGTCTTCGCTCAGCCAAACGCCCGGTGTGCCGGGGACTTGCACGTTCATCGATTGCTCTCCGGTCTGTCTTTGTCGGTGCCGGAATGATACGCCTTGTTGACGGCAGTGGAATACATCACTAATCGATCAAAAGTCCATCAAAGACATGGCCCATCGCTTCCTTCTGAAGGATATTGCGCTTCAAGCCGGCGTCGGTATCGCGACCGTCGATCGCGTCATCAATGAGCGCGGCGGTGTTCGACCACAAACGCTGCGCCGGGTCCAGCAGGCCGTCGATGAACTTGAACGTCAGCAGAACCAGATCGGCCTGACCGGCCGCATGTTCAT
>JAAEOR010001119.1 GCA_024222895.1 Hyphomicrobiales bacterium | reverse complement strand
CCAGGCGCGCACGGGCGGAGTCGATCAGCGCGATCATCATCTGCAGCAGTCCGTCGCCAGAGACCCCCGGGCCGCTCGGGATCACCTGCATATCCGTTGTTCCAGCCGGCGCGTTGAGGTGAAGGCTGGCACTTTCAACCAATTCGACGACGGGTACACCCGTCTCGAGCCGCCAGTCTGATATGGCGGTGGCCGCAACCGGGGCAACCACCGGTCCGCGCAGACGCACCATCGCGTCCACCCATTCGCCCACCCCGGCGTCGGTCTTGAAGAACCGCGGATCCACCATGTTCATGCTGCCGGTCCAGGCGACCTCGCCGTCGATCACAACGATCTTTCGATGCATCCTGAGGTCGGTGCGGCCGATGACACTGCGAATCGGCCCGACCGGCAGTGCTTGGCGAACCTCGACCCCCGCGGCACGGAGTCGGCCGGGCTCACGGCTTCGCCACCACGGGCGGGCGCCAAGTCCGTCAATGAGGAGGCGGCAGGCGACGCCGCGACCGGCCGCGCGGATGACCGCCTCCGTGACAGTGTCGGCCGTGCCGCCCTTGCCCCAGATATAGAACACCATTACGAGACCGGATCGCGCGGCGTCGATGTCGGCCGCGATCGCAGCAAGGGCCTTCTCGGTGTCGCTGTACAGGGTGAAAGCGTTTCCTCCCACTGCATGGCTGCCGACCAGATTGGCGCCGAGAGTGTCGAGGCGATGGGTGGTGGGGTCTTCGTGGATCGCCTCGCCTTCGACCAGGCCGTGGATATTCTCGGGACCGAACACGCGCCGGTAGTCGCGGTGCAGCGCGATCATCTCCCGCTCGCGGGCGGGGTCGATTCGGCGCTCACCGATCAGCACGTAGACGAGTGCGCCGACATAAGGGAGGAGTGCAACGAGAAACAGCCACGCCAACGCGACCCCCGGCTCGGGGCGTTTCATGATCACTCGCACCCCGATGCCGATGACCAGCATCCAGTGAATCACAACGCCGATCGTGACTGCGCTCATGGCAAGCCTCTGCTGGGCGTCAGCGCCGGTTCCCGCTCGGTCGCACCTCCGGTTCCGCACAAGCCGAAAGACATCCGCGTCCCCCCATCGCTGAAGTCACGATAGGACAAGGGGAGGCGGAAAGGGAAGCGGCGATCAGGAGCTGCTCGCCAGAACCCTCCGGCGTTCGGCCACGGCATCCGCAAGGGTTTCGAGCACCGAAACCGACGTGTCCCAGTCGATGCAGCCGTCGGTGATACTCTGGCCATAGACAAGCGGCT
>JAAEOR010001118.1 GCA_024222895.1 Hyphomicrobiales bacterium | reverse complement strand
TCGAGGTGCGGGATGGGCACGACACGGCACGCTCGCCCGATCCCTATGACATGGTCACGGTTCTCACCGAGACGCCCGATACGGACGAACCGAATGACGATCGGGCGTCGGCCACGCCGCTCGCCCTCGGCGCAACGGTGCAGGCGGCGATCCTGCCGAAGAATGACGCCGACGTTTATGCCGTCGACATCCGTCACCAGGGCGAACTCCTTGTGCGCTTCCCGTCGGTACCGGAGCCGCTCAACATGACGTTCCTCGTCTACGACTCCAACGGTGGGGAGGTGGGCAAATGGCATACGTCGACGAGCGAGGGGGCGCCTTTCGAGGACAGGGTCGATATCGCCGCGCCTGGCCGCTACCTGATCGAAGTGCGGGACGGCCACAACACCGCCCGCTCGCCGGACGCATACACCATGCAGGTCACTTTGGACTGACCTCGGTCGCGGCACGCGACGCACCTTGGTGATAGGCCGACTGCGGCCGTGCCGGAGCCGCAAACGCGGCAGGAGGGTCTGCGAATCGTCGCATGAGTCGCTGGCGTCGATCGCCATGGCTCCATGACAGAAAGTCCGGCGGACTCTTTTTGGCCTCCAGTGCGGCCTGATCGAGATAACGGGCCACCGAAAAGAAGGACTCGGCCTTGAAGAACCAGCCATTGGTGATCTTCGGTAGCCAGCTGCCGCGCAAGGCGCTGGCCAGTCCGGCACCGCTCGTGTCGATGGCGTTCGCGTGGTCGACCGGGCGATATCCCTTGCCGCCCCCGGCTTCGTCATAGCCGCTGAGCGCCGCTATGGCTTCAATAAGCGTTGATTTGCCGGTGCCGTTCTCACCGATGACGATCGTCACCGGCGTCGTGAACTGAAGCTCGAAGTCCTCGGCCTGGAGCCAGGGCAGATCGAACGGATAGTCTGATTGCTCGGCCATTACCTCCGGCTTCAGGGAGAGCCGCCGCAGGAATGGCGCCGGGAGTCTGGTCAGTTTGTTTCGTCTTGCCATGGTCTGAGGTCGGCCCGGAAGTCGGAGATTGGAGAGGACAGTTGGGTTATTGGCGTTGGGCCGTAGCACATAGACGGGCCATTTGAGGGCGCCTTCCGCCTTGACTGACCTTTCATGGGCCGGCAGCAAGCCCGAATCCGGCACCGGGATTGACTGAATTGTGATCGCCGGTCGCTCACCGATGGTCTAGTCTCCTGTCCCGGGAGCTTCTGGGTTCATTGTGGACCGCACCAAGGGGGAGAGCAGATGAGGTTTGTCGGCATTGGCGTCATGGTCGCGGTGCTGGCGCTCGGCGGCAGCCTGTCGGCGACAACAGCCGAGGCGGCAGCGGCGAGTTCGGCAGGGTCGCAGGCATTGCCG
>JAAEOR010001117.1 GCA_024222895.1 Hyphomicrobiales bacterium | reverse complement strand
CTGACTGCGTCGGTAAACGCGCTGGTCCCGAGAGGCTCGAACCGGATGCCAACGGTTTCGCCACCCAGTTTGGCGATGATGGCCTGGGCCGTTTCAAACATCTTGCGCGGCCAGACATAGTCCGAGCCAAGCATGAAATAGCGATTGCCAAAGTTGGCGTTCAGATAGGGCAGCATCCTGCCCGTCTCCTGATTGGGCACCGTGTTGAAGCAGAAGAAATAGCGACTGCAGACGCCGCCCTCGTAATTGGTGGCGTAGAGAAGCGGGATCTGGCGGCTGACGATCTCCGGCATCATGGCGTCCCGTACGGCTGACGAGATCGGCCCGACAATGGCAAGCGGCTTACCGTCACCAGCGACCTCGCCAACCAGCGCGGCGCCGCGGCCGGGATCGGAGCGATTGTCCTCATAGCGAAGGTGAAGCGGGCGACCCATGATGCCGCCAGTTTGATTGATTTCCGATTGCGCCAGGTCCAGTCCCACCCGCGCCTGGGTGCCGAAGATTTCGAGATTGCCGGAAAACGGCAGGATCGCAGCCACTTCGACAGATGAGCCGGTTTGGCCGAGTGCGCCGCGGCTGGAGAGCGCCGTTGTCATCGCACCCGCCGCCGAAGCCGCCAGAAATGTGCGCCGTGTCTGCATCACGATCTCCCTATCGACGTCCAATGCGACCAGGCGGCGGTCCATGTCGGAACCGCATCATTAATGCGCCTCATCCCAGTTGGCGGCGGCGGCCGCATCGACCTGGAGCGGCACGCTCAACCAGGCCGCCGGTTCGGCGGCTCCCGCCATCACATCGCGGATGACCGGCAAGGCCGCCTCCGCTTCGTCCTCCGCCGCCTCGAAGACCAGCTCATCGTGAACCTGGAGGAGCATCCGGGCCGACAATCCTGCCTCGGCCAGGGCCGGCTCCATGCGGATCATGGCGCGACGGATGATGTCGGCGGCGGACCCCTGGATCGGCGCGTTGATCGAGGCACGTTCGACAAAGGCGCGCTCGGCCGGCTTGCCCGACTTGATCTGGGGGAAGTGGACCTTGCGCCCGAACAGGGTCTCGACATAGCCGTGTTCGCGTACCTGCGCCTTCATGGCATCCATGTAACCGCGAATGCCCGGAAACCGCTCGAAATAGCGCTTGATGTAGGCCGCCGCCTCGTCGCGCGGGATTGCCAGCTGGTTTGAAAGACCAAAGGCGGAGATGCCATAGATGATCCCGAAATTGATCGCCTTGGCGCGATTGCGAACTTCGCGCGGCATGCCTTCGATAGCGACCCCGAACATCTCGCTGGCGGTCATCGCGTGGATGTCGTGACCTTCGGCGAAAGCCTGCTTCAATTCCGGAATGTCGGCAATGTGGGCGAGGAGCCGCAACTCGATCTGGCTATAGTCGGCCGAGATCAACCTGCTCCCTGCCGGCGCCACGAAGGCGGTGCGGATCCTGCGGCCGGCCTCGGTGCGAATGGGGATGTTCTGAAGGTTGG
>JAAEOR010001116.1 GCA_024222895.1 Hyphomicrobiales bacterium | reverse complement strand
TCGTCTTTGACCGCGTCCTGCGAGCCGCGGTCGATATAGACGATCGGCACGCAGAAGGCCTGGATTGTCGGCGTCCCGTCGCGATCGAGCGGGTTGACGAACGCACCGGCTTCAAGTCCCGCGGAGGTAACCGGCCCGGTTCCGAACAGCTTGAAGTGGATGCCGTTCAAGAGCATCCGCCAGCCGACGCCCTGCTTGTAGTATCCGTAGGGGCCATTGGCGATCGTGGTCATCGGCACTTCGGGATGGTCGATGAAATTCTGGCCAACGCCGGGAAGATCGGCCAGGCAATCGATGCCGTGTTCGGCCAGGTGGTCCGCCGGTCCGATGCCGGAGAGCATCAGGATCTGCGGCGTGATGATGGCACCGGATGAAAGGATGACCTCGCCGTCGGCCCGGGCGGTGTGGACTGCGCCGCTGCGATCCGTGTACTCGACGCCAATCGCCCTGCCGGACTCCACGACAATGCGGCGAACCGGCGATTGAAGCATCACGGTCAGATTGGGATTGTCTTTCTGCGGCGTAATGTAGGCGTAGGCGGCGGAACTTCGCTTGCCGGCGCGGTTCATGAACTGATAGAAGCCGACACCGCGCTGGGTCTCGCCATTGAAGTCCGGGTTGAACGGCTCGCCGAGAGCCTGGACCGCCTGGACGAACCAGCGCGAGAACGGGTCGATGTGCCCCGGGTCCGACACCAGCAGCGGTCCATCGGCGCCATGGCGGTCGTTGCAGAGCCGGTTGTTGCCTTCCATGCCACGGAAGTGGGGGAGCATCTCGCGCCAGGCCCAGCCGACGCCGTCATTGTTGCCGCGCAGGATCTCGTCCCATTCGTCATAGTCCGACGGCCGGCCGCGCATATAGACTTGGGCGTTGACCGACGAGCCGCCGCCCAGGACGTTGCCCTGCGGAATGTCGTGGGATCGGCCGCCGAGGTGCTCCTGCGGTGTGGTCGTGTGGTAGCGCATGTATTTCGAGCCGTTGATCAGCTTGAAGATCCCCGGCGGCATGTCGAGCAACGGGTGCCGGTTCGAGTAGCCGGCCTCCAGCAAGAGGACACGGGCGCCGCCCTCGCTGGCGAGACGGGCCGCGACAACGCATCCTGAAGATCCGCCGCCGACGACAATGTGATCGAACGTTTCTGTCATGTCTGGTCCGCTTCAAAGGTGACGCGGACATATTCCCAGGCCGCGTTGAGGTGGCTTGCCAGGGCCTGCTCCGCCGCGTCGGGATCGCGCTCGACGATAGCGTCAAAAATAGCCTTGTGGCTCTGGTAGTTGACCCTGTTCCGCTCAGGCGAGCGCAGCATTTTTTCCCAATGGGGTGCCAGCCACGACGTGTAGGCCTGATGGATCGCCGGGAAGATCGGATTGTCCGGCACCTGATAGAGCACACGGTGAAAGGCGATGTCGGTGGCGTGAAATGAAGCCGAGTCGCCGATCGCCGCCTGGTTGGCGGCAAGAGCTTCCTTGAGATTCTCGATGTCGGTCTTGCGGGCGCTGGTCGCGGCGTCGCGGGCCAGTGCACGTTCGAGAAAGATGCGGCTGTCGTAGAGCGTCCTGACGCCGCCGCTTGCGGAGAGCAGGTGCTTGACGATTCCTCCGGCCGCATCGAGGGCCGTGTCATAGCCGGGCATCCGGGCGATCGGCCTGAACCTTGGACGATTCTCAACCAGCCCGCGGTTCGACAGGGCGGTGATAGCCTCCCGGATCACGGTCCGGCTGGTCCCGTATTTGACCATGAGATCGCGTTCGGCCGGCAGCGGCGAGCGGTCGGGAAGGTCGCCGGACAGGATATCCCGCTCGATCCCTCTGACGACGATATCGGCAGCGCGATGATCGCTGCTCGTCTGCTCGGAGGCATCGGGCATTGCGGGCTGTTCTCCGTCCCGGGTGATTCTCGGTCCCACCGCTTCCTGCCAGATGCTAGCGGTTATCGCCTTCGGTGAAATCCGTAATCGGCGGATCACCGACGCTAGGTCGTACGACAAAAATACTCGGAATGTTTGAGTTATTCATACCAAAATATCGCCATATCCACTGAATCTGTTGACTAAGTCGTCCAATTCATGTCATTGATGATAATCTGGTATGACCAAAATAACAAGCTTTGATGATGAGGGCGGCTATGGCGGATCGGTTCGAGGTTGGGCACGGGGTCGTGGACTACGGAATGTATGTGGACGGTGCCTGGCACTACGCCGATCGGGCATCTCGTATCGAGGTTGAGAACCCCGCCAACGAAGATATTGTCGCTACCATTCCAGAGGGTACGCCGGACGACGCGATAGCGGCACTTGAGGCGGCGCGGCGGGCTCAGCCGGCCTGGGCTGCACTTCCGGCGATCGAACGCGGACAACTGGTATCGAAGCTGGCCGACGCGATCGCCCGCGATGCCGATCGGCTCGCACGGGTGGTCGTGGCGGAGCAGGGCAAGCCGCTTGATCAGGCCGCCGGCGAGATCAGCTTCTCCCAGGTCTTCCTACGCTACGCGGCAGAAAACGCCCGGCGGATCGAGGGGGACATTCTTCCCTCTGACCAGCCTGATGAAGAAGTCTGGATCCGGCGGGTTCCGTTCGGCGTGGTCGTCGGGCTGACTGCCTGGAACTACCCGGCCGCCCTGGCAACGCGGAAGCTCGGGCCATCACTGGTTGCCGGTAACACCCTTGTTCTGCTGTCCCACGAGTTCACACCGATGTCTGGTCTCGAACTAGCGCGGCTGTCCCATGAAGTCGGATTTCCGCCTGGCGTCATCAACGTGCTGACCGGGCGCGGTCCGGTCGTCGGCCAGGCGCTCGTCGAGAGCCGATTGTCCGACATGGTGACGATGACGGGCAGCGTCCGCGCCGGCAAGGAGATCTACGCGGCCGGTGCGAGTCTGCTCAAGGTCTTGCGACTCGAACTCGGCGGCAATGCCCCGTTTGTGGTGATGGAAGACGCCGACGTCGATGCCGCCGTCAGCGCCGCGATCACGGCGCGCTTCACCAATTGCGGCCAGATCTGCACCTGTAATGAACGCATGTATCTCCACCGCAACGTCGCCGATGAGTTCATGTCGAAGTTCCTGGACCGCGCCGGCGCGTTGACCATCGGCGATCCACTGACCAATCCGGACATGGGGCCGAAGATCAGCGGTCCGGAGGTCGCAAAGATCAAGGAAATCGTCGACGCGGG
>JAAEOR010001115.1 GCA_024222895.1 Hyphomicrobiales bacterium | reverse complement strand
GTACCAACTGCGGTCGAAGATCACGATCTCTCCTCCCCTGGGAAAATGGGAGACGTACTTCTGGTAGAACCATTGGGCGCGTTGCCCATCCGTCGGTCTTCCCAGGGCAACAATCCGATAGTGCCGCTGGTTCATGTAAAATGTGATGCGCTGGATGGCACCTCCCTTACCCGCGGCATCGCGCCCCTCGAACAGGATGATCATGCGCCGATTGTCTCTCTCCAACTGCTCCTGGAGCTTGATCAATTCGGCCTCATACGGCTTTAGCTCCTCTTGCCGGTGGTAGCGGCGGAGTGCTTTGTGCTTGTCCCTTTTCAGACGCGCATTTTTTACCTCGATATCGCCGAGGCGTTTGAACAGGGCCTCCAGCGCGATACGCTCGCCCCTGAATTGTACGTATTCTGGATTGTTGTTCATCAAGATCTAACCCCAGGTACCCCTATCAAATCCTGGGATGGTACAGGATGCCCGGGAAAGGTCCAGCTATCCGGTGTCAACTATCTTGTCCGGTCAGCGACAATTATCTTGGCCGGTTAGTTGTATTCATTTTCTTTATTGGATTTCTCCTCTTAGGTTGGGTTTGGTTCGCCGTGTGCCGGGACCGAGCACGGGAAGGAGCCCGTAGGGCGACTGGAAGTGCTCGGTCCCGGCACACGGCGGGCGGCGGCCCGCTGGGGGTAGTTGTCGCCGTGTCGGGCCGAAGCCTGGGTGGTGACAATTATCCCAGCGTGATCGTTACAGCGGGGATGGCTGTCGGGGGTTGCCGTCACGGATCGGTGGCGGCCCGGCCGGTGTAGTTGCCGCCGGTGCCGGGGTAATTGTTGTCGGGTGACCGCCAGCCTGGCGCAGGGCCTCCTTGCGCCGGTAACTGTCGCTGCTGACCTCGATAATGCTCGCGTGGTGGATCAGCCGGTCGACGGCGGCGACGGTCATCATCTGGTCCGGGAAGATACGGTCCCATTCGGCGAACGGCTGGTTGGATGTGATGATCAGGCTCCCGGTCTCGTAGCGGTGGGCGATGAGCTCGAACAGGACCTGGGTCTCCTGCTCGCTCTTT